>JAITCI010000046.1 GCA_031283155.1 Spirochaetota bacterium | reverse complement strand
GGGGGGTATTATTTCTGGGAATTTTCCGAATTTCGGAAAATATCTCATAATCAGGGAAGGAAGATCTGTGAAAACCATCATCGAAAAACGCAATGCTTCACGTTGTATCTTTTCCATCCTTATGTTTATTGTCCTCTGTTTCGCGGCGTGCGGCGGCGATCCCGAAGAATTACTTGCCTCCAGTGCCGGCGCGGCAAGCAATGGCGGTAATTCCGCTGCGAGTAATCCGTCCGGCGGGAGCAGTTCGCTCGGCGGAACGAGTTCCGGCAGTTCCGCAGCGGCGGATGGATTGACGGCGGCGGCAGCCATACCGCTCGATATGAACACATGGGCGGCAGGGACTAAACCCTCAGACGGCGAAATATGGTACCGGTTTACGGCAACCGCATCCACGCATTATGTGGCTGTTTCGCGCGGAACGCTGACAGGCTATGTACGTATGTATAGCAGCGCAGGGACAGATTCGGCGGTAGGAGAAAATATTGCAATAACCACCGCCGAAAATTTTTACACCTTTAACAGAACCCTCACATCCGGCCAGACATACTATCTCAGGGTATATGGCACCGGTTCGGGTTCGTATCAAATAATGGTGAGCAATGCGGCAGTCGCTGCGCCCATAACCCTGCCAACAACCGGGGTAACGCAGTTAACAGAAAATGTCTGGGCCGATGGCAATCTGTCTTCATCAGGCGCGGTACAGTGGTATAAGTTTACCGCCACGGCGAGTACACAGTACATCCACGCAGCCTTTGGGACGCTGACGGCTCTGTCTTTCCGATTGTATACCAGTACAGGTCTTGAAAACGGCACCTATTCGGTTCTGAACAGCATTACCGCGTATGCTTCGTACGTGCTCACCGTTGGGCAGGAGTATTACATCTGCGTACAGCGCTACGGCGGTAGCGGCACATACCAGATAGGGTTTACCGCGTCCAGTACGCCGCCGCCCATAACCCTGCCCACAACCGGGATAACGCAGTTAACAGAAAATGTCTGGGCCGATGGCAATCTGGCTTCCGCAGGCGCGGTGCAGTGGTATACGTTTACCGCTACGGCGGCGACGCAATACATCCACACTGCTCTGGGGACATTGGCGAACAGCGTGTATATCCAGGTGTATGCCAGTACCGGTATTGCGGCAGGAAGCGCGTCAATCGACACGTCTGTTTCGCGTACACTCACCATTGGGCAGGAGTATTACATCCGTGTATGGGCGTACACCAGCGGCAGTTATACAGGCACGTATCAGATAGCGTTGAGCGCTTCTTTTATAACGCCGGGCGCAACCGTAACTTCGCTGACCGAAAACACCTGGACTGATGGGAATCTGGCTTCCGCAGGCGCGGTGCAGTGGTATACGTTTACCGCCACGGCGGCGACGCAGTTCTTCCATATTGGCGCAGGTACGTTGAATAGTTCCTATATTCAGGTATATGACAGCGCGGGTTCAACGGTCGGCGGAACAGAGTATATTACGGCCAATACGCCTGCTTCGCGCGCGCTGACGGTTGGGCAGGAGTATTATATTAAGGTGTGGCCATACAGAGACAGTTATACAGGCACGTATTATACAGGCACGTATCGGATAGCGTTTAGCGCTTCTTTTATAACGCCGGGCGCAACCGCAGCTTCGCTGACCGAAAACGTCTGGGCTGATGGGAATCTGGCTTCCGCAGGCGCGGTGCAGTGGTATACGTTTACCGCTACGGCGGCGGCGCAGTATATCCATATTGAAGCAGGTACGTTGAATTATCCCTATATTCAGGTATATGACAGCGCGGGTTCAACGGTCGGCGGAACAGAGTATATTACGGCCGGTACGCCTGTTTCGCGCGCGCTGACGGTTGGGCAGGAGTATTACATCCGCGTGCGGCCATACAGCAGCAGTTATACAGGCACGTATCAGATAGGGTTTACCGCGTCCAGTACGCCGCCGCCCATAACCCTGCCAACAACCGGGGTAACGCAGTTAACCGCCAACACCTGGGGTAATGGCAGCCTGGCTTCCGCAGGAGCGGTGCAGTGGTTCAAGTTTACCGCCACGGCGGCGGCGCAGTTCATCCACACCACTCTGGGTACATTGACGGGCGGCGTGTATATTCAGGTGTATGCCGATACCGGCACTGCAGTGGGAATATCCTCAAGCCTGGGGAATGGTGGTTTTGTTTCGCGTACACTCACAGACGGGCAGGAGTATTACATCCGCGTATGGGCGTACACCAGCGGCAACACCGGCACATACCAGATAGCGTATAACACATCTTCCGCGGCGCCGCCGCCCCTTACCGCAGGGGTTTGGGCTAACGGAAGCCTCACGGCGGGCGGATCTGTTACATACACAATGAGCGTCACGAGCGGCACAACCTACCGTATTTGGTGGAACGACAGCTATCAGGGCAACGGCACTAAATCAGTGGACGTAATAGTAAGCGCCAGGTATACGAGCAGCGGGGCTTCAATATTCAGCGGCGTCGATAGCGGCTGGAGTTCGCCGCAGAGTTTTACCGCCAACAGCACCGGAACGGTCACTATTACTGTGTCAGGATATAGCGGCGCGACCAGCGGTACCTTTGGTGTTTGCTATAGTACGTCCACCACCCGTCCGTCTACATAATATGCCCGGTATGCAATAGGGAGAGAATTGCATTGAGGAGGCTGTACCTTAAGCATTGGGGGCTGTCCCGCGAGGGGCAGCCCTTTTTTTTGCCGGGACGCTTGATCCGGAGGGAAGTGCGTTTGGTTCCGCCGAAGAGCGGCAGAGCGCCCGCCATAGGCATACGTACTGATTTACTCCCGTATGCGATACCTGTTCCCCCAAAAAAAATTTCAAAAATATGCAACCTAAACTCTCCCCCGAGCCTTTCTTAGGCAGAAAACAGGTACGTAGCGCGAGTATTCCTTTTTATGGAATGTGCGGGTTGTGCCTCAAATGCGCGGGGAGAAATTTTTCATGGCCAAACTCGATTATACGCTCACCAACGATACGCTTTTCAAAATGCTGTTTGTCCGATATCCTGCTTTGCTGAAAAGGCTTGTCGCGGCGCTGCTGGGAATACAGGCAAAGAGCATAGAGCAGTTGATTATTACCAATTCAGAAATACCGCCGGATACGAAAGGCGATAAATTTTGCCGCCTCGACATAAACATGAAAATAAACGGTCAGCGTGTAGATCTGGAAGTCCAGGTGGATGATGAAGGCGATTATCCGGAAAGATCACTGTATTATTGGGCGAGAGAATTTTCGAGCGAACTCCATGAAGGGGATGATTATATCGACTTGCCGAAAACTATCCTTATCAGCATCGTTACCTTTAATTTGTTCAAGTGTACGGATTTTCACTCGGAGTTTCAGGCGCTCGAGGTCACGCGGCATACGGCGTTGACAGACAAGATGCACCTGTGTTATTTTGAGTTATCGAAGTTGCCGAATATTGTGGATGCACACGACGAGTTGAAACTGTGGCTGAAGCTATTTAAGGCGGAATCGGAAGAAGATTTGCGCCAGATAGAAGCGCTGGGGGTGCCAATCATGGATCAGGCAATCGAGGCGTACCGCCAAACAAAAGCGGCGGACGAGTTCAGGGAACTGGAGCGTTTGCGCTCCCGTGCGCGGCATAATGAAGCCGCTGCTCTGCGCCATGCGCGGGAAGAAGCAAGAACCCAAGAAAAGGAAAAACTTGCGCGCAATCTTCTCGCCGAAGGTATGTCTGTAGAGCAAGCAGCGCGTCTTGCCGAACTGCCGACAGCGCGGGTGCGCGCGTTGAAAAATGCCGCGAATTCTCAAAAAAAATAGCCTTTTCCGAAAGAGCAGCCGAAAAGCTTCCGAATCGCCGTCCCGACTGATCCGGGATACAACTCCATAATAGTCGGGTATATCCATACTGCCGGGTCGGAATCTGTACACGCATGAGCAGCGATCCGAAACTCGCGCGCGCCCGTTATATTTACGCGATGCGAATCGTTCTTGCGAGCAATAACCGGCACAAACTCATTGAGATGCAGGCTGTCCTGTCTCCCGCCGGTGTGGAGCTTATTTCCCCACAATCTTTGGGCTGGGATTTTTCCGTTGAAGAAACCGGCGCAACCTTTCGCGAGAACGCGCTCATCAAGGCGCGCGCCTGTTATGCGGCGTCGGGTCTCCCCTCGCTTGGGGATGATTCCGGTCTTGTGGTGGATGCCCTGGACGGACGCCCGGGGGTGTATTCCGCGCGCTACGCTGGCGGGCACGGGAACGACGCCGCGAATATCCGGCGCGTACTGGAGGAACTTGAAACGCTGAAAAGCGCAGCCCCGCGCAAAGACGTGCGGCGTCCTGCCGCTGCGATGGACGCTGCCATCCGTGGCGCAGCCCCACGTGCGGCGCGGTTCGTTTGCGCGTTGGCGTATATGGACGCCTCGGGGCAGGAGCATTTCTTTGACGGCGAAGTCGCAGGCGTACTAGCGGAAGCTCCGAGCGGCACGGGCGGGTTCGGCTACGACCCGATTTTCTATCTTCCGGAAAAACAAGCCACCATGGCGGAATTATCGCTCGAGGAAAAAAACGAACTCTCGCACCGCGCCCGCGCGCTTAGGGCTTTTATATCGTGGCTGCGCGGCGGTTGAGGAAACCATGCGCCTCAATCGGTATTTGGCTTCCTGCGGCCTGGGTTCGCGCCGCGCGATGGATACCCTGATCGCGAGCGGGCGGGTTCGCGTTAACGATCTTCCGCTTGAAGGCCCCGGGCAGCCCGTCGATCCCGCGCGTGATCGCGTGACCCTGGATGGGCGGGCGCTTACGCTTCCAACGGAAAAAATCGTTCTTGCTTTCAACAAGCCTGTGGGCGTCCTGACCACAATGTATGATCCGGAAGGGCGCCCTACGGTAGCGGATTATGTATGTGCTTTTCCTTTTCGGGTTTTTCCGGTGGGGCGCCTCGATATGGACAGCGCCGGTCTGCTCTTGTTTACGAATGACGGCAAGCTCGCGCACCGTCTGGCGCATCCCCGCTACGGCGTGGAAAAGGAGTACCGTGTACTTGCAGAGGGGCGGCTTACGCCCGACAAGATCCGCGCGCTGGAGGAAGGCATAGAGCTGGAAGAGGGGATTACGTCACCCGCGCGGGTGTATATACCGGATGCGCGCGTCTCGCCGCAGGAATGTGTTTTTCATATCGTTTTGCATGAGGGATGGAAGCGCGAGGTGCGGCGTATGTGCGCCGCCGTTGGCCTTGATGTTCTGGAACTTACGCGGCTGCGCTATGGCGCCGTGCAGCTTGGCGATCTCGCTCCGGGGACTTTTCGGCGGCTTGACGAGAACGCCCCCATTGCCTGATCAGCCTGCCCGATCACCCTGATAGGGTTCCGGTGGGTTTTGCAATGCGAATTTTCTTTTTATCAAAAGCCCGCTCCAAATGGAGGACGCGAGGGTGATTACACTTATGGCGATGGAAAGGAGATTCCCCTTGCGCCATGCGGCGATGTTGAGCGTAATAATGAGCGCGGGCAGGGTAAAAATGAAAAAGAGACTCGCGAACCGATATAAAAATTCCCGCATGAGACCTCCTTAAAACACGATGTTTTAACCCCTGCGTTTATGCCCTGCACCCACAGGGCATAAATGGGTATAGCCACGGAGGGCGTTCGCGCAGGGGTGATACGAATAACACGATGTTGCGCAAGGGTGACACAACGCCATTTAAGACTATTGCGATCCGCCGCAAATTATAATGATAATCACGAATGGGGGCGCTCATGAAAAAGCTCGCGCTGTGCTTTATTTTCCTGCTTCTTTCCAATATTTATCTGTACGCCAATGCGACGGACGATAGCGATCTGCCTCTCTCCATCTTCCATAATTTTGGCAATAACCTGCTCGGCGCTTTCACGCATAATTATGGACTTAATTTTATCGGCGCCGGACTCGGTACGTGGGGCTTGATAAAAACCGGCGCGGATTGGGGCTGGAGAAATACGGCGCAGGATATTCCCTGGCTTGTGCAGACAGGAAGGCCGATGCTGCTCATCGGCAACCTGGTTCCGGTTCTCACGCCCCTGACCTTCTGTATAGTGGGAAGCATCAGTGATAACAGGAGGCTACAGAGTACGGCGGCGGCGCTCTCGCAGGCGCTCCTCCTTACGCTGAGCGTCCAATCGCCCCTGAAAATGATCACCGGGCGGGCGTCTCCCGGGCTGCTCTACGCTTCCGGCCAGGATGGGGAGAGGAGCGATTTCAGCGGGAAATTCAATTGGTTCAATATGGATTTTGTCCGAGGCTGGCCGAGCGGCCATACCGCGAATGCCTTTGCGGCGGCTGCGGTCATTTCGGAGATGTACAGCGATAAGCTCCTGTTAAAGATTGGGGTTTACCTCTATGCGGCGCTCATGGGGCTCAGCGTTGGGTCGAGCGTCCATTGGGCGTCCGAGGTGTTCGCGGGCGCGCTCATCGGCTACACGATTGGCAAAACCGTTGGCCGGAGCTACGCCCGCCCATCCGTATCGCGCCCGGATATTGAACCCGATATCTCGATAAACGCAATCGCAGTGCATTTCAGGATATAGATTTCTGTTTACCAAAATACAAAGTCGGTCGATAAACTAAGAGTGCCCTGATTTTTTATCGGGCAATGCCGAAAATTCGGGAAGAAGAAGTATGTCTTCGGTACGCTCCATTGCGGTTTCCATGCGCGCGGGTATTTTTTTTACCCTGACGCCCCTGGTTCTGATTGCGCTTGCCTTCGGCTTAAGCGCGGGGATCGGACTTGCCGCGCCGCGCTACACCACAAGCGACATTCGCGCTCTTCTGGCTATGTATCCGCTGCGGGGATTAAATCCCGGCGACTCGCGTGCCGAAACGAATGATTGGGCTGAAATCAGCGCGGAATTTACAGACCGGCTTTTTGGCAGCGGATTCGTTACTGGCACCGCCATATTCCGATCCGGGGAACTTGTGTACGCGAACGGAGTGGATTCCCCCGATCTGATGGCGTCGGCGCGCGAGGCATCGCGTTTTCCGCTTGCGCTGGATAAATTTATTCTCGGCGGCGGCAAAGCGTACTATCTCTCTCCGATATCACCGGAAGAGTTGGGTGACGCCGTTTTGCTGCTCCAACTGGCGTCTTTCAGCAAGCCCTGGCGGCATATTTTTACGCAGGTTTTGGATAACCTTTCCCATTTTCCGCCCGGCGGGTTTTTCCCTGCCGCTCTTATCCTTATTACGCTCATGCTGTGCGCTTCTGTGTTCTTGACCTGGCTCTATCTTACGCGCCCTCTTTCCCAAACACTCTCCATACTTGAGATTCTGGATCTCTCGGAATCCGCCAAACCGCAGGGAACACTCGCTCAGGTTCTTGCGCCCGCGCTTATCGCGTCCAAAAAGCGCATGGTTTTGCGTGAAGATACCGAGGCCAAAAATACGCAAAACGATATCCTTGGACGGCAGCGAATGTATACCAAAGACTCCTTCGCCGCGTCCGCCGCCTATATGGGGACAGCCTTTGAAACCTCCTCCGTGGGTGTGGATCAGCTTTCTGATGGACGCCATGTTTTCAGTCTGCTGGATATCCAGGGAAAAAATGGCGCATTGCTCGCGACTGTCTGCGCGAGCCGCGCGTGTATCAGCCTCGCGAATTCCAGCGCCGAATCGGCTGCGTTTCTCAACAGATATTTGCGGCATGAGGCGAGCGGTATTACGGCCCAGGCGGGGTATATCTTTTGGAATCCTCTCAACAGGAAGGCGGACTTTTGCCTGCTGGGGAAGGCGCGGCTTCTCCGCTATGATCAACGCAACAAGCTGTATCAGGGTTTTGATCAGGGTCAGGCTGCCCTGGGGAGCATGGATCCATCGGACTTTGACGGACGTCTCGGATATTCGCAGCTTGCGATTGAAAAGGGAGAGACCCTCTTTCTGGTGAGTGGTGATCTCGATTGGGAAGATCTGATCAAACAGGTTTTGAAAAAAGCCGAAACTGAAGCCGAAAAACATCAATTTCTGCTCGCTTTGCTCAGGCAGCGATGCGATGAGCAGATGAGCGCCATAGCGCTTATGATTTCGTTTGCGTGACTATACTATGGGTGAAGTTTCGCACCCACGCGCGCGAGTGCCCGCGCACAGCGCTTGCCGAGGTATTGCCGCGTGGCTGCGTGATGTTCGGGTATTTTCCGGCACTCCGTATAGAACGCATACGCTTTCGCGGCGTCATTGAGATATCGCTCATATATCCAGGCAAGAGTGATGAGGCTCATCGCGGTATATATCCCTTGTGTATGCAGCTCCTCCAAAATATCCGCAGCATTTTGATATTCGCCGCTTTTGCGCAAGAGCCGCGTGAGCAAGAGAGCAGACCGGATGCGCGCGTTTTCGGTGCCGGGGAGCATTACGGCTTTTTGCAGCAGGGTACGCGCGCGCGTTTCATCACCGGCTTTGCGGGCGCGCTCGGCAAGCCAGATAAGCGATTGTATTGTCGGCGGTGCCCAGTTTCCCGCCGAGAGGCGCGGCGCATGGGTATCGGCGATAATAACCGCCATATTTGCGGCGAGATGCAGGAGGGCGATCAGATCGGCGCGGTTATGTTCAAATACAGGTTCCAGCGGCGCGGCATTGCCGTCATGCAGCCATTGGATATATATGTCCGGTATCTTTGAGCCGTCGATATCGTCCGCTGATCGCGCGAAGGAGCAAACCTCCCGCTCGAGGGTTTTGAGCCGGCAATTCTCATAATGTTCCGACCAGAACGCGCGCGCGCCGTAGAGCAGATCGTAATGGGACGCGGGCAGGAACGGCTTTTTTTTCTGCCGCGCGGCGCGCATTGCAAGCAGCGGCGCGTCAAAACGAAGTCCGTTATACGAAACGACAGCGCCGAATGTTGAAAAATAATCTTCGACCGCGTTTAAGTATTCCCGTTCAAGCGCGGGATGCGGGAGAAAAAACTGCTTGATGATGAATTTGCCATCGACGAAGCATAAGGCACCCGTCAAAAAAGCGTAGCACCCTGCGCCACCGAGTCCGGTGGTCTCGAGATCAAAAAAAAGCAGGCCCGGCAGTCCTTTCATATATACCGCCCGGGGATGGATCGCCTCAAGGAGACACCGCCAGTATTGTTCGGGAAGAGCCATGATCTCGGCCAGAGCTGTATCGGTCGCGCCCTCATCGGGACGCACCGTGTACTCGCGCGCGAGCGGCGCTTCGAGAATTGACGATGGGAGGGCGCGATATCCCGCATTTGCCGGACCCGATCTATCGTGTTCGTTTTCCCGCCGCAGAACTGAAGATGCTTCCGGCTTCGCGGCATTATTGCTTTTATCCCTGCCGCCATTACAATGAGAAAGCAGTGCAAGTTTTTCGGCAAGCGTCATACCCGATCCCCTGAATCGGTTAAGAATAGTAAAAAAATGAGGCGGCGTATGTTCATAAGCGGTTACGTGGCAAATATCAGCACCGGCGAACTGGAACCGGGCGGGATTGAAATTAACGAGCAGGAAGGCAGGATCATCCGCCGCTGCCGCGCGGATTCCTGCGACCCATGCGCCATCCTTCCGGGCTTTGTCGACGCGCACATTCATATTGAGAGTTCGATGCTTCTGCCTTCGCGTTTCGCTGCCGCCGCGCTGCTTCATGGTACGCTTGCCGCTGTGTGCGATCCGCACGAGATCGCGAATGTTCTTGGGGCTGCGGGCATCCGCGCCCTCATCGCCGACGGCGCGCAATCGCCCTTCATATTTTCTTTTGGGGTTCCGTCCTGCGTACCCGCCACGGAGTGGGAACCGGGCGGCGCTGTGATTGGCGTGGACGAGGTCAGGACACTCCTGAATGAGGATAGGCTTGGTTTTTTGGGCGAGGTTATGAATTTCCCGGGCGTACTCTCCGGCGATCCGGAACTCTCAATGAAGATCGCGCTCGCGAAAGAGGCGGGCATTCCGATTGACGGTCATGCCCCCGGACTCTCGGGCGCAGCTCTCCGGCAGTACATAAATGCGGGCATCACGACCGATCATGAGTGTTCCGGCGCGGAGGAGGCGCTGGAAAAGATCAGTGCGGGTATGCGCATCCAGATCCGCGAGGGTTCCGCCGCGCGTAATTTTGAGGCGCTTCTGCCGGTTCTGATGCAGGCACCGGAGCATTGTATGTTCTGCAGCGATGATCTGCACTGCGACGCGCTCTTCGCCGGGCACATCAACCTGCTGGCCGCGCGCGCACTCTGGGCGGGCGTTCCGCTGAAAACGATTCTCCATGCGGCAAGCGTCTTGCCCATCACGCATTACCGCCTCCCGCTCGGACTCCTGCGCGCGGGCGACAGCGCCGATTTTATTATCCTGGACTATCCGCTTACGGAGGTGCGGGTGCGCGAGGCCTGGATGCGGGGCAAGTGCGTCGCCAAAAACGGCGTATATCTCGGGGAGCTTTCCCCTGTGCAGGCGATCAATTCCTTCAGGGAAATTACAATAAGCGAAAGCGATCTCGCGGTCGTCCTTCCATCCGATCAAACCGCGCAGTGTACCGCGCGCGTCATTGAGCTGACCGACGGGCAGCTTCTGACCGGAGCTTCCGAAGCAAAGCTGCGTGTCTGCGATGGGCAGGTTCTCGCCGACCCTGAACGCGATATCCTCAAATTGACGGTTGTGGGACGCTATCCGCGCGAGGAGACGCTTCCGCCCGCGCTTGCTTTTGTGCATGGTTTTGGCCTGCGCGATGGGGCGATAGCATCCAGCGTCGCGCACGACGCGCATAACATCATTGCCGTCGGGAGCAGCGACGCCGCGATAGCGCGCGCGATCAATCTGATTGCCGAAAATCACGGCGGGATTGCCGCTTGCGGAGGCGGGCGCGAACATATCCTTCCGCTGCCGTTTGGGGGGCTCATGACGCTGCTCGATTGCGCGAGCGCCGCAGCAGAACTCCAAACGCTGGAAGCCTTCGCGCGCAATGAACTCAAGTCAGCGCTTACAACGCCGTTTATGACGCTCTCTTTTTTGGCGCTGCTTGTGATCCCAAAACTCAAGTTGGGTGAGCGCGGACTCTTTGACGGCGAGGCATTTGAATTTGTTTCGTGTGTGCAGTAAATACGCCCGTCACTTCTCCGCCGAATATAATTGCAGGATGCGCCCCAGAGCCTGCGTGCAGAGTTCCTTATGACGCTCGTTTGTCTGCCCTACAGATGGCGGACCTATACATGAAGGGCAGCCGTTTGCGCATGGGCAGCGCGCGAGAACGCGCGCGGCGTTTTCGATGATCTCCGGAAATATGGAATAGGTTTTTTCCGAGAGTCCGATACCTCCGTGGTACGAATCAAAGAGATAGAGCGTTGGTCTGCCCGTGGCCGAGCCTTTCAGTTCGGTGGCGGTGCGAATATCGTGTATCGCGCAGAGAATGTGTACCGGGGCAAGGCTGCGGATGATATTCGCGAGCGCAATCAGCGTATCACTTTGCTCCTCGGGGGAATTGCCGCCGAGTATGGACGCATCCATATCTATCCAGCAGGATCGGGTGTGCATCTCCTGTTCCGGAAGGTGAATATCGCCGTACCCGATATTCTCATGCGTATGGAAGCGAATCTTTTTGAATTTGGGTACCTGAGTGCGCACAAGGATATCCCCCATGCGCTGCCGAAGGAGAACGCTTTGCTTTTCATCCGGAGCCGCAGCTCCGCGCTTATGGCCGTCACCCACAGGACACTTCGCCGCGGCCAGCGCGGAGTGCTTTTCATCCGGAGCCGCAAGTGCTTGTTCATCATCTATCGATAAAATTCTTATATCCGTTTTGGCGACGGCGTCGGTGTAATACTCCGCGCGCACCTCGCGCACAAAGGCCTTGCCGTTATCGAGATCCAGCCGCTCCACCTCAAAGTGCCGCCCCTCGTGCATATAGAGCGCGCCCTCATGCAGAAAATAAAACGCGCTCCCATGATCCATCTCGCCGATTATTTCCGCCTTCCCCGGCGATCCGTCGAGGGAAGCGGTATTCACGATGACGATGTTCCCCGGGGTGGTGCTGCGCAGTGAGATCTCCTCGGCGGGGTAGCCGCGATCCGTCCAGTGCCAGACCGAATCCAGATATTGCACGATGCGGGACTCCTCGAGATGCGCCATAACCGGTTCGAGATCCTGCTCCCCGAAGCGCTCGCCATCCGCAAAATTGAGTTCGAATGCCGAACACTTTATATGGGACAAAAATATGTGCAAATTTTCCGGATTCACGAAGGCCTCTTCGCCATGACTGTTAAATATAAAATCCGGATTGTTCACGATGTATTGATCCAGCGGCGAACTTGACGCGATCAATATCGCGAGCGAAGCCTTATCCCTGCGTCCCGCCCTTCCGGAGCGCTGGAGCAGGGACGATACCGACCCGGGATATCCCGCCATGACCACGGCGTCCAGCTGCCCAATATCGATCCCGAGTTCGAGGGCATTCGTCGCCACCACGCAGCGGATATCGCCCGAGCGAATATCGCGCTCAATCCGCCGCCGTTCATTGGGCAGATACCCTCCGCGATACGAGGCGATGCTATTCGCGAGGCGAGGGAGGCGCTTCCTGAGGTAAGATGCGACCAGCTCCACGTGGATACGCGAGCGCGTGAAGACGATTGTCTGCACGTTCCGGCGCAGCAGCGCCGCAGCGACGCGCACCGATTCGAGTACCACCCCCCGGCGTATGCCCTGCGCTTCGTCAACGAGCGGCGGATTCCAGAAAATAAATTCGCGCCCGGCCTGCGGCGCGCCGTTTTCGGTGATGAGCGTGACCTCTTCGCCGGTGAGCTGCGCGGCGAGTTCGGCGGGATTCGCTATCGTGGCCGACGACAGAATGAAAACGGGATGCGCGCCGTAATACGCGGCAATGCGTTTCAGGCGGCGCAGGACATTCGCGAGATGGCTCCCGAAGACGCCCCGGTAACTGTGCATCTCATCGATCACAACGATGGCGAGACCGCTGAAGAGCTTCTCCCATTTTGGATGGTTCGGCAAAATACCCGTGTGCAGCATATCGGGATTGGTGATGACAATCTGCCCTCGCGCGCGCGCGGCGGAGCGGATATCGCCGGGCGTGTCTCCGTCGAATGTGAACACGCGCAGGCGCTCGCTCTCTGGAAATTCTGCGAAGAGCGTATTCACGGCTGCCGTCTGATCCTGCGCGAGCGCCTTTGTAGGGAAGAGCCAGAGCGCGCGCAAGGCGTTGTCGCCGAGGATACGCGCAAAGCTCGGGAGCGCGTAGGCGAGGCTCTTGCCGCTCGCGGTCGGCGTTACAACCACCGTATGTTTTCCGGCCAATACAGATTTGCAGGCCAGCGCCTGATGCGTATAGAGCTTCGCGATTCCGTGCTTTTCGAGGAGTGTGCGCAGGCGTTCCGGAATTTCCTCCGGCCAGGGCGCATAGTCCGCCTCGCGCGGCGGCAGCGTGTGTATGGAGCAGACCGAGGGACTGCGCCGCAGGGAATCGAGCGTGAGCTGCATGGGCATTACCGGATTATAGCGTATTTTGCGGGCGGGGAAAAGCCTTCACGCCGCCGTTGCATTCCATGTACGCAGCCCCTCGCAAAAATCGCCATCCGTGGCGGCGAGGGGTTTCCACATCGTGTTTCAAGGGGGGGAAGCCAAAAAGGATGCACGGTGGGAGGGGCTTAGAAATTTGTTGTTGTGTTATTGCGCGTATGCGTTGACAGGCAAGGCAGGGGAACACTATACTTTCCGTGTACATAAATAAGGAAGAAACATTGTCCGCAAAATTTACAAGCGTCTGGGTTTCGGATCTGGAGGATTCCAAAAGCTGGGAAACCGGTTTTATGGGTTTTTCCAGAGCCATCCTTGCAAATAATGATCCCGGCTTAAAAAGCGAGTACAAGCAGCAGCTTAATGAACATATTCGCTTTGCGCTTGACTCTCCTTCCTCCGCCATCCGCGAGTTTGGTTTTTTTTACTGCCTGGCCTGGAAAAAGATTGATCTCTTGCGATCCTATAACCGGAATGACGCGCAGGATATTCTTTTGCGTGCCCTTGTCAGGCTCTACGCGAATTATGAATTCAAGTATCTGGATTTCAGGCTTTTTATTTTCGCGAGTTGGGAGGAAAGCATTGCGGCTGTTTCCGCCTTGTTTGAAAAATGTCTTTCTGCGGCTGTTTTGGATTCAATTGCGAAAAGATTTGCCTCTGATCTCGATATGCTGCATACCATAAATGAATTGGTCTGCATTTTGGGTGTTCCGCATTCGGAGGCGGATGCGCTGCTTTCAGGTTCCTGGCAGGCGCGGTCTGCTCGTATCCGGGAGGCGTTCGCCCGCGAAGACTACGCGTCCGCGCATGATGAACTTAAAATTCTCTCCGTTTTCAGGAAGATATTCTGTGATTTTACGGAAGAGTTTGGCGTATTTCTGCAGTGCCATATCGAATATGCAGGGTATGCATATATGGCCGATGCGCTCTCCTGGATGCTCTCCTGGTCATGTCATAATTGTCTCCAGGCCGGAATAGAATGCATTATGAAAAATGGCAATGAACTGATGGTAAAGGTTCTGCTTCGCCGGTATGCGGCTCTGGATGAAAAGCACCCCGCGCTGACCAAGGATGGTCAAAAGCGCGGGGCTGCGGTTCTGCAGACCGATACGGCATGGAGACTGGTGAGTTTCGCGCTCGGTTCGGGTATTGAGCCGAGAGAAGGAATGCGCGAACTCTTGCTTCTCTGTATGGACGCCAATTCGCGCGTTCCCTATCTCAAACTGGCGATTCGCGAGTGCATGAAAAACCCGAAACGAAGGCCGGAGGTGTATGCCGTCTTTATGCTCCTGGTGGATACATTGTCTATTACGAGCAGCGATATTTTTGACGCGCGCGCGGAGTATATTACGCAGCTTTGGGATTCCGTCTCCGGGGAGGCAAGCATTGCGCATTTGCGCAATGTTCTTGATATTGCCGAGCAGCTTGTTCTCATTTCGGGAGATCCCTTTATTGAGAGCGAATTTTTTCTTCCGCTTCTTCGGACCTATCTCTTTTCTACCTCGGTTCCGCGAAGCCGGCTTGCTTTGCGTTTTGCGAATGAGCGAAAGAGACTCATTCCGATATTCAAAATGTGGCTTACCGAGCCTGAATTGCAGAATATGTTTGTCAGGGAACTTGAGAGTGCGGATCCCCAGGCGCAGATTCAGTGCTTAAACCGGATCCGTGCGATCTATTGTCGGCTGCCCACCGCATCCGCATATCTTGCCGACCGTCTCAGAAAATTCGAGCAGGATATATCCGCTTCTGCGCTCACTGAACCTTTGAAACGGCGAATACTGCGGATAAGCAGGCGCATTGCCGTGAGTGTCTCGGCGGCAGACACATACAGGAGTGGATATGGGTCTGGTTGATCCTTTTTTGAATGTGTATACGGACATGGTCGCCCAATCGCGCGTTCAGCATGATCGCGTACTTTCGCTTGATAATATTTATCAGGAAAGCCACAAAGCAAACCGTGAAGTGTTTTTGTCAATCGCTGTCAATTTTCTCAAGGCGGGAAGCGGGATTGACGGCCTCGAAAATCTTGTCCGGCTTGGCGAACTGTCCGCGCAGGGACACTCCTGTCTTATTTTTTCGGAACACATCAGTAATCTCGACGTTCCCGCTTTCTGGATGTTGATGCGGCTTGCCGGTCCCGAATATGTGGAACTCTTTGACCGCATCGTATTTATAGCGGGGCGCAAGCTCAACGAGGAGAGCGGCGTGGTAAAAATATTTGCCGAGATGTTCGCGCGTATTGTCATCTCTCCCAAATCGTTTTATGACAGTCTTCCCGATGGAGCGGAAAAGGATCGGCTTGCCGCCGAAGCGCAGGCATTTAATACAGCCGCCTACCGCAAGATATGCGAGTTCAGGTCAAAGGGGCGTATCCTTCTTGTTTTTCCTGCGGGAACACGGTATCGCCCATGGGATCCCGCAACCGGGCGCGGCATACGCGAGGCCGAGGGATATCTCCGGAGTTTTCAGTATTTTCTGTTTGCTGCTTTCGATGGCAATCTTATGCCGCCGGAGCGTTCAATAGAAATGGAAGACGAAACCCCGCGCGCGGATAAAATGCGTTTGCACTTCAGCCCTGTGGAAGACGCCGCCCGTTTCCGGCAGAGGCTTGTCGCGGAACATAGCGAACAAGGCGGTGCCGGTCTGCCGGACGTAAAACAGTTTATAGTTGATAAGATTATGGAAGGGATAGCCGCTTTGCATGGCTAGAACATGGAGGTCGCTTGCGCGCAAAGCGGCTGCACCGCGCGCGTACAAGGATGTACGCTTTTGCGCGGGCTAGAACATGGAGGTCGCTTGTACCCTTGCCCCCTGGCACCCACAGGGTGTAAAGGGGTAAAGGCATAAACGCGCAAAGCGGCTGCACCGCGCAGCTTCCGAAGAAGGAGTACGTACTTCGGAAAAGGATGTCGCGGCAGTGCGCGGGCTAGAACATGGAGGTTCTGCACCGCGCAGCTTCCGAAGTAGGAGTACGTGCTTCGGAAATGGATGTCGCGGCAGTGCGCGGGGAGATAATGGTTGATATATGATTTTTCTGGGAACGCTGGTTAATGTGGGAACGGTTCTCGCCGGAAGCGCGGCGGGGCTGCTCTTAAAAAAAATTTTTCCGGAACGTATCACCGATACTCTCCTGCAGGGCGTGGGTCTTGCGTCCATGATCATCGGACTCAGTGGGACGCTCGCCGGCGCATTCACGATAGTTGACGGCAGCATCTCCACGCAGTACATCATGCTCATGATTCTCTCGCTTGCCATCGGCGGGCTTCTCGGTGAACTCATTCGGATAGAGGATGGACTTGCCGCTTTCGCGAAATTCGCCTCGCGTGAAAAGATTGCGGAGACAGACGGCACCTCTCCACGATGGAGTACCGAGGGATTCATCACAGCCACCCTCGTTTTTTGCGTGGGCTCGATGGCGATAGTCGGTGCTATCGAAGAGGGGATCAATAACAATAGCGATATACTTCTCGCGAAAGCCATCCTGGACGGTATTACATCAATGATCCTGGCCTCCACCCTGGGGGCGGGGGTTCTTTTTTCAGCGTTTGCCGTTGGACTCTATCAGGGTTCCATCACGCTGCTCGCCTCTGTCGCCGCGCCTTATCTCGGTGATGCGGTTATCACGCAAATGTCGCTTGTCGGTTCGGTTCTGATCATGGCCATCGGGCTGAATATTCTGAAGATTGCGAAAATTAAGGTGGGTAATTTTCTTCCGGCGATATTCATCCCTCTTGTTTATTACTTAATACAGGTATGGGCGCAGTAACATTTTTGCCATCCGGCTTCTATTCAATTTCTTCTTCGGTTTGTTCTATGCGTTTTTCCCGTTTTATTTTTTTGCCGTCAATGATTTTTGATCGAAACTGTATTCCCGATGACGCCCTTCGCTTTCTCCGCTCTTTTGACTCTTTCAGGCAGCCGGGTTTCCTGCGAATTTTTTTCATCCGATTTTTCTCCAAACCACAAACTTGTCTTTATAAGCATTGCATAATTTTTATCATACCAGTATACTGCGATTTATGGATAAAATACAGAAATGCGGCATATAGTAAAATGGTTATTGCAATTTTAACATGTGTGCTGATCGTATCCATGATGGCCAGTATTTGGCTGGGCGTTTTTACCCTGGTTCGCTGCGAAAGCAAAAAAAAGACCTCGTTCGTTGCCATGCAGGCAGCCGTATTTATGTTTCTTCTTGGATATCTGCTGGAGATCAACGCGAACTCGGTGGACGGGGGAATGATTGCCGTACGGGTCAGGTATATGGGCGCGGTCTTTGCTCCTGCGGCCTATCTCCTGTTTACTGCCGACTATTGCGAAATCAAGCTCAAAAAATATATCCAGCTTATCCTGCTGTTAATCATTCCTTCAATAGTCGTGGCGCTTGTGTGGACTACGCCAACATTCCATAAATTGATTTACACTTCAATTTATTATAACACCTCCGCTCCGGTGCATAAACTCACTTCGAAAGCAGGTCCATTGTATTACCTGGTGTATATTCATTCGCTGCTCTGCGCCTATGGGGTGTTTAGTTTTATAATCCGAAGGCTCAGGGGTTGGGATAAAAAATACAGGCCTACGCTCATATTGGTTCTGATGAGCGCGGTCGTTCCTCTGGCGGCAAATTTAATGTATATGTTTGGTTTTTCACCTTACGGAATATACCTGGCGCCGCTCACCCTGGTTGTGCTGAACATCCTGTTTTACATCAGTATTGTCCGTTATGATTCGTTTGGGATTGTATCCAGAGCATCCGAAATGGCGCTGCAATCCGTGCAGGAAGCCTATATTCTTTTCGACGCCAACGATACCTTCATCAGTGCCAATACCGCCGCCAAAAAATTATTCCTCACGCTGGAAACCATGGAAAAAGGCGGGTTGATTTCTCAAATCCAGGATTGGCCCCCCGAACTCGCCATTCACGAAAATAAGGAAATTGCAGGCAGCGTCAGGTTTGAGCTGCCCGGCGATAATTATTACACGGCCTCCGTCAATGCCATTTTTTCCGAAAAGGCTAATCTATTGGGACACGTTATTCTTATTCAGGACGTCACCGAGTCCGTTACGATGACCAAAAAAATTCAGGCAGCTTTCGAAGAGGTGAGCGCGCTCAAGACGCAGCAGGACGGCGATTATTTCCTGACCTCGCTCTTAATTAACCCGCTGCTCATCAAGGATGCGCGCAGCGACGCGCTCTCTGTGGAATTTTTTGTGCAGCAGAAAAAAAAGTTTACCTTCAGGTCGCGCAGCGGAGAGATCGGCGGCGACCTCTGCATAGCACGCGAGATAGGGCTGAACGGCAAGCGGTATTTGGCTTTCACCAACGGCGACGCGATGGGTAAATCGCTGCAGGGCGCGGGCGGCGCGCTTGTGATGGGGGTAATCTTCAACTCGTATATCAACCGCACGCTGCTCCAGCCGGGCATCTCCATGAAAACGCCCGAGGCCTGGATTATCGATGTGTACGAGGAACTCCAGCGCGTGTATGTATCGTTTGACGGAAGTATGCTCATCTCTGCGATCATCGGGCTCATCGATGAAGAAACCGGCGCGATGTATTATCTGAATGCCGAGCATCCCTGGACGGTGCGTTATCGCAATGGCGCGGCTGTCTTCACGGAAAATGAACTCACGATGCACAAGATAGGGACGGTATGGTCGGAACATGGAGGTGCAGACCTCGCGCAGCCAAGGAGGGCGAGCAGCGCGGGGTCGGAACATGGCGCACAACGTGAGCGTACCTGCGTAGCGCACAAATTGAGGCAAGATGCAGATTCCGCGCAGCGTCCTGTGATCCGAAACCTGCAGCTGGAAACGAACGACGTCGTCTTTTTTGGGTCTGACGGCCGCGACGACATTATGATGGGGGCGGACGTGGCAACGGGGCAGCGCATTATCAACGAGGATGAGACGCGCTTTTTGCGCTGCGTCGAGGAGGCGGGCGGGGAACTCAGAGCGCTCGTGGAAATTGTGCAGCAGGGCGGCGAGCTGACCGACGATTTCACGATCATACGGATAGAGTGGCTGCGTCCGCCGCTTGTGCCGCCGCCGGATTTTGAGGCGGTGTGTTCGAGCGCGAATAAAGCGATTGCGGACAAGGACGTCCCGCGCGCGATAACGCTCCTGCGGAAGGCGATGTATGTATATCCCGACATGAAGATTATTGAGCGGCTCGCGGCATATCACCGGGAGCGTGGGGAGTTGCAGGAGATTATTCAGGCGTATCAACAAGGGTTAAGGATGCTGCCGCTCAACGAAGGGCTGCTCTATGGCATGGTGAACGAGAGCCGCCGGATGGTGCGCGAGGTGCTGGACAAATCCAGGAGCAAGGAAGACGCAAATAAAGCGGCAAAATATATACAGATGGCAATCGACTACGGCGAGCGGTTATTAACGGTAAACCCGCTGCACTGTAACGGGATGCTGCATCTCGCGGACTGTTATCGCATGGTGCGCCGCTTTGAGGACGCGAAGGCGCTGCTCTCGTATGCGCGGCAAATTGTACCCGAGGACGAAAATCTGAAAACAATAGAGCGCGCAATCGAGCGCGACGAAAAGAATATGCCGACAAAAGCAGATACGTAGGCATTTTTGCAAAACTGCCGCATGGGCAAGAATACCGGAGTACAAGCGAAAGTATACGCCTCGTTCAAATATTTGATACATCCTGTCAAATAATTCTTTGCGCAATTCCAGTCAAAATGCTACACTGGTCATATATAAATCCCTGAAAGACGGAGTTCATCGGAATGATTATTGCAATTCTGAGCGGTGTGCTTGTAGCATCCATGCTGGCCAGTTTGTGGCTGGGCGCATTTACCCTGCTTCGCTGCGAAAGCAAAAAGAAAACATCGTTTGTGATGCTGCAGGCGACTGTGTTCATGTTCCTTCTTGGATATATGCTTGAAATAAACTCGAATTTAGTCGGCGAGGGAATGATTGCAATGCGGGTCAGGTATCTGGGGGCGGCCTTTGCCCCCGCCGCCTATCTCATGTTTACCGCCGATTATTGCGAAATTAAACTGAGCAAGCTCGTCTATACTCTTCTGCTGCTTCTCCCGTCAATAGTTGTGGTGCTTATGTGGACGACGCCAAATTTCCATAATCTGGTTTTCACCTCCATCGATTATGATACCAGTATGCCTGTGCATAAACTCGCTTTCGCGCCCGCGCCGCTGTACTATCTGAATCACGCGGTTTCACTTGCCTGCTGCGCGGGGATTGTGGGTTTAACATGGTACAGGCTCACAAATTGGGATGCAAAATACCGATCTACCCTGATACTGGTTATGGTATGCGCGGTTGTTCCTATCGCGGTTAATGTAACCTATATGTTCGGCTTTGCGCCTTACGGAATATATTTAACCCCGATCACCTGTGTGATACAGAACATTTTGTTTTATATAAGTATAGTACGGCACGATTCCCTGGGCGTGGTATCCATTGCGTCAGAGATGGCATTGCAATCCGTTCAGGAAGCCTACATTCTCTTTGACGCTAACGACGCCTATATAAGTTCCAATACCACCGCCAAAAAATTATTCCCCACGCTGGAAACCATGGAAAAGGGCGGGCTTATTTCTCAGATTCATGGTTGGCCTCCCGAACTTGCTATCCACGAAAACAAGGAAATAGCAGGCAGCGTCAAGTTTGAGCTGCCCGGCAATAGATACTATACCGCAACGGTCAGTTCTATTCTGTCAGATGAAGACAATCTTTTGGGGCATGTTATCCTGATTCAGGATATCACCAGCCATGTTACCATGACCAAAAAGATCCAGGCGGCTTTTGACGAGGTGACCACGCTGAAAGTGCAGCAGGACGGCGACTACTTCCTGACCTCGCTTTTAATCAATCCGCTGCTCACCAGGGAAGTGCGCAGCGACGCGCTTACCGTGGATTTTCATGTTCAGCAAAAAAAGAAATTTGTTTTCAGGCATTACAGCGGGGATATTGGCGGCGACGTCTGCATAGCGCGGGAGATAGATCTGGATGGCAAGCGGTATCTGGCTTTTACCAACGGCGACGCGATGGGCAAGTCGCTCCAGGGCGCCGGGGGCGCGCTGGTGATGGCGGTCATATTCAACTCGTATATCAGCCGGACGCCCCTGTACCCCCATATGTATATGAAGATGCCGGAGGCGTGGATCGCCGATGTGTACGGCGAACTCCAGCGCGTATTCATATCATTTGACGGAAGTATGCTCATGTCCGCTGTCATCGGGCTTATCGATGAAGAAACGGGCGCGATGTATTATATGAACGCGGAGCATCCCTGGACGGTGTGTTACCGGAACGGTGCCGCTGTTTTTACAGAGACCGAACTCACGATGCGCAAGATAGGGCACACCGAGGGGGAGGCGAAAGCGATTATCCGCACCACACAGCTGGAGCCCGGGGATATTTTCTTCTTTGGGTCTGATGGGCGCGATGACATCGTGGTTGGTTTGGATCAGGCGACCGGGCAGCGGATTATCAACGAGGATGAAACGCGGTTCTTAAGAAATATTGAAGAGGCCGGCGGCGATCTCGCGAAGCTGGTGGAGATCATCAGGAAGGACGGCGAGCTGTTTGACGACTTTACGATTATACGGATCAAGTGGAAGAAACCCGCGCCCCTGCCGCCGCCCGATTTTGAGGCTGTGTGCTCCAGCGCGAATAAAGCCATTGCGGACAAGGATATTCCGCGGGCGATAACGCTTTTGCGAAAGGCCATACATCTCTATCCTGATTTGAATATCATTGAGCGGCTCGCGGCTTGCCATCGCGAGCGCGGCGAGATGCAGGAGGTTCTGCAAACCTATCAGCACGGCGCAAAGATGCTGCCGCTCTCCGAAGAGCTTTTGCACAGCTTGGTGAACGAGAATCGCCGGATGGTGCGCGAGGTGCTGGACAAATCCAGGAGCAAGGAAGACGCAAATAAAGCGGCAAAATATATACAAATGGCGATAGACTACGGCGAGCGGCTCTTAACGGTAAACCCGCTGCACTGTAACGGGATGCTGCATCTCGCGGACTGCTATCGCATGATGCGCCGTTTTGATGACGCGAAGACGCTGCTCTCGTATGCGCGGCAAATTGTACCCGGGGACGAAAATCTGAAAACACTCGAGCGCGCACTCGAGCGCGACGAAAAGAATATGCCTGAAAAAGTAAATACGTAAACATATTTGTATAACGGGTTCGCCGGAAAGAAGTCGGATACATTTTTATTTTCTTTTTTGGGGAACAGTGGGCGCATACGGTTTAATTTGCGGGAACATATATATCAGGAAGCGCTCTGCCGCCGCAAACACGAGGTTTGCGCCTGCTTTGTACGACTTGTACCCTGTGGGTATTCGCGCCGCCGCGCAACAGGATGTTGCGACCGGCGCGGGGTATCGCGGATGTGCCAAACGCGAAAGCCCGCATATTATCTGTTCCGCAGAGTTATAAAAAAATTTTGTAAAATTTTTTTCAGAGAACCTGATTTTTGGGAATAACGCGCTATATTGGGTTAAGTGATGTTCTGAAAGAACAGCGCCATTTTCGAAAAGGAAGAGTATTTCAGTGAAAGCAAAGAGTATCTGTATATTCGTATTTGTGCTGTTTTTATTATTCAGTTTTTTCAGTTGTTCGTATGACTTGTATGACGAAACAAGAGCGAAGCCTGCAATAACAGACAGCCATGAATTTCTTGTCCTGCTGAAAGCCACGGGCGAGTACACCATCAGCGAAGAAAAACTCGAAAAAATGGTCACAGGGTTGCTGAACCCGAAATCCGAAGGTCGGCATATAGCCGCAGACAAAAAGGTCGAAATCACGGATTCAAAAAAGCTCCCTATAGCAAAGCCAAAAATATCCGCCGCGCGTTCCGCAGCAGTGGAACAGGAGAACGTGGATGTGTATGCTTTCACCACACAAAATGCAACGAACGGCATGGAAGGGTATGTTCTTGGCAGTACCGATATGCGTATCGGCAATATCCTTGCTGTGGCGGATGGAAAATTGCCGGAAGCGGAAGAGGATGCGTTTACGGACATCATTTTTGACGGGCTTGCGGCGTACATAGATCGTACCATTCAGGAGTATGAAAGTATTGATGATGCGGAGATACAGGCGGCGCTTGAGAACCCGGACTTGCGATCTGTTGCGCCGCCTGTCAACACCAATCCGGGTACATCAGGATGGACTGATCCTGAATGGTCTGTCAAAGGATTGATACACCACTGGTATCCGAATGCCGCCAATGTTGTTTGGGCAGGATGGGGATGGTGGTTTGACGGAGAGTATCACGCCCGCACACCTGTGAATTGGCATCAGGGGAATCCATATAATTACTATGTCAGCCGCGCGAAAAATGGCACAATGGCGAATTCCCCTTCCGGATGCGGACCTGTGGCTGTAGCGCAGGTAATGGCCTACCACGGCTGGCCTAAAAAATGCGCAATGGATATCACCATCCCGAATGTGAATATGAACATCAAAGATTATGTGTATAACTGGGTAAATATGAGAAATGATTTTGCTACGAATAAAGAAACAGACCCAATTGAAGGTGGAGCAAAAGATGTAGCTGTTCTGATGTATCATATTCGAAAGGCTGCGGGTCTCGCGGAGGGCGAAACAACCGCAATTTATAGTGATGTGGTTTCTGCGTTTCACAAAATGAAGTATTGGGCACCCGGGAGTTTTATGTCGTATGATGTGAATAAAATACGCTCTTCCCTGGCGGCAAAAAGACCGGTTGTGGCCTATGGCTCAAAAGATTTGCTCTGGCATGGGCATTTTTGGGTAATAGACGGCATATGCCGGATGGAATACAGGGAGGTTCTCTCCAATGGTGCCGAATGGTCATGGTCTCCCAGGGATTTTGTGCATTGCAATGTAGGTTGGGGGGACGACCTTAACCAACAGGGTTTGAATTACTACAAACTCCGGAATGCGTGGTATATAAGCGAGTTATTCGATTTTGGAGGAGACCGTCATGCCCTTATTCGGAGTACTCAAGAAAACTATTACCAGTATTATTTAAAGATACTTCCCGGTATATATCCAGATACGAGTCTTCATTTATATCCGTTTTTTATGTAGTTTGGGGAACTATGCCTATGAAAAAGAACTTTCCCTCGGCGAGTTACTGCGCCCTCAGAACTTGTTTTGTTATGGCGGTTATTTTGCTTGCCTGCGGATGCAATGGGTGGCCGCCCGGTATTGACGACATTGGCACCTTTAAGCGCGAGCGGCAGCTCTGGCTCGACCGGAATTATCAAAATTACAGCGTGACGCAAACGCGCTGGGATAGCAGTGGGCCCGAAGATACAACTTTGTTTGTTATAAACGGAATTCCAAAATATTTTCGCGCGGAAAATGCTCATTATGATGATTCTCTCGGCGGATATCCTTCTGTTGGACACATCTATGCGCTGGACGAATTTGAGTCTGCGGGTACCCACACATTATTTGGTTCGGTGCGATCCTTTGCAAGAATGTCTGTTTCGGAGATATATGCGGAGCTGGCGGAATATGCGCATTCGACCCGGTACAGAATAAACATAACGTATGACGGCGGTCATTTACCCTACGAAATAGGGATTCACAGCAGCAGCGTCGATATCGTCTGGAACATAAACTATCTGAGGAATATCGATCCAGGAACTTTCGGAGAATAGGCGTCGAATGTGTGGTATATAAGCGAGCTATTCGATTTTGGAGGAGACCGCCAGGCTCTTGTCCGGAGTACCCACGAAAACTATTACCAGTATTATTTAAAGATACTACCTAATTTATATCCGGTTACAAATTCGTATCCGGCCAATTAGTTTGAGGAACAATGCCCATGAAAAAGAATTTTCCCTCGGCAAGTTGTTATACCCTCAGAATTTGTTGTATTATGGCGGTTATTTTGCTTATATGCGGATGCGCCTGGTCGCCCGGTTTTGAAGACCGGGCAGCCTTTGACCGCGAGCGGCAGCTCTGGCTCGACCAGGATATTCAAAATTATTCCTTTTGGACAGAGATAGGGATGCCGGATTACATGATGTCGGGCGGCAGAGTGTTTGTTCAGGATGGAAGCGTCAGGTGTACCTGCCGCTATCCGGCAAACGCCACAAACTGCTATAAACCAAACGCTCTCGGTTCTACTGACGATCTTTTTTCGCATATGACCCAAATATCCATTTCGGAGATATACGCGGAAATAGAGAGATACGCAGATGCAGGCAGAGTGGAGGTACAGTATAGCAGTCTGCTCCATTATCCTAAATATATGAAATGCCGGATGTCTTATAACGATTTCAGGTCAATATACATATCCAGTTTTACCCTTGATCCGGAACTTCCTCCGGGCGCGCCGTAGCGGCTGAAAATATTTTCAAAAAAAGTTTGCCGTTTTGTGCATTTAGGTGTTAAGATAGACTGTATATGCCGCTGAGCGACCGCTTACGCATATATACGCACGCAGCA
>JAITCI010000002.1 GCA_031283155.1 Spirochaetota bacterium | reverse complement strand
TGACTATCGAGAGGAGGCCACACCCGTTCCCATCCCGAACACGGCCGTTAAGCTCCTCTTCGCCAATGGTACTGCAATCATACGTGTTGTGGGAGAGTAGGTCGTTGCCGGGGGTTTTTTTTTATAAATACCCTCTTGAAATTGACCGCCCGCCCGCCGATATATATATGAGTGTTCTTTTTTCTTGATTGCTTGGCGGAGCTATTTTAAACTTGCTAAGTTACCGGATAACAGAGCAGCTAAAAAGACAACATGGAGGAATACATGAGCGCGCTGAAACTCAATGACGCCCTGATTGACGCGATAATACGGTCAACTTTGGATGGCTTATCCATGGCCAATGTTGTGCCGGATGCTGTAGGAGCGGGGCGGTATGTGACAGCGCGGCATGAGGTATCTTCCATAATCGGATTTGTGGGTGCCGTTGTCGGCTCTGTTTCCATAAATATGACGGTCAATGCCGCGAAGTATCTTGCCGGGCGGATAGTCGGAGGAAACCAGGACGAAATGACTCCGGAAGCCCTGGATGCGATATGCGAAATTTTGAATATCATCGCCGGAAAGCTGAAAGCCATTCTCTCCAATTCCGAACTCAAAATTGAAAAAATAAGCGTTCCGTCGGTGGTCGTCGGGAATAATTTCAGCCTCACGCATTACCGGGGTATGCAAACGCTCAGCGTGGAATTTGAGATACCCGACGCGATAAAAACGCACCATACCTCAGATTACGTTTTTTCTGTGAGTATGAGTATGATGCGCTCGTCCTGATACAGGATTTCTGTCTATGCATATTGCGCGTATTGTTCTTGTTTCTTTTTTCGCGGCGGCTTGCAGCATCGGCAGCGTAAAATCCGTTGCGGCAGCGCCCTCTCAAAAACAGGCAGATACAGTTCTGCGCGGTATTTATCTGCATAACGGTCACGCGCAAAATCAATCCAGGATTGAGGGGTATGTGCGTCAGGGCAAACCGCTTGGTCTGAATATGTTTGTTCTGGATGCGCAGTCCTATAACGGGCAAAGGGCGATCATCAGTACCAACATCATTAAATATCTTCGCCAGGAAGGGATGTATACGGCGATTCGGGTGGTTTGTTTTCAGGACGGCCTGAAGACCCTGCCCATTCCGCAATGGCAGTTACATAACCTCTATGCGATAGTGGAGGCTTCCGCCGCGAGCGGTGCCGACGAGGTGCAGCTCGATTACATCCGGTTTGAAGATTCATGGAGCGGTATTTCCATTGAGCAGAAAGCGGCCGCCATCGATACGCTCCTCGGCAGTTTGCGCAAAATTACGGAACCGCATGGGGTTAAACTTTCAGCGGATGTTTTCGGCCGTATACCCTACAACCGCCGCGATCCGGTCGGGCAAAGCATTGAGGGTTTTGCAAAACACGTGGACGTGATCTATCCCATGATGTATCCGAGTCATTTTACAGCCGATCAGCGCCGTCTTTCGCAGCCCGGTTTTACGGTCAGGGAAGGCACCGAGCTTGCCTTGCAGCGCCTTCAGGGAACCGGCGTTACGGTGCAGCCTTATATCCAGTCTTTTGTATACAATATTGGCTGGGCGCGGGTGCCTCTGGTGCGGTATATCGAATTGCAGATGGAGGGCGCGGAAGCTGCCGCCGGGCGCGGATGGGTGGCCTGGAATGCGGGCGGGGACTATGGCGAACTCTGGCAGGCCATGGGCAATATTCAGAAGCGAGCGCAGGAAGTCGGTTCAAATTAATTTCCGAAACAGTCGGCATAGTAACCCGCACACCTAATGACATATTCTTCTTTTGTCATTGACAAATCAGCAAGATAAAGAGTATCATAAAGGGTTGCCTGCCACCCGTTTTTGATTTTTAGGCGAGAAAACTTTCAAATTTATCTTTGGAGGCCAATGAAAATGTTACGAATGATACGCCTTTGCTGCGCGGTTGCCATACTTGTATTTGGAATAACGGCCTGCGGTACTTCGGAATCGATCCAGATTCTCCATTTTAATGATTTTCACGCCATGTTGCTGCCCGCCGAAAAAGTTGTTAAGGTAGGCGACAAGGAAGAGAGGCAGGACGACGGCGCGGGTGCTGCCCGCCTTGCCAAAGCCGTATTCGATCGAAAAGCGAAGGATCCGGATAGTTTGGTGCTTTTTGGCGGCGACGCGCTTCAGGGAACGGCTTTCTCGACCCTTTTCAAGGGCGAAGAGAGTTATTCCATCATGGATGAGTTTGTGAATGTCGCCACTCTTGGAAATCATGAATTTGATTACGGGCAGGAAAATCTCAAGCGGCTTCTTTCCAGGGCAAAGTTTGATGTGGTCTGCGCGAATCTCCTTGATGACAAGGAAGAGAATTTTGTATCCCGGGGATACGTCATCAAAGAGGTTAAAGGTTTCCGGATTGCCATTTTTGGACTCCTGACTCCGGATACCTCCGTTACCACTCATCCAAAAAATGTTGGCGGTTTAACCTTTGTTAAACCCGCCGAAGTTGCGAAACAGTTGGTTTCCGATCTCCGCGAGAAAGAAAAAGCGGATATTGTTATCGCGCTGACGCATCTGGGTTCGAACGAGGATGTTAAGCTCGCGAAGGAGGTGAGCGGTATCGATATCATCGTAGGCGGGCATTCGCATACCGCGCTGACGAACGGTATCCAGGAAGGCAAGACGCGCATCGTTCAGGCCGGTCTGTATGGGAAGTATCTTGGAGTGGTTAAACTGAAGGTCGACAGAAAGGCAAAAAAGATTCTATCCATTGATTCAAAGCTCATTCCCATGACGCCTGATCTGAAAAAAGACGCGAAGATAGAAGCCATAGTTGCTGAGTATAACGAGAAGCTCGGCGCGGAATTGCAGCAGGTGATTGCGCGCGCCACCGTGCGGCTTGAGGGTGAAAAGAGCAAGGTGCGTAACGAGGAAACCAACCTCGGCAATCTGATCTGCGACATTACGCGCGATATTGCCAAAACGGATCTGGCCGTAGTCAATGGCGGCGGTATCCGCGACTCCATCGCTGCCGGCGAGATAAAGGTTAATGATATCGTGAAAGTCATACCTTTTGACAATACCATTTACGTGGTCAGAATGCCCGGCTCCGCCATTGCCGGTATACTTGATCGTGTTGCCGCCAAGGATCCCGAAAAGGGTAACTTCCTGCAGATATCCAGCGGTTCCGGGTACACAATCAAGGATGGGAAGGCAATCGATATTATTATTAACGGCGCTCCCATCAATCCCGAGCGCGTCTATAGTGTTGCGACAAGCGATTTTGTGGCTGCCGGCGGGGATGGCTTTGTCGAGTTTTTGGATTACGAGAGCTATGATACCGGTTTTGTGATGCGGGACGCTTTGATCGATGTTATACGCGCCCGCGGAACGATAAATGCGGCGGTTGATGGCCGCATCAAGAGGCAATAGTTTTGATTTCTTTGGTATACAACCTCAGTAAATAAGCAGGTAGATGCGCGGCGACCAAACGGAAGCCGCGCTTCTTTCAGGGAACAGGAAAAACACAAAGGGCAGCGGAGGAAGATCATGGGCGATACAGAAGACAAAGACAAGGAAGGACCTTCCCTGCCGCAGGAGATCATCGATTCGGCGATTAAAAGCCGGAAGATATTTCTCTGGTCAGAGATCGATGATGAGGTTTCGGAAAAAATCGTCCGTCAGCTTATCTATATGGACGCGCAATCCGCTGAACCCATAACCATGTATATCAACAGCCCCGGCGGAGTCATCAGCGCCGGCCTGGCTATTTATGACGCCATGTATGCGATCAAGGCACCGGTGGCTACGGTGGTCTGCGGCATCGCCGCAAGCATGGCTTCATTTCTGGCGGCTGTGGGTACCAAAGGTATGCGCTATGCCTGGCCGCACTCCAAGGTGTTGATCCACCAGCCGCTGATCAGCGGGGAAATTTATGGTCCGGCAGCCGACCTCAAGATCCATGCCGAAGAGATGGTACGTACGCGCGCGCTCCTGAATTCGATCTATGCCGAAATTACCGGAAAGTCGCTGGAGCAGATCGAAAAGGATACCGACCGTGATCATTACTTAAGCGCAGAGGAAGCGCGCGTCTATGGATTGGTTGATGAGGTAAGCCGCAAATTGTAAGAACAGAATTTTATGCCCGGAACTGGATTTGAACCAGCACGGCCTTGCGACCGCTAGCCCCTCAAGCTAGTGTGTCTACCATTCCACCACCCGGGCAACGCCAAATACCCCAAAAATATAGCTTTTTATCCCTTACCCGGCAAAAAATTTGCGTACCGGTCTGATGAAAGCAAATTTTGCGTAAAGCGGGTTAAAAAATAAAAAAAAGAGCGAAAAAGTATTCAAGATCTGCCTGAATATTCCGATAATCTGCGTTGAGAGCGTCTTATTTGGGTATGAGTCCGGCCTTTCTGCTCTCTCATACTGCTATTTTCGGGAGTTCTCAAAAAAACTTAAGCGTTTATTAAAAAAAGCGAAAAGGAGGCGGTATCAATCAGGCGGCTTTTCAAAAAGGCCAGGAAAAGTGAAGTACACAACTTTCTCAACGCCAGGCAGGGAGGCCTGGGGAGAACATTCACGGAGGAGTGAAGCATGATCATCAATCACAACATCAGCAGTATTTTTGCAAACCGCAATCTCAAAATCAACAATCAACAGGTAGACAGGGATATCGAGAAGCTCTCTTCGGGTATGCGCATCAACCGCGCGGGCGACGATGCTTCCGGTCTTGCTGTGTCTGAGAAGATGCGCAGTCAGGTACGCGGCTTATACCGCGCTGCCCGCAATGCGGAAGACGGCATCTCCATGATTCAGACGGCCGAGGGATATCTGCAGCAGACCCAGGACGTTATGCAGCGCTTACGCGAGTTGGCTGTTCAGGCTGCCAACGGCATTTACACGTCGCAGGATCGTATGATGATGCAGGTTGAGGTATCCCAGCTTGTCGACGAAGTTGATCGCATCGCAAGCCATGCGCAGTTCAACGAGATGAACCTTTTGACAGGCCGCTTTGGCAACGATACCCAGGGGCAATACGCCGGGGCGAGTATGTGGTTCCACATTGGCGCCAATATGGATCAGCGCAAGCGCGTATATATCGGCACCATGTCAACCCGCGCTCTGGGCATCCGGAGTCTCTCAACCGCTTCCTTTATTACCCTTTCAACTCCAAACGACGCCAATAAGGCCATTGGTGTGCTCGATCAGGCGCTTATGCGGGTTTCAAAGCAGAGAGCCGATCTGGGCGCGTATCAGTCCAGGCTCGAGTTCGCGGTGAAGGGCATTATGATCGGGTATGAGAATATTCAGGCTGCGGAGTCCAGAATCCGCGACACGGATATGGCCGAGCAGATGTCGACCTTTGTCAAGGATCAGATCCTGACAACTTCCGCGACCGCAATGCTTGGACAGGCAAACCTGAAGCCGCAATCGGTACTCAGACTGCTGCAGTAGTGCGGGCGTTTATCATTATTCGGGTGTTCCCGGCGTTGGAAAGGGTAGGAGAATAATCCTATCCTTTCGGCGTTGGTTACATACATAGATCGGAACCCTGATGCAAGGGTGAAAGGAGGAATACAGGATACCGTAAACTGAAACGTTTTGGCATTGCGGTATCAACCATGGAAAACCAGGACACGGCACATTTCCCTTCCTTCAGAAACGGGGGTTGTATACCCGCTGTCTGGCATGACCTCCGGGAGTACAGTCCCGGTAGTTGAAGTCAGGAAGCGGCCAAGGGAGCGAGGACAAGTTCGCGCGATCACCTCTCTCCACTGACCAGGGCCCGGTCAAGAATATTCGCCTCCTGATGATGCGCCGTCCGGCAGGGATGCCGGAGTTCGATGTTTACAGCCTGCATGGCTGCAAGCATCGGCTTGAAATGGAACAAGGAGGGATTTTCCATGGTTATCAATCACAACATGAGTGCGATGTTTGCGCATCGCACAATGCAAGGCACGATGATCGACGGCGAAAAGAGCATTCAGAAACTCGCCTCGGGAGAAAGGATTAACCGTGCCGGCGACGACGCCTCGGGGCTTGCTGTTTCCGAGAAGATGCGAAGTCAGATACGGGGTCTGGTGCAGGCAGGGAGAAACGCCCAAAACGGCATTTCTTTTCTGCAGACTGCCGAAGGCTATATGGATGAAACAAGCCAGATATTCAACCGTATCCGCGAACTCGCCGTCCAGTCGGCCAACGGGATCTATTCGACCGAGGACAGGATGATGATGCAGGTTGAGGTTTCGCAGCTCGTTGACGAGGTCGACCGGATTGCGAAGCATGCCCAGTTTAACGGCATGAATCTCCTCACCGGACGCTTTGGCAAGCTGCCGGATGCGTATGCGGGGAACGAAAACTACGCTCCCGCGCGCGTTAATGCGGCGACCCTTGACGAAGCGGGTACCCAGTTTCATATTGGGGCCAACATGGATCAGCGCGAGCAGGTATTTCTTGGCGACATGACTGCGCGCGCCCTCAAGTTTGTGGATGACGCCGACCAGGTAACGCTGAAGCTGGACACTCCGGGTTCGGCGAATAAGGTTATCGGTCAGATTGACGCCGCCTATAACGTTGTGATGAAGCAGCGGGCAGATCTTGGCGCGTACCAGAACCGCTTTGAATACGCGGTGAAGGGGATTGCGATTGCTGCCGAGAACCTGCAGGCTGCCGAGAGCCGCATCCGCGACACCGATATGGCGGAGGAAATGACGAATTATATTCGCTCGCAGATCCTCATGCAGTCCGGTGTATCCATGCTTGCGCACGCAAGTATGCAGCCGCAGGCGGCTCTCCGGCTTTTTGACTGAAAAGCCGTTCTTACAGTACGCTTATGCCGGTAACGTTTCAGCCAGACTATCAACCTCTATCCGAGAGCAAAGACAATAACGCATCCTGCGCGGCTTGATTACGCCGGGCAGAGGCGGGGTTGTACGGCGTTTTTGGGGGCAGCCCTTCGTGATGGAATCGGGAGATTCGTGGCCGCAGGCGTAAAACTTGCGCACCCATCATCATGGAGGAGTCCTTACATCCGCCGGATCAGGGAGCATACCCATTAAAGCCGTTCGGCAGGGATGCCGAATGCACTTCCAGGAGGGAGGAGATGGCATGATCATCAACCATAATATGTCTGCGCATTTTGCGCACCGGCAGCTTGCAGGTGTGGCCGCCCAGTTGGGCGAGTCCATCGAAAAGCTCTCGTCGGGGTACAAAATCAACAAGGCCGGGGATGATGCGTCAGGACTTGCGGTATCCGAAAAACTCCGTTCGCAGATTAAGGGGCTTGCCCAGGCAATGCGCAATGCGCAGAATGGAATATCGTTTTTGCAGACCGCCGAAGGATCCATGCAGGAGATGCATTCGATTCTTCATCGTATGCGGGAACTTTCCATTCAGGGTGCCAACCAGATCTACAGTACCGAGGACAGACTTCAGATTCAGGTGGAGGTCTCGCAGCTCAAGCAGGAGATCGACCGGATTGTGGACGTTACCTCGTTTAATCAACTGAAGATTCTGGATGGTTCGCTTGCGGATCTGCGGTTTCACATCGGACCGGACAAGGATCAAACGATCTCCGTATCGCTTGATTCCATGGACACAAAGGCTCTTGCCGTAAACGGCGTCGATATCACGTCGGTGGCGTCGGCAAATGACAGCCTGGGTTCGATTGATACTGCGGTCAACACCGTTTCAAAGCAGCGCGCAAACGTGGGTGCCTGGCAGAACCGCATGGGGCATGTAGTGAATACCCTTGCGGTCGCCGAGGAGAACCTTACCGCTGCGGAATCCAGGATCAGGGACACCGATATGGCTCGGGAGATCATCGAGTTTACCAAAAGTGAGATCTTGACGCAGACCGGGACTGCAATGCTTGTCCAGGCAAATATGCAGTCCAAGACTGTTCTCAAGCTTCTGGGCTAGCAGTGCAGTTTTGAAGTATGTAAGGCCACGAATCACTTGCGCCTGCCGGCAAACGGCAGGCGCATTTTTACGTACACACGGCATTTCGGAATGGCTGCGTTTTTGGGCGTCTTTCTGTACAGGGAGCACAGCGCCCAGAGTTCAGCCATGCGGGGTTACTCACGAGCTGCCATGATCGTTCTCCATCCGGTACACAGAGACTTCCGACACGCGCCCATTCCGAAAATATGTACAACGCGGCAATGCGGTGTATTACGTCTCTTGCATTACGATATGCTCCGGTATAGATTAAAGTATGCGCGGCTGCGCCCGGCGCAAAATTTTTGGGGAGAGTGCCATAATGGAATACCAGATTAAGGATATCGGTCTTGCGGATTGGGGACGCAAAGAAATAATCATCGCGGAACAGGAAATGCCCGGGCTGATGGCGACGCGCGAAAAATACGGCAAGGAAAAGCCGCTTAAAGGCGTGCGGGTTTCCGGCTCATTGCATATGACCATCCAAACCGCCGTTTTGATTGAAACCCTTGTGGAACTCGGCGCCCAGGTGCGCTGGTCGAGCTGCAATATTTTTTCCACCCAGGATCATGCCGCTGCGGCAATTGTGGTGGGCAAAAACGGAACGGAGGCCAATCCCGCAGGCGTACCCGTGTTTGCGTGGAAGGGCGAAAGCCTCGCGGAATACTGGCGGCTTTTGGATCGCGCCCTGGATTTCGGGGACGGCAAGGGGCCTGAGCTGATCGTTGACGACGGCGGGGACGCCACCCTTATGATGCACCTGGGCTGCGACGCCGAAGCGGATCCCGCGATCCTCAGCCGAAAGGCGGGAACGGCGGATGAGACGCTTTTGCTGGAGGTGCTGAAAGAGATCCAGGCAAAGGATAAGGGATACTGGAAAAAGCATTGCGCCGACTGGAAGGGCGTTTCCGAGGAAACGACCACCGGCGTCCACAGGCTCTACGAGATGGAGCGCGCGGGGAGTCTGCGTGTACCCGCGATCAACGTAAACGATTCCGTCACAAAGTCCAAATTTGACAATCTGTATGGCTGCCGCGAATCGCTTGTTGACGGCATCAAGCGCGCGACCGACGTTATGGTTGCGGGCAAGGTGGCGGTGGTATGCGGCTACGGCGACGTGGGCAAGGGGTCGGTGCAGTCGCTGGCGAGCATCGGGGCGCGTGTGATTGTCACCGAAATCGATCCGATCTGCGCCCTGCAGGCGGCTATGGCGGGGCACGAGGTCACAACCGTTGAAAACACCCTCGGGCGCGCGGACATATATGTAACCACCACCGGCAATACCGACGTCATTACCGCCGCGCATATGGCCAAAATGAAGGATCAGGCCATAGTATGCAACATCGGGCATTTTGATAATGAGATTCAGGTTGCCGAACTGAATGCCATCCCCGGGATACAGGTGACCAACATCAAGCCCCAGGTCGATAAATATACCTTCCCCGACGGACATTCCATCATCCTCCTTGCGGAGGGACGCCTGGTGAATCTCGGCTGCGCGACGGGGCATCCCTCTTTCGTGATGTCCAATTCCTTCACCAATCAAACCCTCGCGCAGATCGATCTCTGGAAGAACCGCGACAAGATCACGAAGGGTGTGCGTACGCTCTCCAAGCTCCTCGACGAGGAGGTCGCGCGGCTGCATCTTGCCAAGATAGGGGTAAGCTTAACCGAGCTGACGGATAAGCAGGCCGCCTATATTGGCGTACCCAAGGCAGGGCCGTTCAAGGCGGAAAACTACCGCTATTGAGCTTTTGGCTGCGAGGGGCGCTCCGTCACTCTCTGGATGCTTGCATCCAAAGGGCATTCCAGCTCCGCGGTGTACTTGCTTTATTATGCCCGGTCGGTATATCCTAATCTCATGAAATCGCGGATTATTATTGCTGAACATGACGAAGCTCTGAGCGAGAAGCTCAAAGCAAACCTTGCGCAAAAGGGGTATACTGTACTTGCGGTTGCCCGCAATGGAAATATGGCTCTTGAGCTGGCGCGGACGCATTCGCCCGATCTGCTCCTTATTGACGTGGATCTGGAAGCCAGTTTTGATGGGCTGGAAGCAGCCGGTATTATATGTTATGAATTGGCAACTCCCATAATTTTTCTCACCGAAAGAATATATTCCGCCCTTGTGAAGAAGGCGGAGGATCTCAATGCCTATGGATTTATTGTCAAATCATCCTCATTTGATGATCTGCATGCCATGGTTGCGCTTGCGCTTGCGCAGAATCAGGCAAAAAAAAATCTCCAGGAGCAAAATAAAAAGGCGCAAAGCCTTTTTACCCAAATCGGCAATTCCATCAGCGAGAGCTTTGATGAGCATGAAAAAAAGGTACAGCGGCTTCTGGCGCAGCTCTCCATTATGGATTCCAGTCCGTATCCTGTTCTCAGGATTTCCAGGCAAGGCGCCATTATCTATACCAACCAGGCAGGGTTCAAATTTCTGGACGATATGGGTCTGGATGCCAATCAACACCTCCCGACCCAATATACGGTACTTATTGAAGAATCCATCAAGGACAACAAAAGCCGCACATTCAACATAAAAACCAATGAAATCACGTGCGTGATGTATGTCATACCTGATCCTCAGGAGGATTGCGCCAATTTTTATGGCCGAAGCAGAATTGAGCATAACCGGGGCAATGGACCGCTCGAGGGAAGCGGATTGCGGTTTCGTTCGCTTATGGAAAAACAATCGATCATCGCATGCGCTTTTTCCCCTGACGGAAGAATCGAATATGTCAATGCCGCCTTTTGTTCCTTTTTTGATCGTAAAAACGATGAACTCACAGGAAAAGCCTTTGCAGATGCCGTGAAGCTCAGCGATACCGCCTCGTTTAATGCCACACTGCGAAGCCTCCAGGAAGGAAACCAGGTTTCAAAATTTGAACAGTCGCTTGAGATGAATACCGCAAAGCACTGGATTGAGTGGGACTGCCGCGCTGTTTTCGGGAGTATCGAAGGGGAATTGCTTGAGGTGCTGGCTACTGCCAGCGAGATCAGCGATCGCAAGCGCGTTGTGGAACTTGAAAAAGAAAAAGAGATCAGTGACGGCATCAGCCGGATGAAGACCGAATTTCTTTCCAATGTAAGCCATGAACTCAGGACGCCCGTGGGCGGGATACTGGGTATGTCGGATCTTCTGCTGGATACCAGGCTTTCGTCTGAGCAGCGTGAATACAGCAAAACCATCCGTAACTCCGCGCAGGCGCTCCTGACCATTATCAATGATCTTCTCGATTATTCGCAAATCCAGGAGGGTAAGCTCAAAATTGAGTCCAACGATTTCGATCTGCGCGAAGCCATTGAAGATGTTATGCGGCTATTGGCGCCCCGCGCGAGCGAAAAGAATCTGGAACTTATTTTGCATTACAGTGTTGATTCGCCCAACAAGGTAATCGGGGATCCCGGCCGTATCCGGCAGGTATTGCTTAATCTCACGAATAACGCCATCAAATTCACAATAGAGGGTCATGTACTCCTGTATGTGGACTGCATATTGCAAAAAGACGGCAGGAGTACATTCAGTCTGGCGCTGGAGGATTCGGGGATAGGGATTTCCAACGATAAGCTGGATGTGATTTTTGAGCGTTTTTCCCAGGCCGACTCCTCAACAACGCGTTTCTATGGAGGCACCGGTCTGGGTCTCACCATCTCGCGCCAGCTTGCGCGCGGCATGGGCGGCGATATTGGGGTGGAGAGCAGCGTTGGCGTTGGCACAACATTCTGGTTTTCCATTCCGCTCACTCTCGATCCCGCAAAAGAGACTCCGCTGCTCAGCCTGAAAAGCTACAGCCATCTCATCAGTCTGTATCTCGTCTGCACCCACGACATAGTCGGGCGCATTTATGGCCGAATTTGCCGGGAAAGCGGCGCTGACTGTGTTATTTGTGATCCCCATGATATTTCCGAACAGCTTGTACATACTCATGTGAAACCAATGTGCGTTGTACTCATCGATCAGCGCATCAACGATATGGATTGCTTTGTCCTTGCCAAAACGCTCAGAAACAAATTCAAGGGCAATATGTTAAAACTCATACTCCTTGCCAATCCGGACTCAATTTTTGAGGATATTCATACAAAGGGAGAACTCCTGTTTGACAGCATCACGTATAAGCCGCTTTTTCACCAGCCATTTGTAAGCCGGATTCTCTCGATGGTTTTTCCGGAAGATTTCAAGGATTCCAGCGCTTATGAAGAAAAGCCTCTGACTTACCTTTCAGAGGATACCCCATCACAGTCGGCAAACAATGATGATTTTTCCGAACAGGTTTTGGCGGGCGTCTCCATTCTTGTGGTTGAAGACAATTCTGTTAATCAAATGGTGGTGTTTCGCATCCTGGAGAGGTTTGGCGCGGCTGTTACGGTCGCCAATCATGGGCAGGAAGCGCTCGAACGGCTGGGCAAGCGGAATTTCGATTTGATCCTTATGGATTGTCAGATGCCCATTATGGATGGATATTCCGCAACACGCGAGATTCGCGATGCGACGTCGCGGTTTTATCGGCCTGATTTACCCATCATTGCGCTTACCGCGCACAGGGGCGGGGAAGAAATGGAACGCACCCGGGTTGCCGGAATGAATGACTATCTGTGCAAACCGGTTCAGCGGGATGTGATTCGCGAAAAAATAGTGTACTGGCTTAAACATACGCGGTCAAGCGGCCTGAACGCATCTTTTGGTGCCCCTTCTGTTCCCGAATCAGACGAATCCAATATGGATGCCGGTGCCGGGAAAGAGGAAATTCCGGTTTTCGATCTCCCGGGCGTTATGAACCGCCTCGGAAACGATGAGGGTTTGCTCAGGGAATTGCTCGGCGTTTTTTGGGACAGCCTCGACGCGCAGCTTGCGGCAATGTATACGGGTCTGGAATCAGGGAATATCGCCGAAGCTGAGGATCGCGCGCATGCCTTAAAGGGCGCGGCGTCGAATGTGGGCGCGGAGCGTCTTCGGCAGCGGTTTTATGCGCTCGAACTCGCCGGACGAAATAAAGAATCCGAAAATTTTGCGGAGCTTGTACAGGATCTGCCGGTACTCATCGAAGAGCTGAAAAAAACCCTGATCGAGCGCGGCTACCATACCGGCTGACGCTTTTGATCCGAAATCAGCGCATCTATCCTGCCGAGCAGTTCCTCAATTCCATCACCATTCCGCGCGGAGATTTTGCACAGAGGCTCGCGTATCCCGATGGATACAGGGTTCTCAACCAGGTCGATCTTGTTGGCGCATAATACTCTGGGCTGGTTTTGCGCCCCGATTTCATTCAGAACTTCCTCCACAACCGTTATCTGCTCCCTGTAATCCGGATCGCTTGCGTCAAATACAATGACAATAAGACTGGCGTGCCGAATCTCCTCAAGGGTGGACTGAAACGCCTCAATGAGAAGATGCGGGAGATCGCGAATGAAACCGACCGTGTCGGCGAGCAAAATCCTCCCGTTTTGCGGAGAATGGATCGCGCGCACCGCGGCGTCCAGGGTCGCAAAGAGCCGGTCGCAGGCCGGGAGGGATGTTCGCGCAAGGCGATTCATAAGACTGGTCTTGCCGGCATTGGTATAGCCGCAGAGCGCAACCAGCGGGATCTGCATGACTCTCTTTTTGCGCTGCTCCCTCTTGCTCGTTTGGATATCGGCGAGACGGCGCTTCAGCCAGGCGATTCTTTTCTGAATACGCCTGCGATCCAATTCTATTTGCGTTTCTCCCGGACCGCGAAAACCGGATCCCCCCTGGCTCGAAATGAGGTGCGGATTCCCGCCCTCCAGCCTCGGGAGCAGATATTCCAGGCGGGCGAGCGCGACCTGATACTTCGCCGTCGATGAGCGCGCCTGCCGCGCAAAGAGTTCCAGTATCAGTTCTGTCCTGTTAATTACCGGGCAGGATACCGCGTCCTCAAAGATCCTTTTCTGGGAAGGGGAGAGATCATGCCCGAAGATCAGAACGCCGCACCCTGCTGAAAGGACGATTTCCGTAAGCTGGGCAAGTTTTCCCTTGCCCGGGAGCAAGCCGGAAGAGTTCCGGTATGGCAGAGTGAGATATGCGATGACCGTAAAGCCGCAGCTTTCGGCAAGCCGCATGAGTTCCTTTCCGCGTTCATGCCGGTTGCGCGCGGATTTCTGTTTTCGCGGCTCTGCGTATTCGACTGTGATGGCTTGGGTGTTTTCCGGCATACCTGTATTATCACTCAAAACCGCATACAAACACAGCCCAAACGCGAGTACCAAAAAAATTGACAAACCCTTAAAAAGAACGATATAGTTACTATGCTCTCAATACTCTGTGGGGTCTGGTAAAGGGTAACATGCAAAGCAAAAAGCAAAATAATAAGAAGCCTGATCGAGAGCTCGACGACAGCGAGATCATAGCGATCTCTGATTCGGAGCTTGACGTCATTCTTGGATCAGCGGATATCACAGACGCTCCTATAGCGGATATCGAGGTTGATTTCTCCCGTTCTCCCGATGCAGAATTATTGGAAGAACCCGGGCAGGATATTGAAATTTTCCCGCCATCCGAAGAGATTTCCGCGCCCGCAGGTCATTCGGGCTTTTTTGAAGAAGATGCTGACGAAAGCATCACGCTTGCGGATGGTGTTATAACCTCTATCCTGGAGGAAGAAGCGGATACCGCTGTCCTTTCCGATAATGCCGAAGAAGCTTCGCCTCCTCTTTCCTCTGTGGCGTCCCCGGGGGAGGAAGAGGATTCGTTTGTTATTCTGAGTGATACGGTCAGTGAAAGTGATTCGTCAGGCGGGTTTGGATATGGGGAAGAAGCCGTAATAATTTCCGAGGATGAACTCATGTTCGGCGGAAGTATGCCGGAACTCGAAATATCGCGGGATCAGGCGGATCGGGGTACAGATGCTGCTGATAGCGGATCCGTGGTGGAGGTTTCCGGTCATTCTCTCGACGCCCTTTTTGAAGAAGCAGATTCTCAGTCAGAAGTCTCCGCGCAAACAAGCGAGTATGACACTGAAAACCGGATGGGTGGCGATTTCGAGGAACCGCCTCTTGCCGAACCAGGCTCTGCGGTACCGGCCTTTGATAATCCGGTTGTAGTGAGTTTTGGCGAACCAACTTTTGGCGAGCCAACCTTTGATGAGTCGTCCCTTCTTGAGGAGCCGAGTTTTGCCGAACCGCCTTCCCTTGAGGAGCCGAGTTTTGCCGCGCCGCCTTCCCTTGAGGAGCCGAGTTTTGCCGAGCCGCCCCTTGAGGAGCCGAGCTTTGCCGAACCGCCCCTTGAGGAACCGAGTTTTGCTGAGCCGCCCCTTGAGGAACCGAGTTTTGCTGAGCCGCCCCTTGAGGAACCGAGTTTTGCCGAGCCGCCCCTTGAGGAACCGAGCTTTGCCGAGCCAACATTTGAGGAGCCAAGCTTTGTTGCGCCAACCCCGGAAGAGTCAGGTGCCACAGCGTCGGTTCTGGACGAGCCGCTGTTTATTCAGGATCTCAACGAACAGCTCGCTCTCGCCGAAAGTGATGCTGCTCAGCAAGAAGCTTCTTCCGGTTTGTCATTTGCAACAGAACAGGTTGAATTCGCTGATGAAGAGATCGTTCTGCCTCAGGTCGAATTGCCCGGCGCGTTTGCCAATGAGGAAGACCAGATAGAATTGTCTGGCGCGTTTGCCGATGAGGAAGAAGAGGCAGCTTTGCCTCCGATAGAAGCGCTGCCCGCTCTGGAAGAAGAGAGCGCTCCGCCCCCGATAGAATCGCCGGATACGCTGGCTGTTGAGGAAGAGGAGATTGTTCCGATCCAGGAAGAACCGCCGGATGCGTTTGCCGAAGAGGAAGAAGAAGAGACAGCCTTGCCCCCGGTGGAACCGCCGGATACGTTGCCCGCTCTGGAAGAAGAGGCCGCTCCGCTCCAGGAAGAATCGCCGGACACACTGGCCGCTCTGGAAGAAGAGAGCGCTCCGCTCCAGGAAGAACCGCCGGATGCGTTTGCCGAAGAGGAAGAAGAGACAGCCTTGCCCCCGGTGGAACCGCCGGATGCGTTGCCCGCTCTGGAAGAAGAGGCCGCTCCGCTTCAGGAAGAATCGCCGGATGCGTCGGCCGACGCGGAAGAAGGCGCTCTTAGTGCCGACGCGATCTCCGAGATGCGGGACGAGGTTGTTGATACTGGGGCAGGTATGCCGCCATCACCGCTCCCCGACGGGGATTCGGAGGAGCGCAAGGGCGGCGAAGCACAGTCTGCGGATCTCCGCGAGGATATGCGGCGGGTTTTAGGCTATCTCGACGCCCTGTTTGACGAACTCCCGGAAGATCGCGTCAAGGAATTTGCCAATTCTGAGTATTTTGGCATATATAATCGTCTCTTCAAAGATCTGGGTATTTAGGCAACATGGGGCTGTCAGCGCGTGTGCTTGAACTCAGGCAAAAGATCGACGGCGAAAGCGTTCCCTCAACCAAGCGCAAGTCCGGACTGAGATATCGCGCCGAGGCTTGCCGCTCCTCCGGCGGATTGAATACCTCTCCTGCGCGGCAAAAGCCCGGACTCAGGAAACGCGCTGAGGCTTACCGTTCCTCTGGCGGGCTTGGTGAAGGTATCTCCCCTGCGCGGCAAAAGCCCAGTCTCAGGAAACGCGCCGAGGCTTGCCGCTCCTCCGACGTATCGAGCGGAAAAGTCTCTCCGGCGCAGCGCAAGCCCGGACTCAGAAAGCGCGCCGAGGCGTATTGTTCCTCCGACGGACCCGGCGGGGGCGCTTCTCCAACCCAGCGCAAGCCCAGCCTTATGCGCCGCGCCGAAAAATTTCGTTCATCCGGTGGGTGATTTCGCGCTCCGGGCTTCCGCGCGTATACCGCTTCGCGCTGCGCGCGTATCCGGCGCAAACCCCCTCGAATTTCTCCGCGCAAAAAATGGGATGCCCATCGCCAGGCGAAACGGGATTCTCCTCGACAGCAGCTATGATCCCGAATCCTCCGCGCGCGCCCTCGCTTCGCGCATGGATACCGAAGGCAAGGCTGCCGCGATAATTTTTGGCGGCGGCTTTGGGTATCTCGCGCGCGAGCTTGTGCGGCGCGGTTTGCGGGTACTCGTTATTGAGAATGACGCCGAACTCGCGGTAAACGGTTTGCGCCTTTTGGGCGAGGATGCGTTTCGTGATTTTTCCATGATATTTACCGACGAACCGTATATCGAAGCGCTTGAAAGAGATTTTCTGGAACCCTCCTGGCAGATCGGCGACATTCTTATTGTATCCGCCGCAGCGTCTGCCGTACGTGAAACAACCGTAGGTTATCCCGATCTCCTACAGGCGGAAAGAGCGGTCGTCGCTCTTTTTAAGCGCAGGATGCAGGAGCTGGAAACGAGCGCCTGGTTCGGGGAACGCTGGACGTGCAATCTGCTGGATAACCTCTGCGCGATACGCGGGCGATCCCGCGAGCAGCGCGCGGATACGCGCCGGGGCGATTGGGTCATTGCCTCTCCGGGGCCAAGCCTGGACGCCGCTGTTTGCGCACTCGCCAACTCGCGCGGATATTATACTCTGCTTGCCCTTGCGTCGGCGCTGCGCCCGCTCCTGGAGCGCGGTATCCGTCCCGATTTTGTCGCGAGTACCGACGGCGGCTGGGCGAATGGCCTGCATCTGGCGGGGCTCGAGGATAGTGGGATACCGCTTCTGTTTCCATTGTTTTGCTATGCGGGCGTGGCGCGCGGCTGGCAGGGGGCGCTCATCCCTTTTACCTATAGTACCTCGGTTGAAAATTTTTTTCTGGACGCGCATAGCGTCATCCCCGTACCCGAATCGCCCACGGTTGCGCTTTTCGCGATTTTTGCGGCCAAGAGGTTGGGCGCGGAGAGAATAATTTTCGCGGGGCAGGATTTTGCGTCCATCTCGTCCAAAGGACACGCGCGCGGATACCGATTTGACGCCGACGCGCAGAATCGCGGCACACGCACAGCTCCGCCCGAAAAATATCTCGACGCTACCTTCAGACGCCATGACGAACAATGCGCATACTGGCGGACAGACAGCAAGATGCGCGCGTATGCCGAGGCCTTCCTGCGCGAGGTAACAAAATCCCCGGATGAGTTTTTAGCGCTGGACACGGGCGTATTGAGTCCGCATCTCGCGGCGCTTCCCCCCGCGCGTGCATTTAACCCCGGCGGCGTCCATGAGGTACGCCTCCCTCCGCCCGCGTTACAGTATGATCGGCTGGAACGCCTGTATGCCGCGCTTTTGCGCCTCCCGCCGGGCGATGAAGCTTTGTGCCATACCGTATTCGATGATCCGGATCTGCGGGAATTTTTCGCCTTCGCGCGCCCGCTCGCGTTTCATCATTACCGGCATGGCGCGTATCCGCGCGCGGACGAGCTGCTCGCCCTGCGCCTCCCGGATTTCCGGCGGCGCATACTCCATCGCCTGCGGATTCTTCTCAATACTGCCGTCTGAAAAGCCGATAATCAACGCGTTGGATACTGCGGACAGAGAGAGGGTACAAAATGGCCGACGTCCATAGCCAATACCGCGAAACGCAGATAATGACTGCATCGCAGGGAAAACTTGTCGTACTCTTATACGAAGGAACGATCCGCTTTATAGACAATGCGCTTGCCGCCCTCAAGGAAAAAAAGCTGGACGCTGTGAACAACAATCTCCTCCGCGCGCAGGATATTGTTACCGAACTCGCGCTCTCCATCAATTTTGACGCGGGCGACCTCGCCTCAAAAATGTATAATCTCTATATGTATTTTAACCGCAGGCTTGTCGAGGCCAATATCCGCAAGGACAAGGAGCCGATCCTTGAGGTTCGCGGTATGCTGGTCAGCCTTCTGGACGCCTGGAAGCAGGTTGCCGATAAAACGCCTGCGGGCAAGCCGGCGGGCGCGTCAGGCGGCTTTAATGTCTCAGGCTGACGCCTGGCTGCTTCTCTGTACCCGCGAGCTGGAATATTTGCGCAAACTCAGCCGATTGAATATCCGCCTCCTTGCGCATGGGCGGGATATGGATTATCCATCCGTCATTTCGCTTCTTGGCGAATATAATTCGATATTACTTATGCTGCGCGAGTCCCGCAGCGCGCGTGCGTCGTGGCGCGATCTCTCCCCCGATATGCCGCCGCTTTCGGCTCTGCTTGCGCGCCGCGAAGCCTTTACCGCGCGGCAGCAGGAGCGCGTTTCTCCCGTGCTTGATCGGATACTGAGCGCCTGTCCGCAGGTACCCAAACACCTCGTGCTCGACGCCTCGGGGCGCTTTACTGTAAGCGAGTAATTTTATCTGGAAGCATATACCGCTTGCCGGAGAAAATGCAAACTGCCGGTATAATCAGAAAACGCTCTGCCGTCGCAAACACGATGTTTGCGCCCCGCGCAGACATGGATGTCGGTAGTCGCGGGGTAGCCTGAGCAACCGCAACGTTATGTACTCCGAAACGAGCGTTCCGCCGCGAAGCTGGAAAAAGGCAAAACATCTGAGCCACAAAAAATACGAAAAAGACACTCAGCCACGAATCACACGAAAGAAGGCTCGAATAAGACTCAAAGGCAAAAACAATGATTGGGGTAAATGCAAAAAATCAAAACTACTATCAACCAGGTCTTGTTTTCGTATTTACTCCCAGATTGGTTTTTTGCCTTATTCGATCTTTTATTCGGTTTTGTTCGTGGCCAGATCTTGGTCGTTGCAGTGATTTGTGTCTATTCGTGGCCAAATGTGCTTTTTTTGCGTCGCGGCGGAACGGCAATTCGGAGGCTATGGCTTCGGTTAGATGGTTGAACGGCAGAGCGCCATACATTGTATACCATACCGGATTACTTCCGTATGCACCCAATGTTCCCCCCAAAAAATTCTATGATCAGCTTTTACTTTTTTGGTTCGGGCTCTTCTTCTTCGCCGAGGCTTGTTATGGTAACGCCCCCGTCGTTCTCGATCCACACCGCGTAGCGCATTTTGGGGCGCGCGGCTTTAATCGCGATATCCGCCTGCACACTGCGCACGAAGGGGAGGGTGAGTTCGCGGCGTTCGAGGGTATCAAAAAGGGCGGCGCGCGAAAGGGCGTCCGGGAAGAGATATTTATCCTTTTGGGTGAAGATGCTCTCAAACGAGGTCATGCCGAGCCAGGCGTAGCGCGTTTTTGCGCCCAGAAAAACAGCCGCGTCGTCAAAGATAATTTGGTATACGAATAATCCAAAATGGTCGCCCTGCATCGCGACCGAAAAGGCCTCTTCCTGCCCGGGCAATGAGCCGTTCCGCGGTTCCACCAACAGGTGCATCTCCTTGCCGTCCGCCGTTATGGCATGGATATTCGCGATCAGGGTGCGTCCGGTGAATGCGGTCAGACTGCGGATGAAAAGCACGACGGCCAGGATGAGGAGTACGCAGCAGCAAACAAGCAGGCTGCCGAAGGCGCGCTTGAATATCTGAAGCAAAAATGAGACCGCCATAAAGATGAGCAGCAGAATCCAGGTGAAGCTCTGGCTGAAAAGATGGGCGCAGCCTGCGGTAAAGGCGTACACGATGACTGCGGCAAGCGCAATGAACGTCACCAAAAACAGAATGCGGTGATCCTGAACGCTGCTGTCGCGGATCGCGCGGCGCAGAAACATGACCAGGCTGAACGCAAAAGCAAAAAGCAAAATATAGAGCGGGAGCGCCCCCAAACCCAGATCAATGGATGGAATGATGGCTTTATTGGCGATAACCATGGGTTTCTCCATAATCATTCAAATTACCGTATACGCAAATATACTACGGATTGTACAGACACACCAGGGTATGTCCCTAACGTACTCTTTGGCTACCATTGTCGCCACCCACGAGAAACTCTCCTGTGTCATTGCGAGCCGCGTGAGCGGTGAAGCAATCCAGGGGGAACATTTTTACATGGATTGCGCTTGTACCCAGTGGGTATCGGCTACGCCTCGTACCCACTGGGGGCATAAACAATGACGAAAAAAACACTTTAGGGACACGCCCTAAGCACTGTACGCGCTGCCCCGCAAAAATACCGTGCCATCCAGGCACTTTGCGGGGTACTCACGTCGTGTGAGTACCTTACCACTTCAGATTGCGGAGTTCCAGTCCCTGATGTTCCGTCATTTGGTTGTTCTGCCAGCGCTCGCGGTTTTCCTGCTGGAGCGTGTTTCGGTACTCCATAACCTCTTCCATGGCTTCCTCTTTATAGCCGTAGGACTCGTCCGCTTTGACGGCGGGGCGGGGGCGCGGCAGTTGTACGATGCCCGGCTGCCCGATCCGCCGGAAGGCGTACTCTCCGTTATATTCGGCGGCGATGGTCATTACGCCCGCCATGCGGCCCTCGGCGATACCGCGCGGATCGGTTGCGACTGTTATTGCCGTATCGCCGCCCGCCGGAATGAAGCGGACGGACACGCCCTGGAGCGGCTTTTTGCTCACACGATCATGCGCGCTCGCGCGGATGGTGCCGTCTTCCATGATCATGCTGTCCAGAACAAGATTACTGCGGATGATCATGCCGGATTGCTGGAACCCGTCTCCCTTGACGACGATCAGCCACGCCCCGGACTCCTCCGGCGGCAGCGGGATCATCGTTTCGTGAACCGCAGTCATGCCATCCTGTCCATCGCCAAGCGATATCTGGGTACTCAGGCTCGGGCGGATTCCGCGAAGATTGACGTCCCGCACGGTGGTGAGATCCCGCTGCTTGAGGCAAAGGATAAGGAAATCGACCTTATATAATTCGAGAGAGGCTTTTTGAATATTGCGCGACTCGATGCGCAGCTTTGCCTCTTCGCCCGGGATGATGCGGGTGATCTCGGGAAGAGAGATATATTTGTTTTTGAGATAATCCATGCTGTTCCGCGCGTCGCGGAAGCGGTACTTGATTTGATCGTAGAGCCGCATCGCCTCATCGTAGCGCTGTTCGCTGTGCCTGATCTTTGCCAGCATAAAAAGAGCGTAATCGCGGTAGCGGCTTGCGCCCTCGCCGCCATTTAACTGGGGATAGCGCGATTCCGCAAGCGCGAGGCAGGCTTTGCCCGCCTCCTCAAAACGCTGCTCAAAAAACAGAGCGCCGGCGCAGAGGTATTCGAAGGAATCTTTGAAATGTGAATTGGTGTAAGCCGCGAGCGCGTTTTGGGTGTGCTCCATCACTTCGGCATAGCGCTCCAGCTCGAACAGGAAGGTTGCTTTTGTGAAGGCCGCCTCCTGGGCGAGCAGCGTTTCGGGCAGGGCGGCGAGTACCTCGTCAAACATCGCGAAGCTCTCGGCATAGAGCCAATCTTTGGTCAGGTTTTGCCCGCTTTGGCCAAGCGCCGCGCGGGTAGCCGCAAGCGGGAAGAGCTGCTGGGCGAGCGACGCGAGGGCCGCGAGTTCTTCGTTGCCGTCGGGGTATTCGCGGACAAGCGCGCGCAAAAATTCACTGGCCTCGCGGATCTTCCCGACCGAGAGGAGCGCGCCGCTCACGGCGGACTCGCGCACAAAGCGCGCTTCGATGACGCCGTCCAGTACCTGGCAGGCGCGTTCCAGTTCGCCGAGCCGGGTATAGGCTTTCGCCACCAGTTCGGCCTGCGGGAGTGAAATGATATAATCGCTGTACCGCTCTTTCAGGCTCTCGAAGAGCCGGACGATCTCGCGCGCGTTGTTTTCGCGAATGGCTATGTCGAGGAGCATCTCGGTGATGCTGCGCGCCGGAATGGCTTTGATCGGCCAGCGCGCCATGCATTCCTCAAGCATTTTGGACGCGCGCGCGTAGTCCGCCCTCTCGTAATAAATTTTGCCCAGCGTGAAGAGTTCATCCGCCGAGAAAACGTAATCGGCCTGGGTGTCCGCTTCTGCGGAGAGGACGCTTAACCTGCGCGCGTTGGTCGTCGTCCGTTTCCAGGGCAGGGCAAGCGGATAACACCGCGCTCCGGGGAAGCTGAACTCGCCCTCTGTATTCGCGGTGACGGATTCCCGGATGATGATCTTTTTTTGCCCGGGAATAACGGGAATCAGGTAGCGCGCGATCCCGGGGGCGGTCTCGCGGTAGATGGCGTTCTTTGCGCTGCCGGAATCGGGAAGGAGCGCGCAGCCCGCAGGCAGGGCAAGTTCCGCGCAGACCACATTATCCTCAATATCCTCGCTGGCCGATATCTCCATCTCGATATCAAAACGCTTTCCGCGCGCGATGCGTCTCAGTTCATTTTTTGGGGCGTCCGCCGCGCTTTGCGCGATGCTCATGCCGCGATCAAGCGCCCTCCCCTCGAAGATATAGGGGGGGTGCAGCAGGCGAAGCTCGAAGCTCCCCTGAAAATCATTTTGCGGACGCGCTTCTTGCGGCAGGGTTTCCTCGCTCTCGAGCAGTACGAAGCACGCGCCCCGTCCATCGAGCGATATCTCGACCCTCGCGGTATCCGCCGCGAGATCGGCGTCCCGCACAGTGATAACGGACATATTCGACAGATTTCTCAAAACGCCGGCGTTCTGTCCGTTTAAGCGTACATACGCCTGCCAGATATTCGCGGCGGTCTCCGATTTGAGGTAACGCGCATGCACAAGCGGGATCAGCCCATTCTCTGCCGGAATCCGCCAGCAGCCAAAAACGGCGTCGGCGTTCAGCCACGCAAGCGCCTCGCCGACTACCGCGCGTTTTTGCGCGTCATCCGGCGCAATACTTATAAGCGCCAATGCGCCGAGCGCGGTGGCCGAACTCGGCTGACTCAGGAAGCGTGAACGCGATATACCTGTGCCCGAAAGACTGGCCTGTCCATTTTCGCGCTTGAACCGCGCCGCCAACTGATCGGCCAGTACCGAGGTCATGTCGGCGCGGCTGTTCGCGCCCGCGTGGATAGCCAGGGCAAGCAGAGCGAGTTCACGATTTTCGAGGGTCTCGCGGTCGCGATAGAGCCGGTTCATCCAGGCAAAGGAATTTTCCCCTGCGCCCGCAAGCCCAAAGAGCGCGAGCGCCTTTACCTCGATGCTCTCCGATTCCGCAAATACCCTTTCGAGCATGGTACGCACCCAGGAGGAAAGGGGCGCGCTTGGGGAAATCCCTATAGCGCGGCTTTCCTGGAGGGCAAAGCCAAGCCAGGCCAGATCAGATGCGGGCGGAGGGGTACGCCTCCACTCCGTTTGCTGCAACACCGCAAAATGCTCCAGCGCTGAAGATATCCGCGCCGCGCTCTGATTGCCCGGCAGAGTAGCCCCATCCGGTCTGATCGCCTTTTGGTACTCCAGGGCGGCGATGCTGCGCACAAGCTGCGCAATTTCTCCGGAAAGGCTTCCCATCCCGATAAAGGGCGGGTTGGCTTCCAGGATCGCCTCCGGGGAACCGACGCGGATGGTAAGAATCCTGTTTTTGCTTCCCGCTGTATATTTGATCTCCTTTTGCCATGCGCTCTGCACCAGGCCTGACGCGCCGATTACGCGCTTCTCTTCCGACGGGAGTACGCTGATTGCCGCTGCCGCGGCGAATCCGGGGGTTGTGGTTCGGACGAAATACTCTCCCGCCGCGCGCGCGGTAAACGGAATATATACCTCGGTCGAACCGGCGGTTCGGAGATCATAGGGGAGGCTGCCGCTTGCGATGCTCTTTCGCTCCGCGTCCTCGATACTCCAGGCGAGGGTTCCCCTGCTTGCCGCAGATATGCGCGCGAGCCGTACCGGAATGCGAACCGTATCTCCCGCGCGTATCCCTTCCGGCGGGCTGATTTTCGCAAAACTTTCGCCGACGGCATCCATAGTTTTGTCGGCATTCCCGAAGTGGGAAGATGTATCCGCAGCGCAGGCGACGATGCGCCAGCGCGTGGGCATATTCGGCAGCGGAATGTTCACATTTGCGTTTCCGTTCGCGTCCGTGATAACCGCGTTTTGGAAGAAAGCATGGGCGGACAGAAAGGCGAGTACCGTATCAGGCGCGCTGCCGTCGTCCCCGCCGGAACCGTCGCCGCCCCCCTTCGCAAGATCCATTTCCGCGAGCGTCGTGCCGGCGGCCAGTCTGCTCCGGCCAAATTCCAGACTCTCATTGCGGTCAAGCGCAAAATCCTCTTCCATCGGCGCTTTTCTCTTGAACTCTTCATCCGCGCGTTGTCTCTCGAGCGCCGCGATATTCTTGTCGCGCCCCGCAGTGCTTGCGGTATACGCAAAGGGCGTGAAGGATGCGGAGCGCGCGTCCGCGAGCGCGTACTCGGGGAAGAAGCTCGCGATAATATCGGGCTGCGTGTTCTGTACGGCGGAGTAGATCGCGTCGTCGATCACAAACAGGAATATGCTCGCGCGCCTACCCCGCCCGTCGGACGTTTTCGCGCTGATCGCGAGCGGCACAGTCATGCCGGGTTCCGGTTTCGCCCTGCCGGTGTTCAGTTCTATCTCCAGTTTGTGCTTAAGCGCAAATTCCGCGTTTGCGGTATGGAAGCCGTCCGCAGTCGCGGCGTCAATCGTCATACGAAAACGCGGCGCGAATTCCTCGCCCGGCGTCAGGCTGATGGTCGAAGCGCCCAGCGGCAGAAGAACGCTCTGCTGCCGCAGCATACGATGGCTCTCGTAACTCACGAGCGCTGTTTGGGCGCGTTCCAGCCGCGAAAAGACGCGCACGCGCGCCTCGCGCCCGCTCTCCAGTTCTTCCGCGTCGGAAAGAATATATATCTTGTTCGGATCCTGCGCGCCGCTGCTGACTATCCGGAGGCCGGACTCGATTCTCTCGCCGTTTTTGGCGAGGGCGCTCGCGGTGATCGCGTATTCGCCGGAGGGCAGGCTCGGGAGTTCGATACTCGCTTTACCCTGCGCGTCCGTGCTGATCTCTCTTTTCGTTATTTCCTGTGTCTGCCGCGCGCCGATGCGTTCTGCCTGGATGCTGATCTTGCGGACGGCGTCCGCGCCTAAGATGGGCGTAACCGTAACCGTGAGTTTCGGTTTTTCGTTCTCGAGCCAGATGGGGCGCAGCGCGCGGAGTTCAAGCGAAAAATCGTTCTGCGCGAATTGAATCTGATGCCTGTATTCCCTGTTCTCCCATGAGGGTTGTACGCTTACCCAAATGGGTCTGCTGCCGGAGCGCTCGCCGCTCTCGATGCTGATCGGCAGTACCCCTGCGGCGTCGGTTATGCCGCTTTGCCAGTCTTCCTGCCCCGCGCGCCAGAGTACCTCGCGCCCGCCCGCCGCAAGCCCGAAGAGATGCGTGACGCTCGCGGTGATTCTGATGGTATCGCCCGGGAGCGGGACAAGCGGCGTTTGGGTAAAGCGCACCTCGGTCTCTTTCGGCTGGTACTGCTCTACGCGAATGGCGTGCCGCGCGTTTATTTTGCTGTCGGTATTTGCGGTAAGCAGCAGAGTACAGTTGCCCGGCGGTTCCGCCGCGTCCAGTCTGGCCTCATCGTGTATCGTTCCGAATTCGTCCGTGCGGACTGTTTTCTTCAGGATGGTCTGTCCCGAGGGCGAAGTCAGGGTGAGCGCATATTCGTCTACGGGCAGGGTAAAAGATCCAAAAGCGTCGCGCAGCCGGAGGGTTACGCGAAAGCGTATGGTGTCGCCCGCGCGATAGGCCTGCCGGTCGCATACAAGATGCGAGCGCAGTTCCGGCACCATCTTGTAGGTTTGGTCGAACCAGCCCGGGGAGACTGCCGCGATATGATCGCCCTGTTTCGCGAAAACGGAGATCATGCCCGCCGCCTGCTCATCCTCCCCCGTGTATGTAAAGCTGCCGTCGGCGGCTGTCTCGCCCGATGCGATGATCGCGGTTCCGTTTGCTATAAGGATCGAAACGCCCGGACGCGCCCGGCCGCTCGCGAGGGAGCTTGTGTGCACAAACACCCGCCCCTGCGAAGCGCGCGCGACCAGCGCTATATCGCTTATAACAAGCAGGGTGGAGGCCTGCAGGGTATCGCTCGCGATTTGCACGACCCAGCTTCCGGCGTCCGTAATTTCAATGGGGAGGCGGGCGGCGGACAGGCGGTGTTTTGTATAGTCCGCGACGGTATGGATAAATTCCCTGTCCGGCGCGATCAGATCAACGTCGATGTTTTCGACGCCGCTCAAATTTCCCTGCGCGCGGAAACAGGCTTCGCTGTCAAGTTTGTACATCCGTACCCGTAATTTTTCCACGTTGCGCGTTTTCAGGGCAAGCGATACGGGCGTTTTTTCGGTAAAAATTTTCTCCGTGGAGAGCGAGAGGAACTCCGTATTCAGTTCGGCTATGCGCGCCTGGGCGGCATTCTCCCATGCTCCCGATTTGATTCGCTGCAAAAAAATGATGGCCTTGTCGTAATTATCGAGATCGTCGGCCAGGATGCGCGCGGCCTGATAACTCGCGTCCTTGCCGCTTTCGTTCTGCGGCCAGCGCCTGTACACCTCGTCCCACCATATAACGGCGCGCTCTTTTTCCTTGCGCTGCTCCATGCAGTACCCGGCGCGGAGGCCCGCAACCGGCGCGTTCTCATCAAGCGGATAGCGCGCGATGAAGCCCGTCCAGAGGTGCTCGGCCTGGGCATAGTCTTCGTTTGCGTAGGCGCGGCCGGCCTCATCGTACTCCGCGCGGATGATCAGCGCCTGCGCCTGCTGCCAGAATTTGCTGCCCGGATATTTCGCGAGGAGATCGCGGAGCAGGCGAATCGCTTCGCTGTGCTGGTTCTGACTGAATTGCAGCTCCGCGATATGCCAAATGGCTTCGGGCGCGTTCTCGGCGTCAGGCCACTTGGCCGCATACTCCGTGAATGAGGCAATCGCGTTTGCGTTGTCATCGGCATCCCGCTCCGCTTTGCCCACGCGAAAGAGGAGTTCGCCGCTTTTCGGATCCTTTGGGTTCCGCGCAATGACCTCGCGCATGATGATCCTGCCGCGCCGGATTGCGGTTCTGTCTATAACAATACGCGGTGAACTCCGCAGCATATCTGTTGGCTTGGGAGGCGGAAAAATCAACACGTCCAGAAGCGCGTCGGCGGCAAGCAATGCAAGCCCGGCGTCGGCGGATGCGCGCGCGGCTATCGCGAGATGGTGTTCCGCCGCGTCCATATTCCCCAAAAGGTGCTGCGTCTTGCCGAGGTAGTAGCGAAGCTCCGCGTCCCGCCGCGTATCGCCCCTGGGGGTTTTTGCCAGCATATCCTCAAATTCTGTTTTTTGCGTTCTGAGGGCGGCCATATTTCTGAGCGCAATCCGGCATTTCGCGCGCGAGACGCGCAGGCGGTACTGGAGATCCGCCGGCAGATTATCGTAGTCGAGCGCAGAGGTATAGAGTTCCATCGCGCGCGCGTAGTTGGGTTTTGTATCCCCGGCCTCATCCGGGCTGGAGAGTTCGTCCGCCATGTTCATAAGGATGAGTACCTGCGCGCTCGCGCGCGCGGTTTCGCCAAGCCGTACCAGTTCGCCCTGTAGGATCTCCGCCGCCTCGCCAAAGCGCTTCAGGCTTATAAGGCTTTGCGCTTTCCCGTAGCTCGCCTTCGCGCGTTCATTAACCGCGTTGCGGGCGGAGAGGACGCGGGTATATGCCTCGATGGCTTCCGCGAATTTTCCCTGAAAGCGCAGGGCGTTCGCCCTGAATAAAAGGATATCGGGATTTTTTTCGCCCTCGCTCATGGCGACGGCTTGCGCATAGTCGCGCTTTTGCATGGCCAGGCGCATATCGTCCGCGAGCGCGGCCAGGAGCCCGCCTCCGCACAGGAAGAGAAAAGGAAAAATCAGTGCAAGCGTTTTTTTCGGCATGACGGACTCCTTACCGGGTGAATTTGCATACACCATAATACATCATTTTTCCCGTCTTTTTATTCTTCGCCGGGAGTGAGCAGTTTCGTATATCCATCATAAGCGTATATCTGCCCCCATTTTTTTTCGCTTACATTCCTGACGATACCGAGGTCTGTCAAACGCCTGACCGCGCTTATCGCCGTCGGCTTTGAAACTTTCGTCCGCTTTGTTATTTCCGTAATGGAAAGCAGAGGTTTCTTTTTGAACTCGGCGAAAACCGCTTGGGCGGACTTGCGGGCATTCCCTATACCGGCAACCTTCGCCTCGTCATCAGCGAACATTTTCCTGATTTTCAAGAGGGTATTTTTCGCGTCCGCCGCTGTTTCCGCCACGCCTTCAAGGAAGAAGTTCAGCCAGTCTTCCCAGTCGCCCGTTGTACGGATTTCGTTCAACTTGTCGTAATACAAATCGCGGTGCTGTTTGAAGAACAGCGAGAGATACAGGAATGGCGATTTAAGGAATCCGCAATCGCAAAGATACAGCGTTATAAGCAGGCGGCCGGTTCTCCCGTTGCCGTCAAGAAACGGGTGGATAGTTTCAAATTGCTGATGAATAAGGGCTGTTTTTACAAGGAGCGGGATTTTATCTTCCGCGTGCATGAACTTTTCAAGGACGCCCATCAAATCCGCGACTTTATCGGGCGGGGCGGGAACGAACCGCGCGGTCGTCGGCCGTGTTCCGCCGATCCAGTTTTGGCTTGTTCGGAACTCGCCGGGCGTTTTATTCATGCCGCGCGCGTTCGTAAGAAGAATTTTATGGATTTCGCGGATAAGGCGAAGCGACATCGGGAAGCCTCCATCAAGCCGCGTTAAACCGTGGATCAATGCGGCGACATAGCTCGACACCTCGGCAACATCGTCAACCGGCGTTCCGATAGCGCCGCCGGCCTCGAAGCGAAGAAGGTCGTCGAGGGTCGATTGCGTTCCCTCGATTTGCGAAGAGAGAACAGCTTCCTTCCGGACATACATATAGTTGATTATATCCGGGTCGGGCGCATATTCGGCCACGCCGTTCAGTTCTCCGATGGCGAGATTCGCCTTTTCGAGCAAGTCGGCGATTGCCGCCATATCAATGGCGGGAACGGGCGGAAGGGGATGCGGAACATAAGCGGAATAATGTTCTCCGCCGGCCAGCGACGATTTTACCAAAGTTCCTTGTAGCTTTCTGTGCATATTGCGCCTGTCCGTTTGCGTACAAGTCGGGAATAAAAGTTAAATATATTCAATAAACTTTTACTTTCAGTACAAGAAAGTAAAAGGGCGATCTATCGTTATAAACGCGGGCAAGGGTATGCGTTGTGCAAGCAGGCTGAACGCCCCTCGCTGACTTGCAACATTACCCCGAGGGCACTTCGCCATGTTGCAGCTCGGGACACGACGTCCTGTCGCAGGGGCGGACGTGCCCTCAATGTTCAAATGCCCCCTCGACAAAATCGCCATCCTGGCGGCGAGGGGTGCGCCTGTGCCTTTACACCCTGTGGGTGCCAAGGGTATCCCGTCCGGGGAAGCAGGCAAAGCCCTGGTCGCTGGCCTTCCGAGGATAAAAATTCAAGGCGGTACTCAGCTTGCCGACGAAAATGGAAGTTTGAACGGGACGAGTCCCCGCCCGCTGCCGGAGTAAAATTTGGAGAAGAATTCGTAATACTCAAGGCGCAGGCTCTGGATGGTGACGACCATTCCTTCGAGTACGATTATAAGAAGATTGCCGAATATGAGGGCGAGCAGGCCTGCCGCGCCGCCGCCCACGAGTCCCGCGAGTTCAATAACCGCCATGGAGAGTCCGGCGTGGGCAAGCGTGAACGCGCCCATGCGCACGAAGGAAAAGGTGTTTCCGAAAAAGTACATTACCGTATCCAGCATCTCCACGATGGCCTCAAACACCCAGGTAACAGCGCCGTGCGCAAAAAGAGGCCCGGAGGTGAGTGCGCCCCAGAGAGGCTCGCGCGCCACGATCAGCAGGAGGGGAATGCCGGAGGAAATGATAAGGGTGAGGATGTCCGGCCCTCCAATAACGCCGGTAAGCGCGAGGCCAATCGGGATAACGGTTCCCCAGTAAAAGGCAAGCCCGGCGAAGCCTGTTTTGCCCAGGAGCGCGTCCTCAAAATCCCGCTCATACAGGCGGTTGATGATATTGCATATAATCCCCACGCTGATCCAGAGTACGCCAAACAGGATCGAGGCGCCGAAGAGCATCAGGATGTTCCCGTAGGAGGCAAGCGGTTCACGCCAGAGCGGGTGGATAACATTCTCCATGCAAAAAACAGAACCAAACATACAGCCGAAAAACATGGCGCTTATTCCGGCGGAAATCACAACCATGCCGGTTTGGCGCAGGGCTGCCGGAAAACTTTTGCCGAGGTATATCCACAGCCCGGCCAGAAGAAGCACAAAGCCCTGCCCGACGTCCCCGAACATGAGGCCAAACATGATAACAAAACCGATGGCGGTCAGCGGCGTGGGCTCGATCTCTCCGTAGCGCGGATAGCCGTAGTTGCGGATAAAGGCCTCGAAGGGTTTCAGGAAGCGGTTATTCCTGAGCACGATGGGGATATCCAGCGCCTTTCTTCGGGAGTGGGGCAGGGAATTCGGATCAATGCCCTCGACCACGCCGCAGCCCTCGGTGGCGTCGGCCACGAGTTTTTCGAGTTCGCCGAATTTGCTCCGCTCCACCCAGCAGCGAATGTGGCAGGTGCTTGCGGTATGGGTGAAACCGCGCATGGCCGAGAGGATACACTTTTTTTGCTTGAGCGCGGCCAGCGCCTTGATAAAACCGGAACCCTTCTCGAGAAGCAGTTTTTCCTTTTGCCGTTCAATCGCCTGGCTTGCCTCGCGGCTCTCGCGCAGGCTCTCCTCAAGCTGGCGGATTATGGAATCGCTGTTGCCGCTCATCTCGGGCAGGGGGGTATCCCGAAAACCGGCATCCGAGAGAAGCGTATCCATCGAGAACCGCCCGGTGCGGGAACTCGCGGCAAGCAATGAGCGCCGCCCATGATCGGCGGGAATATCGAGCGGGAGAACGAGCGCCTTGCCGCCGGCCGCGAGCAGGGACGCGAGCTTCTCCTCGGGAACGCTGCCATAGCGCAGGGAGACGTGCGTCATCTCGCGCAGGGCGCTGAATTCGATATCGAGCGAGCGAAAGCCCACCACCGTATGGAGGATATTGCGCAATTCATCCTGGCGCTGCTTTTCCGTTTCGGCGGCGGCGCGGAGCGGTTCCATCGCGTCTGTGAGTTCGTCGAGATTTTGGAAAGCCCCGGAGAGATCCTCAGTTGCGGACACCGCCAGGCGCGAGAGATTGTCCCAGGGCAGGGCATAGCTTTGCATGGCGCTTTCGGCGCTCTCCACGCGCCGCGTGATCTCTTCGAGTTCCTTTTCGTAGCGCGCGTTCGGCTCAGTCTGTTCATGGATGAGTTCGCAGACGCCCGCCTCGCCCAGACTGCGGACAAGCGAAGCGACGTGCGGCTCAAATACGAGGATGTCTACCATGGTCATGCGCGCAGCCTTAAACATGCCAGCCCCCCGAATGAAATTTTTAGTACACAAGCTCCGCCTTAAAGGTTTCCGCGTCCACGCCAAAGCGTATCCCGTTCACGAGAAGCATGACGTTTTGGATCTCCCTTTTCAGCAGATGGTAATAGCAATACAGAGGCACGTATCCATGATGATACAGATGGAAGGTATGGCGGTAGATCTGGAGCAGCACAATCGCGGCAATATTTTCGAGGTGCGCGAGATCGGAGGGATTCAGTTCCGGATCGGCATTCACGCTGCGCAGGTCGGGGTGCTTTACCTCGGCGTCGCGCGCGCGGACACGCGCCCAGCGTGGCAGGGCGTCGATGATGCTGCCAAAATGTTCCGTATGCAGGAGATTGTGTACGTCGTGCCGTATCGCTGCGGTGGGCAGGTAGAGCAGCGCGGGGATCGATTCCTTGTCGATGCGGAAGGTTCGCTGCATCCGCAACGCTTCGAGGGTTACGCGCAGGGAGAGCCGCTGCTCAAAGAGCCTGCGGATCACCGCGCGATCCTGCCCGGGGATGGTTTTGATCGCCCGTTCGATACGCCGGCAATAGAGTTTCTCGAGATCGGCATTCAGCACGACGATATTATGCGCCTCATTCCAGCGGTTTACAAGAGGCGCGTATTCCGATTGACCGAGGATGCGCATGACTTTGTCGCGCGGGAGTGTAAAGACTTCCTCGCTGAACAGGGTTTTGCCCCTCGCGGGCACAACGTAGTATGAAACGGCGCGCGAAGCCGGATGCGGAGCCACGGAGGGCGACTCGGCGCGCGAAGCCGGAGGCTTGTCTTGCGCGCTTTGCGCGGCGCGCGGCGCTTCGTCCCCCTGCCGGAGAAAGAGCGACACATTTCGGATCTCGTATTCGGAGCAGAGCGCGGTTAAGAGCGGCGAGAAGGGATTTCCGGGCGAGATCGCTTTGAAGAGCCGCGAGATATAAATCTCATGCAGATCAAATTCGGTATCCGAGGCCTGCTGCGCCATATAGAGCGCGGCATTCTGTTCCAGCGCGAGCGCGTCCAATGCGGGGGCAAGGGTTTTGCTTGTCAGGCAGGACTGCATCTGCTCAACGGTTATAAACCGCGAGTATATTGCGTGCGCCTTGGCGTATAAATAGGGGCGAAGCGCGCTCTCGGACATTATTTCTCCTTAATTGGCGCGAAGCTGGATGCGTAGCGTCCCGCGCAGACAGGATGTCGACAGCCGCGGGGCGCGAAGCCAGAATACCATATCCAAGAGTATAGTAGGGGGTATATGGGGTGGTGTCAAGAGACGTTATGCTTCCTGCTTCAGCTCTTCGATGAATCGCTTGACTATGGTTTCGAGCGAGGAGAAAATCGATTTTACGGCGGATTTGGGCAAAAAAACAAGATCGTAGTCTTCCTCGCGGCAGGCGGTTTTACCCCCGTCGCTCCGAAACCAGACGTCGGGGACATTAAGCAGGATATAGTCTTCCTCAAGATCATTCTCAAAACGGCTGATGTAGCCGTCGAGCTTGGCTATCTCGCAGGCCGGAAACCGGCTGACCTCTTCCCTCTGCAATATCATTTTTTTGGCGACGCAGATGGAGTCGTCTTCCTCGTTCAGGAGAATGATGACCTTGTCCATATCGTCCAGGCCGGAGAGAAAGTAGTTTATCTTGTCCATGTGTATTTCATTTTCGGCAGAATGGGGACAAGACTTGCATTTCGGATATATTATTTTGTTTACTCCTCGATAAGAGTGCGGCATCCTTGTCGCATCGAGGAGTAAAACATCCGTGTTTACTCCTCGATAAGAGTGCGACATCCTTGTCGCATCGAGGAGTAAAACATCCGTGTTTTAAAATCTCACCGTAATCATCGCGTCGGCGCGCAGGACGGGGTCGGTGCCGATTTCCGTGCGGGGGTAGACGATAGAATCCAGGGCAACGGTCGGTCCAAGCGCTTCGCCCGGGAAGAGATATCCCAGTTGGAGGTACACCTCCAGGCCTTCCGTTACAAGGGCTTTGAAGCCCATGTCGATCTCAAAGCCGAGAAAGGATTTTTCTTTGTCATCGGCGGCATATACCCCATGCGCGGTGCGCGCAAAGCCGCCAGAGAGAAGTATGGAGGAGGTTTTGTCAAAAACGGTTCTCTCAATGCACATCTCAACGGCAATAATTCCGGGATCATTGCGGACAAAATAGCCCTTGGTCACGTTCAGGCGCCTTCCGGCGGCCGATCCGTAAAAGAAATAGGATTGGTGATTAAAGGGGCCGCCGCCAAAGAGAATGCCCATCCAGGAATCCACCGAGCCCTCGTCGCCGTCCAGAACATGAAACTGGTGTACCGATGTGCCGGCTTCCATATTATCCGTGTCATTGCCGGAAAGGATCCGGCACTGCATCTGGATGTTCCAGTCCCCGGGGGTCATGCGCAGGAGACCGCGAAAGGCGTAGGCGTTGACCACCTCGCTGCCCTCCCCAAGCGAGTTTATGCGCCCCGTATTCAGGACGCCGTCCAGCGAGTAACCGAACGCAGGGGAGAGATCGCCTTTTGCCTGGGCGCCCCAGAAAAAGAGATCGGATTGCAGCTTTTTGAAGGTTGGTCCGGTTTCACGGAAGCGCCCATTATCGTCATACATCGCCCAGGCGGTCAGATGAAAACCCTTTCCAAACCGGCGATCCAGCGAAAAGAAATAATCGTTGCGATCATCCGAGAGGTCGATCAGATCAGCCGACATCCCTGCGTAGAGTTTTTCGCCGTCGGGACCCGAATAGGCGCGCGCGTACATTAAATTTGCCGTGATCCCGAGTATATCCGTCCGCCAATGAATGCCGGGGAGATTGGAGTCCATAACATAGGCAAGCGGTGTGCGAAACGGAATGAAGCCTGCGTCCAGCAGGGCCGTATCTCTGGTATAGCGTATGAACATCTGGCGTGTCTTGAGGTTCACGCCCTCGGTGCCTTGCGAACCGCCGCCGCTGAAGCTCTGACTTTCATCCTTGCGGGCGATGCCCTTCAGATCGCCCCAGGATATATCGCCGACCTGGAGGTTGTACACAAAGCGCAGGTTGCTGCTGATAACGGGTTCAAACCAGGCGCGGAAGCGGCTGTCGATGATGATGTAGTTGTCGCTGGTTGCGGCGTTTGCGTCTTTATTCATAACCAGGACGCCGCGATTGCGGAATTCTCCCTTGATCTCAAAATTGACAGCCGACAACGAAGTTCCCATATATACGCAGAAAAAAGCGGGAAGGATGAATCGGGAGAGGCGCATATTTCCTCCACTGGGCGGCAATTCCGGGAAACTCCTCATTAAAGGTAGCACAAATTTACGTATTCTCCGGCGGCGCGCGCATTTTTTACCCGTGTGCAATCTACAGCGCAGACTGAAATTATTTGGCGGGTTTGTCGCTGATGATCCTGACAAGATTAAAGCCCTCGCCGGTTGTGGGAAGCTCCGTTTTGGCATGAAGCATACTGATCACGTTTTCCGGAACGCGGCTTTCCTCGGGGCGCGCCCGGTTGCGCCGCAGGAGTTCTTCCGCCTGAACGTCGATAAAAATGCAGCCTATCGAGAGTTTGCGCATCTTGGCTTCCTGAATATACTTTCGCCTGCTCTCCTTGTTGACGCAGGTGTTATCGACGACGATATGCCCCTTGCGCTCCAGATAGTAGTTCATGATAACCGTCTCTATGCGCTTGACGATGTTTTCCATTTCGCTGTCGTACTCGCTCGGGTTCCATTTTTTCCCGTGTTCCGTCATGGTGCGGATAAAGCGCCGGATCTCGGCGTGATTGACGCGCTTGAAATTGGGGAAGTATTTGGCGGAGAGGATGGATTTTCCGGATGCGTAGTTGCCGCACACGAGGACTATCTGCATCGTATCAAAACTGGCGGCGCACATTACCTGTCCTTACATCGTTTTATAGTCAGCAAAACACCAAATAGAGTATACACGATCCCTGTATTTCTTATCGGCAATTTCTCCTTAAGAGTATAAGACAAATTCGGAGAGAAATCAGGTATTTACATATTGGAGATAATAGCCTGTCCGAAGGCGCTGCATTTTACCTCGGTGGGATTTTCCATCAGGCGCGCAAAATCGTAGGTAACGGTTTTGGCTTCAATCGCGCGCCCGAGCCCCCGCATGATGCGATCCGCCGCCTCGTGCCAGCCCATATAGCGGAGCATCATCTCGCCGGAGAGAATGACCGATCCCGGGTTCACTTTGTCCTGCCCGGCGTATTTGGGCGCTGTGCCATGCGTCGCCTCGAATACCGCGAAACCGCTTTCGTAATTGATATTGCCGCCCGGGGCGATGCCGATCCCGCCCACCTCTGCCGCGAGCGCGTCGGAGATATAATCGCCGTTTAAGTTTGTGGTCGCGATGACGGAGAATTCGCGCGGACGGGTCAGTATCTGCTGGAGGAAATTGTCGGCGATGCAGTCCTTGATCAGGATCTTGCCGTCCGGAACTTTGCCGCCGCACGCATCCCAACCTATCGTTTGGCTTTCAAATTCCCGCTCGCAGAGCGCATAGCCCCACTCCCGAAACGCTCCCTCGGTAAATTTCTGGATATTGCCCTTGTGTACAAGGGTGACGCTGGGCAGCGCGTTCCCGATGGCGTGTTTGACCGCGGCGCGGATGAGGCGCTCGCTCCCGGTGCGCGAGATCGGTTTCAGGCCAAGCCCGGAGTCGGGGCGGATATCCCAGCCGAATTCGGCCTGCATAAACGCAAGCAGCTTGCGCGCATCGGGGGACCCGGCTTCGAGTTCCTTGCCGGCGTAGACATCTTCGGTATTCTCGCGGAAGATGACCATATTGACGTCCTCTGGCCGCTTGACGGGCGAGGGCACACCGGGGAAGTAGCGTACCGGGCGCAGGCATACGTACAGATCCAGGATCTGCCGGAGCGCGACATTCAGGCTGCGTATCCCGCCGCCGACCGGCGTGGTGAGCGGACCCTTAATGCCCACGCGGTATTGGCGGAAGGCCGCAATCGTTTCCTCCGGCAGCCAACTGCCCGTTCGGTCAAAGGCTTTCTGTCCCGCGAGTACCTCATTCCATATAATTCCGCGCTTGCCGTTGTAGGCTTTCGCTATCGCCGCGTCAAAGACCGCCGCGCTCGCAGCCCATATATCCGGTCCGGTTCCATCGCCCTCGATGAAGGGAATAACGGGATGTTCGGGGACGATGAGTTTGCCGTTTTCAAAACCGATACTCTGTTCCATTATGTGCCGACGCCTCTTTTCGAATTCAATCTCTGCAATGATAGCGGCGCGAAGTGCATGAGACAAGGAACTCGCGCCCGTAAAATTTGATGCGTTTCAGAGAGTTTTGATATATTCTTATGCCTATACAGTTCTGTTTCGCCGGGTATAAGGAGGGAAGAATATGGAAAATCTTAGCGAGCAGGATTTGCTGAAAGAACTCGCCCGGCTTCAAAAACATATCCAGAGCGTTGAGGGTATGCTGATGAAAAATGAGGCGAACCGCGGCTTCAGAGATCGCCCTCCCCGCCATATTTTGCAGTCAGAGGTGGAGCTTGCGGGCGATTTTGATGTCCTTGAGGCGGAAGGCGTGGATATTTCTGATACCGGGCTGTGTTTCGATCTCCGAAAGCCCCTTATTTTTGATGTGCGTTTTATGTACAAGGAAGAACTGCATGAAAAGCGCTGTTCCCTTGTTTGGATGAAACAGGTCGAGAGTGGTTCTTCGCGGCTTGGTTTTCAGTTTTTGGAACCCATTTCGCAAAGCAAGACAGAGCATCCCACTGCGCGAATGCATATTTGAGAGCATAATTCAGAGGAGAGGATATGGCGCGCGATAATCGGGTCGGGATGGTGATTCTCGTTTGTTTTTTGGGAGCGCTCGCGGGCGTGATTTTTGCGCAGCTTCTGATCGCGATTTTTCCCGGGCTTGAGGATTTTTTCATGCTCGGCGTGGACGTTGGCTTTGATTTGCACATCATCCGCGCGGGATTCCGCTGTAACGTGGCCGCCATCCTCGGGATTATCGCCGCGCTTTTGATATGGAGAAGGTTCTGAATTTCGTTCTCGCCTCCGGATCTGCGGAGCGCTTGCGGCTTTTGCGCGGGATTGGCCTGGAACCCCTGGTTATATCCAGCGAATATAAAGAGTGCAGGATCGCGGACGAGAGTCCCGAAGATATGGTCATGCGTCTCGCGGAAGGGAAGGCGCGCGCCGTTCTTGCGCTTCCCGATTTTCCCGCCGACGCCTTTCTGATCGCGGCGGATACGGTCGTTGCCGTGGATGGCGATATCCTCGGGAAGCCGCGCGATATCAGTGACGCCCGCGCGATGCTCGGCCGCTTGAGCGGACGCGAACACAGGGTGCTGACCGGTCTCGCGCTCGCGCGTGTTGCCGCAGATGCTCTCCCAGCCGCGATAGACCTTTCCCTCGCGGAAACAAGGGTGCGCTTCCGGGTCCTTGACGACGATACGATCCATGCCTATCTTGAGCGGGAAGAGGCGCTTTGTGCCGCCGGTTCCTACCGCGTTCAGGGGCTTGGTGTTTTGCTGCTTGATCCGGTGTGTCCGGTTACGGGAAGCTGGTCAAACATAGCCGGTTTGCCGCTGGAGCTGCTTGCGGAGCGGTCGCGTTCTTTAGGTTTGCGTTTGTTATAGTTTTATATATATTTTTGAATATAAATATCCGCGCCTGTTGGGCGGGGATACGTCTCCGGCGCTTCCGGCAGTTTATCATGGAAGGCCGTGTAAGGTGAATGCGGCAGCGCGCGGAGAAGCCGTACTGTCTCCCGCCCTTTTTGGGGCGCGGGGCGGAATATCCAGGAGGGTGAGTTTTGGCTAAAGTAACCATGAAAGAGCTTCTCGAGTCCGGCGTTCATTTCGGGCATCAAACGCGCCGGTGGAATCCCAAGATGGCGCAGTACATTTTCACCGAGCGAAACGGCATTCACATCATCGATCTGCAAAAAACCCTGGCCAAGATCAACGAGGCCATCGAGATCCTGTACAACCTTGTGCGTAACGGCGGCGGGATCCTTTTTGTGGGTACCAAAAAGCAGGCGCAAACGGCCGTACGCCAGGCTGCCGAGCAATGCGGTATGTACCATGTAACGAACCGCTGGCTGGGCGGTACGCTCACCAATTTTGTCACCATCCGCAAAACCATTGAGCGTCTTCGCCGTCTCGAAAAAATGGAAACCGACGGCACCTTCTCGCTCATCAACAAAAAGGAGCGCCTCGGGCTTACGCATGAAAAAGAGAAACTCGAGAAGAACGTGGGCGGTATCAAAAAAATGGCGAAGCTGCCCGACGCGCTCATCATCATCGATCCGAAACGCGAGGCGATAGCGGTTAACGAGGCGCGCACTCTCGGGATTCCGATTTTCGCGATAGTGGATACCAACTGTGATCCCACCCTGATCGACCATGTGATTCCCGGCAACGACGACGCGATCCGCGCCATAAAGCTCTTCACCAATCTCTTCAGTCTTACGGTTGTTGAGGCAGCCCAGGAATCGGGCCGCGAGCTGGACAGCCACCAGACCACTGCGGGCGAGAGCTTTTACAGCAGCGGATCCGAGAGTTTTGAATCGGAACACTCGGGCACAGGCACAAGTGTGGAAACGCCTGCCACCGGTTCAAGCACACCCTTCATTAAACAGGGGGGGCGCGGCAAACGCGAGGCAAAGGCCGAGAGCGAGCTTGCGTCCGGCGAGGCCGCTCCCGCCAAGTCCGACGCCAAGCCTGCGGCCAAAGCTGAGGCAAGCGCACCGGCAGCAAGTCCAGCGCCTGCCGCCGCTGCGTCCGATAAAGCGGCTTTCAGCGCCGAGGACGTGAAACGCCTGCGCGACAAGACTGCCGCCGGCATGATGGACTGCAAGCGCGCGCTGACTGAAACCAACGGTGATTTTGAGAAAGCCGCATTGATACTGCGCGAAAAGGGTCTGGCCGACGCCGCGAAGCGCGTTGCGCGCGCCACCAAGGAAGGCGTGATCTCCTCCGCATCCAATGGGAAAAAGGCGGTTCTGGTTGAGGTGAATTGCGAAACCGATTTTGTCGCGAAGAATGAGGTGTTCGCCGGGTTTGCGGCGCTGGTGGCGAAAGGCTGCCTCGCGGGCGATAAACCATACAATTCCGTGGACGATCTGGACGCGGCGTCAGGCGATGAACTCAAGCTGACCATCTCGAAACTCGGCGAGAATATCACGATTCGCCGGAGCGCGATCCTCTCGGCGGACAATGGGTACGTCTCCTGCTACGCGCACGGCGGGCGCATCGCCGCGATAGTCGCTTTCGGGATGGATAAGCCCGAACTCGCGGAAAATCCCGAATTCCAGAGCTACGCGCGGGAGATCGCGATGCAGGTTGCTTCCATGAATCCCATTGCGCTTGACCGCTCGGGCGTGTCCGACAAGGTAGTGGAAGAACAAAAAGACGTTCTTAGGCGCAAGGCAGCCGAGAGCGGCAAGCCCGCCGAAATTATAGAAAAGATGCTGGACGGGCAGCTTGCCAAATTTTTCAAGGAGATCACCCTGATCGATCAGGAGTATATACGGGACAATAAAATGACCGTAAACGATCTGACAAAAGCCACGGGCGATAAGCTCGGGGCAAAGATCACGATCACCGGCTTCAAGCGCTTTATGGTTGGTGAAGAACTTGAGTGAGTATAACAGAATTCTCTTAAAACTCAGCGGCGAGGTTTTCAGGGCGAAGCCGGATGAGGGCGATCCGGGCGCGAAAGCGGACGCGCTCTCCGCCGCGATGCTGGCGAGGATGGCGCGCGAGATCGCCGCCGCCCGCCGCGAGCGCAATTTTGAACTTGGGATTGTGATCGGCGGCGGGAATATATTCCGCGGGCTTTCGCGCGGCGGGGACTTTGAGCTGGAGCGCACCACCGGCGATCAGATGGGAATGCTTGCCACCCTGATCAACTGCCTCGCGCTCCGCGACGCTATTAACGCGCAGGGGCTTTCCGCCGAGGTATTTTCCGCAGTTGCGATCCCGGGGGTAGCGCCCGCGATTTCCGCGCATAGTCTGCGCCCGGCTCTGGCCGCCGGAACTATCATCCTGTTTGCCTGCGGAACGGGCAGTCCCTTTTTCACAACCGATACAGCCGCAGCTCTCCGCGCGGCGGAGATCAAGGCGGACATATTATATAAGGCCACCAAGGTCGATGGGGTATACTCCGCCGATCCCGCGCGCGATCCGCAGGCGAAGCGGTATGAGAGCATCCGCTATGCCGAGGTTCTGGAGCAGCGCCTGGCGGTTATGGATCTCACGGCAATATCATTCTGCATGGAAAACAAGGTACCCATCTGCGTTTTTTCAATGCTTGACGAAGGCGCTGTCACGAAAGCGCTGCTTGGGCAGGCTGCCGGAACCGTTGTACGCTAATGGAGGTTGACTTATGCAGGCGGAAATAGGCGAAACCTTAAAGGAGATGTCGGTTCGCATCGAAAAAACAGTCACTGCGGTGAAGAAGGAATTTTCCCATATACGAACGGGGCGCGCGAGCGCGAGCATTCTCGAGGATGTGCATGTAGAATATTACGATCAGCAATTACCCATTGCGCAGCTTGCCACCCTCTCCGTTCCCGAACCCAGGATGATCCTGATCTCGCCCTGGGACGCGAATGCGGGCAAGGCCATAGACCGCGCGATCCAAAAGGCAAATCTCGGGATCGGGATCAATTTTGACGGCAAGGTGATACGGCTTACCTTCCCGGAGCTTACCGAGGAGCGGCGCAGGGAGTTTGTAAAGAGCGCGCAAAAGATGACCGAAGAGGGCAAGATCGCCTTCCGCAATATCCGCCGTGATACCAATGAGCATCTCAAGAAGCTGCTCAAGGATAAAGTGATAACCGAAGACGACGAAAAAAACGCAATTGAGCAAACGCAAAAACTGACGGATGAAGCCGTGAAGAATATTGAAAATATCCTGAAAAACAAGGAAAAGGAGATCCTGGAGATCTGATCGGCGGTATGGGAAAGAGCGTATGAAAATAGCAGGCATTGATTTGGCCGATGACAAATTTCCGCAGCATGTCGGCATTATTATGGACGGAAACGGCCGCTGGGCGTCCGAGAGGGGCTATAGCCGCCAGCGCGGGCATAATGCCGGAATGCAGGCTCTCAAGGATTTTCTGAATTTGCTTGAAAAGACCCCCGTGCACATTGCTACGCTTTTTTGCTTCTCCAAGGAAAACTGGAAACGCTCGCAGGACGAACTGGACGGACTCTTTCAGCTCCTGCGGCAATTTTACCGCTCGGAGTTTCCCACCTTAAAAAAAAGAAAGGTTCATGTCCTGCACTCCGGGGATTACGCGGGACTCCCGCCGGACGTGGTGCGCATCTTTGAAACCATGCAAAAGGAAACGCGGGACAACAAGGGCAAGGTGCTTAATCTCGCCATGAATTACAGCGGCAGGGATGAGTTGATGCGGGCGGCGCGCAGGCTGCTTCTGCAGGGGGGATCGCCGGAAGATATCAACGAAGAGGTTTTGGCGGCTTTGCTCGATCATCCCGAACTGGGGGATATCGATCTGGTGATCCGCACAAGCGGCGAGCAGCGCCTCAGCAATTTCAGCCTCTGGCAGTCCGCCTATGCCGAACTGTATTTCACGAATATTTACTGGCCGGATTTTTCCGACAAGGATTTTGCCGAGGCGATTCTCGCGTACCAGGGACGGGAGCGCCGGTTTGGCGCGGCGGGCGAGCCCCGGGAAAGCGAGATGCTGCGTGCTTAAACGGATCCTGTCCGCCGCGTTGTTCATTCCTCTGGTTGTCTTTGCCATATTTGAGACCGCAAGCGGCGGCGTGATCTTTCTGGCGCTGCTCCTGGCCTGCGCCTTTCTTACAGGCAGCGAATATTTCGATCTGCTTGATGAGCATATCTCGCGCGCGTCCCGTATTTTTGGCATTGCCTCGATTGTGGGCGCGGTTTCCCTCTGCTTTATCCTGGGCGCGTCGCTGAAGGGGATGACACTTTTCCTGACGCAAAGTGAATTTTCCGCCCATGCCGAGCTTCCTGAGGTTGTGGGCATGATCGAGCAGTTTTCGGCCATTATTTCCCTGCGGCTCTTTGCGATCATCATTCTCTTTCTGGTACTCTGCCTCATGGTTTTTTTTCTGATCCAGATCAGGCGCTCAAGTTTTGAGGGCGCCTTCAGGGATATCGCGGTTTCCTTTTTCGCCGTTCCCTATATCGGTTTTGGTTTTGGTTCGCTCGCGATTTTGCACGCCCTGCCCGGCAAGGGATCCTGGCTGGTGCTGCTCGCGTTTGTGATTGTATGGGTAACAGATTCCTTTGCCTATTTTATTGGCAGGATAATCGGGCGGCATCCGCTTGGGCTTGCGGCGAGTCCAAAAAAAACCATCGAGGGAACTCTCGCCGGCCTCCTGTTCGCGGTTGCCGCAGCGGCTGGGCTGAAGCTGATTTTTCCGGAAGCGTATCAAGGCTGGGCATGGATGTCCTGGCCGCAATTTCTTATACTGGCTTTCGTACTCTCTGTTGTGGATCAGATCGGTGATCTCGCCGAGAGCGTATTGAAGCGTTCGCTCGGGACAAAGGATTCAGGGGCGCTTGTTCCCGGGCATGGAGGACTCCTGGACGTTTTTGACGCCCAGCTTCTGGTCTCGCCCCTGATGCTCGGCCTCGTGATTCTTTTGGCCGGGCTTTAGGGCATATCCCTAATGGATTACTTGGCAATACTTTTGTCATTGCGAGGCGTAGCCGATACCCACAGGGTACAAGCGCAATCCAGGCGATAAAATGTTAAAGTGGATTGCTTCACTATGTTCGCAATGACGAAAAAACACTTTAGGGACACGCCCTAATACTGGAGTAAAAATGGAATCGGTAATGGACACTGTTTTGAAAGTCATATATGGGCTTATCACGCTCGGGATACTGGTTCTTGTCCATGAACTCGGGCATTATATCGCCGGCAAGGCGTGCGGGATCCGCGTAATCGCGTTCTCGATTGGTTTCGGGCGCGGCATTATTTCCTTTGAGCATAAGGGCACATTGTATAAAATAGGCTGGCTCCCGATTGGCGGGTACTGCCGTTTTGCGGGCGAGGGGGAGGATCTCTCGGATGATCGCAAGGGCGCGCCCGACGAGATGTACGCGCGTCCCGCCTGGGCGCGGCTCATAACCGTCAGTGCCGGAATAATTTTCAATTTCGCTTTTGCGATTCTGATTTTCTTCATCCTCTCGCTCACAGGGTATGGGTATCAGTCGAACGACAATACCATAACCGTACTCGACAAGAGCTTTCTTCCCGAAGATGAGCGTTTCCCCGCGCTTGAATCGGGCCTGCAAACCGGCGACCGCATCCTCTCGGTGAACGGGGTGGAAACGGAGAGTTATCGGCGCATTATGGAGGAGATCGGGGTTCGACCTGATCAGGATATAACCATCACGGCGGATCGCGCGGGGAAAACGCTTGAGCTGCGCGCGCATACCATGATCCGCGACACGGGCATGGGCGCGATTGGCGTTTTCCCATTTTATCCCGCGATTGTGCAGGAAATTGAGGAGGAAAGCCCCGCCGCCGCCATCGGGCTTATACAGGGCGACAGGATTCTCTCCTGGAATAATGAGACCGTCGATTCGCTGCACAGACTGCGGCTTCTGATCGCGCAGAGTCAGGACGCGGTTGTTCCCGTGGTGTGGGAGCGGGAGGGGCAGATCATGCGCGCGGAGACCGCCGCGATGCACCAGGGAAATCTCTGGATCCTTGGCTTAAAACCCCCCGATCCGGAGATATTTGAGTATGCGCTTCCGGGGCTGCCGCTCGGGCAGGCGTTCCTGCGCTCCTTTGAGATGTTTGGGGAGAATATCGCGCGCACCGTTCAGGGCGTTAAGCTGCTCTTTCGCAAGGAGGTGGATACCTCCAAGGCGCTCGCGGGACCGGTGCGGATCGTTCAGTTTTCCGGCGAAGTTATGAAAGAGAGCAGCGCTGCGGGGTATCTGACTTTTCTCGCGATCATCTCGATTGCGCTGGGGTTCTTTAATCTCCTTCCGATTCCGGCGGCGGACGGCGGGCATATTGTGCTGAATATTATTGAGATGATCCGGCGAAAACCGTTCAGCTTTGCGGTTTTGCAGCGCATTCAAATGGCGGGCGTCATTATCCTGATGACCATATTTGTGTTCGTTCTGACCTTTGATATCATGAGTATTATTGCGTAGGGGCGCGTAATGGTGTGGATGCGTATTCCCGGCGGGTATGCCCTTGTCACCGGCGCAAGCTCGGGCATCGGGCGCGCCTGTGCAAAACTTTTGGCCTCTTATGGTGAGGATCTTATTCTTGTGAGCCGCGACGCGGCGGCGCTTGCGCAGCTTGCGGACGAATTGCAGAACGAATATTCCATTTCCGCCCGCGTACTTATATCCGATCTCTCTGTTCCCGGAGCGGCGAGGGAACTCCATAAGCGCTGCCATGAGGCCGGATACCGCATCGATACTCTTATCAATAACGCAGGCCGGGGGCTGCCCGCCGTACCCCAGTACGCGCAGGATCTCGACGCCGCCGTCTCCATGCTGCATCTGAATTGCACAAACGCGATGGAACTCGCCACCCTCTGCGCGCGCGATATGGCGGAGCGCGGGAAGGGGCGTATATTAAATGTGGCCTCCACAGCCGCGTATCAGGCTATGCCCTTCGCCGCGCTCTATGGGGCGAGCAAGGCGTTTTTGCTTTCGCTCTCCGAGGCGATGCACGCGGAGATGAAGAGCCTGGGGGTGATTGTCACCGCTGTATCTCCAGGAATTACCGATACCAATTTTTTCAAATACGGCAAACCCAATATCCCGGGCTGGCTCTATCCCCTTATCACCCCCGGGATGGTTGCGCGGAAGGCTCTCTCCGCGCTTATGCGCGGGCGGCCATGCGTCATACCGGCTTTCCGGCATTGGCTGATCGCGAGGATCGCGCTCTGCCTCCCGCGCTCTTTCATGCCCGCGATCATGCGGCAGATCGAAATACGGCGCAAGGGGATTCTGAAAAAATGAGCATCGCAATACGTTTGGCAAAATATATGTTTATCCTGCTTTTGACATATAGCCTCGGATCCTGCGCGCGGGGCAATGGGGCGGTGCTGCATATCGTCGGCTTCGGTGATGAACAAAGCAATATTGAAGCCCTGCATTGGAATTTCGCCGCGAAAACAAGAACAACGGATGTGTATCCCGGCGATGCCTATACCGCGCTCTGCTTTTCCGGAACGAATATCTACATCGGCGGGCATACGAGGGACGACGGCACGAACAGAGCCGCATACTGGAAAAACGGGCAAGTGTTTTTACTGAGCGACGGAAACTGCGACGAGTATGTCGAGGCGATCTGTGTTTCCGGCGAAATTCTGTATGCCGCAGGCTGGAAGCGGCAGGACAAGATAACCATCGCGAAGTATTGGAAGGCCGAGGGCGATACGGTTGAGGCGTATGATTTAAGCGACGGAACACGCCTTGCCGCCGCCTTCGCGGCTGCGGTATCCGGCAGTGATATTTATATAGGAGGGATGGAATACGCCGGAACAAACAGCGTGGCAAAATACTGGAAGAACGGCGTAAGCTGCCCCCTGGGCGATGGCCGCCGATCCACCGGGCTGCATACCCTCCTGGCGCATAACGGCGATATATATGCCGGCGGCTGGGAAAACCGGCATGGCAGGGACGTCGCGAAATACTGGAAGAATACCGTCGGCGTCGAACTCAGCGACGGGCGTTCCACCGCGCGCATCGAAGCCCTCGCGGTTGCCGGAAGCGACGTATATGCCGTTGGATATGAGGTTGTGGGCGGCAAGCCCGCAGCGCGGTACTGGAAAAATGATTTGGCCTTTTTCCTCACCGACGGGAAGGCCGACGCCTGCGTGCGTTCGATATGCGTTACCGAACGCGACGATGAACGAACGGTATATATCGCCGGATTTGAGAATGACGGGCGGCATGATCGCGCGCGGTACTGGAAGATCGACGCGACCGGTCTGCAATCTTTTTTGCTGGGCGAAGGAAGCAAAACCACGAAGGCCTGCGCCATCGGCGTTCAGTAAGTCCCGCAGGGCATGGAATGATGTTGCGTTTTTTCGGAATGGACACGTTCCTGGGCGTCTTTCGCCTTTTTGCGGGTTCATCTGCTCCTTGCTATTTTTGCCCAGCTCTGCTATTCTATTCTGGATGACCGAAACCACGATAAAGAGAGGGTGCCATGTACAGTAAAGAATTTATCCGGGAAATTCCAAAATCCGATCTCCATGTGCATTTGGATGGTTCGCTCAGGCTGACCACCCTTATCGAGCTTGCCAAGGAGCAGAATGTTTCGCTTCCTTCATACACGCCCGAGGGCTTGATGGAAACAGTTTTCAAAACGGCCTATAAGGATCTCCCCGAGTATCTGCAGGGCTTTGGCTTAACCTGCGCGGTGATGCGCAACGCCGAGAGCCTTGAGCGCATTGCCTATGAGTTCGCCCTGGACAACGCCGCCGAGGGCGTGTATTACGTCGAGGTGCGGTTCGGGCCGTACCTGCACGTACACGAAAAACTGGATGTGGAAACCGTGATCGGGAGCGTATACCGCGGCATGGATCGCGCGAAAAAGGAGATCAACAAAACAAAGGCCGCGAACGGTTTACCCAATTTCGAATACGGAATTATAGTCAGCAATCTGCGGATGTTCAGCGCGGAGTCTTCCGCCTATTACAAAAAAATCATGGACGCGCTCTCCTGGCTGCCCAAAAAGGATATATTCGCGCAGGCCTCATTGCAGCTCGCGCGCGCGGCGGTTGATATCCGCGACCGGAAGGGCTACCCGATAGTCGGGTTTGACCTGGCCGGTGCCGAGCATGGATATCCCGCGATAGATCACGTCGAGGCATTTACCTACGCGCACCGCAACTTTATGAAAAAAACAGTCCATGCCGGCGAGGCCTACGGCGCGGAGAGCATCTTCCAGGCGATCACCGCGCTCCATGCCGACCGTATCGGGCACGGCTACCTCCTCTTCAGCAAGGAGGCGCTCACCAATCCGGAGATAACGAACAAAGAAGAGTATCTGAAAAAACTCACCGAATATATCGCCGACCGCCGGATCACGATTGAGGTATGCCTGACCTCCAACAGACAAACCAATCCGAACCTAAGCGACATCAGCAAGCACTCATTAAAGGAAATGCTGAAGCATAACCTCTCGGTAACGCTCTGCACCGACAACCGGACGATTTCGCAAACAAGCGTGAGCGAGGAGATCGAACTCGCGATCAAAAATTTTGATATTACCCCAGGCGCCCTGCGCAATATGATCGTCTATGGTTTCAAACGCAGCTTCTTCCCGGGATCGTATGTCGAAAAGCGGGACTATGTCCGCAGCATCATCGATTACTACGAGAAGATCTGCCAGAAGCATGGGGTCCCAAGCCGATAACACGCTTGGGCGTTTGGCTATGCACACCGCACAATCGGACAAACGTTCTGCTCGCAGTAAAACTGCGCTTGCGCGCGCGAAACGTGCAAAGCAACGCAAGCGGCGAGGGAACAGCAGCGGCAAGCGCTCTGCGCGCAACAAGACTCGCGCTGCGTATCTATCCGGCGCGTCTCTGGGGCTGCTTTTGCTGGTCACAGCTGCGGGGAGCGTTTTTCTCGCGTTCTATCTCACGCGGCAGATGGATTTTCTTGTCGTGCGGGAGATTCTTATAACAAATTCCGCAGCTGCGCCGTCCGACGCATCGGGAGCCGCAAATGCCGCGTCCGGATCGCGCGCGATGATCGCGCTTGCATTGCCGGGCGGCGGGGAGATGACTTTCCCGCTGGCGGCGGGCAATACCTGTGACCGCGATTGCCGGATCGAGCTTGCGCCCGGCGTCCGCGCGATCTTCTCCATTTTGGGTCATGGGCGTTTATATGCCGAGAGTTCTCTGGATGCGCGCACGCGGGTCCGCGTCTTCGCCCACAAAAAGGATTGGTGGCGGCTCGACGAGGGGCGCGCCTGGCTGATTGGGAGCGATGACAGCGTGGGCGATGATCGCGAACTCGCGCGCCTGCGCTTTGATCTCGAAAGTGATCGCGAAACCATCAAAGCCGGCGGGCTGCTTGTCCTCAGGCTGCGTACGCATAATCCGGAACACGTCGCGCGGATCGGCGGCGCGCTCGGGGACGCGCCCTTGCTCTTTGTGCCTGTCGATGCGCCGAACGATATTTCGATATCCGAAAATGCCGATCCCGCCGAAATTTCCGCCGCCCTCCTGGCAGTCCCCGCCGTGACTACAAATATCGCAACTCTTATGCTTGCCTATGCCGGCGTGGACTGCGCGCTCACGAACGCCGATCAGCGGCTCGCGATCTGGTCTTTTGGGCATAAGGGATCCTGGTATATGCGATCCTGGCGCGTTCCCCTGGAAGGTTTTGCGCCGGATCCGGCGGGACGCTCTTTGCTCGCGCGGAGCGCGCGCCCCTACCCGCGTTCGGTCTATCCTCCCGTGCCGCGCGATTGGTGGCAGCGCTGGATCATAAAGCGGGACACAATTATGGAAGCGAGTAAATCGGGCAAGGACTGGCAGCGCCTGGAGGCTGTCTATACCAACGCCGCGCCTCTGGGCAGCGATTTTACCGATGAGGAGCGCGGTTTGCGCGAGCCTCTCCGCATTCCCATCGCGCGCTACGATATGGTGAGTTCGCCGTATGGGGTGGTGCGTACTTTGACTGTGGCGAATGGCTCATGGCATCGCGGCGTCGATTTTGCCGCCCCGCCGATTGCCGAGGCGCGCGCCCCCTGGCCGGGCATGGTCGTTTTTGCCGATACGACGATCACGAGCGGCAATATGGTTGTTGTGCATCACGGCTTTGGGATCTACTCCAGCTTTATGCACCTCTCCGCGTTTCGCGCGAAGCCCAGCGCGCGCCTGCGCACGGGCGATATAGTCGGTCTTGTGGGTACAACCGGTCTCTCCACCGGGCCGCATCTGCATTACGAACTCCGCGCCGGCAACTGCGCGATTGATCCGACCCCATATTTTGTGCGTTCGCCCTTCGCGCGCGAACCTGCGTGGAAGATGCTCCAGGAGTAGAAGGCAAAAATGTTGATATTATGCGCATGGTGTGTTATGTATATGTTCCAGGAGGATTTATGTCTGCCGCAAACATTAACGTCCGCGTGGATAGTGAAATAAAAAATCAAGCGCAAAGCATTTTTGAATCGATGGGGCTTGATATGACCACCGCTATCAACATTTTTTTACGCCAGGCCGTCAGGCAGCGCCGCATACCGTTTGTCATCACCGCAGAACCTGCCCGAAAAATGCCCAAGCCGGGCGGTTGGGAAGGCAAAATACAAATGGCCGATGATTTTGACGCCCCGCTTGAGGATTTCAAAGAGTATATGGAATGAGAATTCTTCTGGATACGCATGCCATTCTCTGGCTCGCGTTGGATTCCCATGAATTACCCATGACCGTTCGAAATGTGATCTGTAACCCTGAAAATGAGTCTTTTGTAAGCATTGTTTCCGCCTGGGAAATTTCCATAAAAATCAGCATTGGGAAATTACAGCTTGAAGGGGGCGTGCCTGAATTTTTCAGTATTGCGTCTGCAAACGGTTTCAAACTGCTCCCAATTTTACAGGAACACCTGATGCAGGTGGAATCCCTGCCATTTTTTCATCGCGATCCGTTTGACCGGATGCTTGTTGCAGCGGCTATCTCCGAAAATATGCACGTAATTTCCCGGGACTCTCAATTCGGTCTTTATGGCGTACCCTGTATTTGGTGAGTGAAGGATTTGCGCCACTCACCTGCGCGTATTGTCGATGGCTCTTTCCATAACCTCATCGCATACCTGCCGAATATCGCGCACGATATCGCGATGCAGCCGTTCCATGGCGTCCTCCGGGGAAGGCGGCACCCAAAAAAGCTGATACGCCTCTATCTCAAGGGCTGCGGCGATCTGATCCAGCACCTCGGGGCTTGGGAACTGACGCGAAAGCTCTATCATGGCTATGAATTGGGTTGAAATTCCGGCCTTTTCGGCCAGTTTCGCCTGCGTTATGCCTCTTTCATGGCGGTATTTTTTGAGGTTATTTGCCAGTATATCACGAAGACTCGCCATGTGTTTACCTATGTACACCAATACAGCCCAATAAAACCACTATACAGGCTATAAATCCGTTGACAACCAACGAATTGTTGATTATCATCGCTTAATTGTTGATTTTTCCGGATTCCCGTGGGTAAAATATGCGGGAAAGCTGGGAAAAGCTGCGCGGCAGCGCATACCCAAAAGGCGCAATGCGCCTTATCAAGAGGAGGTTACAGTGAAGTATTTATGCGCAATTTTTTTCATTTTTATCATTGGGATTGCCCCGGGAATGGCCGGGTGCGGCGAAGACGATGAGGTTCCTGCGCCTGATCCTCCTGGTGCGCCGAGCAGCGTCAGCGCGGTTGCGCTGGGGGCGGACAGCATTCGTGTATCCTGGCCTGCCGTACCGAGGGCTACCGGCTATGAGGTGCGCTACAGCACCACAACATCTTTTGGCTCTGCATCCAGTCTTTCCCAGGTTCAAGGGACGTCATATACCCATACCGGGTTACAGGCGAATACGACATATTACTATTGGGTTAATGCGTACGTATTTCAATCCGCCGGTAATTATACTATTTCAGGCAATTTTTCAGGGCTTGCGTACGCGACAACCCTGTCTTTGAGTTCAAGTCCGTCCAGTTCAAGCTCATCTTCAAGTTCCTCTTCGATAAGTTCCTCGTCGGGCGGGGGAAGTTCGGTGCCATCCACATCCACAATTTTTATATCTGAGATTGCCATAGTGGGACCGTCGGGAAACAACAAGTACATCGAACTCTATAACCCCACCCAAGCGGCCTTTAATTTAAGCGGATGGGCATTGGCAGTACACGTTACGAGCGCTGATGCCAAACCCGCCGCAGGAAACACAGGCGAAGGCTCGTATCTGTACGAATTTGGCTCAGGCGTCACCATTCCCGCAGGCGGTACCTATGTTCTCGCGCATGCGGAAGCGCATTACGATGTATTATCCGCCGCCAACGCAAGGGGCGTCACCATTGCCTACGCGAACACCACGGCGGGCGGGCGTATTGTATCCTTTACCCAAAATCAGCGCGTCGCGCTCTATAATGGCAATACAGTTGTGGACAGGGTTCCGGCGGCGTCGACCGGAATGCTCGGGCAAGACAAGACGTATGTGCGCAAACCGGGTTTTGGCGCCAACGCTGTGTATACCGAGGCAGAATGGAATATTATCTCTCCGGGCGTGGTCACTAACGTAGGCTGGCACACCTTTGTCATCGGCGGCAGCAGCTCGTCGATCAGCTCGTCCATCAGTTCATCCTCCAGCTTATCTTCGAGTTCCAGTTCGTCCATCAGCTCATCCATTTCGTCTTCGAGTTCATCATCCAGCTCATCCATTTCGTCTTCGAGTTCGCAGGGCGTTATAAATCCGCCGCAGAGCAGTACCGGCGGGAACGTCTATGTTGGGGCAATAACCTTTAACAGCACAGTCAATACTTTGCCCTTGAGCGCCAATCTGCAAACCGCAACATCATTTATCAATGCCGCCAATAACAATGTAGACCAAACAGCATTGTGCTATGCGGTCTCCAAAGCGATACCGATGTTCAATCAAACCGGTCTGCCCGCGTTTGACAAAACCTTTATCGTCACATTTACGGATGGCGCCGATAACGGCTCAAGCTGGCTCTGGCAGCAGGAAGCGCCGCCGGTGTATGTAACGACTTCGCAGGTGTATACTAAGGCGCAAGCGCTCCTGGGGGAGGTACCCGGCCTGACTACCTACGCCATAGGGTTTGAGGTTCCCGGCGGTGAGCAGCTCGTCCAGACCGATATGGAGAAACTTGTGCAGGGCGGACAGTACAGGGCTACAAGTGATCCATCCCAACTCAACACCATATTCAAAGACATAGCGGACAGCGTTCTTGCGTCTTCCAAAAATATGCGGCTGATCACAAATCCGGCGTATGCCCCCGAAAGCGATCCAAAGAAGATCAAGCTGACTGTCACCGCAAAGCCGACACTGAGTTCTTCGACCGTATATACGGAAGACGTATATGGAGACATGGTGTATGACCTCGCCGTGCCGGGCGCGGTTCCTGTTTTTACTGTGACCGGAACGCCGACCTATGTTTCCTTTGACAACCCCATCACAGGCCAGCTTGTCACAATAAACGGCGTTCAAAAGGTTTCGCTTCCCTTCAATAACCTCAAATTTGTCTATAATGGAACTGAGTGTTTTGTCCAGTCAATCCAGGCGCAGGTAAGCCGTAATGGCGGTCTAACCTATGTCACTGACCTGGAGGATTCCAGCGCTTCTGAAGACATCAGCAAAAACATAGGCGTCGTTCTTGTGATGGACTGTAGTCTGTCGCTGGGAACATTCTTTCCAACGGTTCAAACTGCGGCAAACAACTTTATTGACATCCTGGGCGGGGGTACCGGCGGCACTCCCCCTGCTCCTCCCCCTCCCAATAATCAGCTCACCGCAGGGGTTTGGGCTAACGGGAGCCTTGTGTCAGGAGGAGTGCAGTACACAATGAATGTCACGAGCGGCACAACCTACCGTATTTGGTGGAACGACAGCTATCAGGGCAACGGCACTAAATCAGTGGACGTAATGGTAAGCGCCAGGTATACGAGCAGCGGGACGTCAATATTCAGCAGCGTCGATAGCGGCTGGAGTTCGCCGCAGAGTTTTACCGCCAACAGCACCGGAACGGTCACTATTACTGTGACAGGATATAGCGGCGCGACCAGCGGTACCTTTGGTGTTGTGTATAGCACATCCAGCACCCGGCCGTCTACATAATATGCCCGGTATGCAATAGGGAGAGAATTGCATTGAGGAGGCTGTACCTTTAAGCATTGGGGACTGTCCCGCGAGGGGCAGCCCTTTTTTTTGCGCGGAACGCGCAATTACAGGGAAAGTACGTTTGGTTAAGCGCGGAGCGGCAGAGCGCTGAGGTTTTCATTTGAGACGCGCGTTTGATTCGGTATGCGGCAACTGTCCCCACAAAAAAAGCTACTCCGTTATAAAAACCCTGTTCGGAATTTGTGGTTGGCTGCTGGCCTGCGCGGAGGAAACGCGCGTCTGCTCGGGGCGCGCGGCTGCCGGTGCTTCGCCTATCCCCCACAGGTTCAGGAGATCCTGAATCTCGTCCTTCAATTTGGAGAATTTATTTTCGTCCTGCTTCTTGCGCAATATCCCTGCGGCCTGCGGCTGGGGCGGGCATTTTTTCAGGATGCCGACAAAGCCGGACATGATCGCGGTATCGCGCGCGGACTCAAAGCGCTGCATGATCAGCGCGGGCAGATCGGGCTGCCCGATTTCCTGGAGCGCCTCCGCAGAGGCAAGCATAACGCGCGCCTCGTTGTCGTAGCGGAAGCGGTACAGAACCGCCTTTGCGAGTTCCTTGTCGCGCGTGCGTCCAGCCGCGCGGATCGCGGCGATGCGCACCGTCTCGTCGCCGTCCGCCATCGCGCTTTGAATCGCCGGAATCGTTTCCGCTGTGGGCATCTCGCCAAAGGCCGCGACCACGCGCAGCTTGAGTTCCGGCATTTTTTCCTCGTTCAGTAATTTGAGAAAATCGGGAATGATGCGCTTGTCGGCGATCTTGCCGAGCGCGGTGATCGCGAAGGCGCGCAGGTACCGCCCATTCGCGGCATTCATGGCGCAGGCGCGCAGGCTGTCGTAGGCGGGCGCGTATTTCAGCTCACCGAGCGCGTTCACGAGATCGTGGCGCAGATCGGCCGAGGATGGCAGGGAATCCAGCATCTCGAGGAGCTGCGCTGCGGGCGCGGGATCCCCTATCATGCCGATGGCGCGAATCGCCTCCTGCTGTATCATCGTATCGCTGTTGGTAACGTAGGTCAGGATAATCGGAAGGCTTGATTTGTCTTTGAACTTCGCGAGCGCGCCAATCGCGGAACCCTTCGTTTCGGGAGTCTCCGCTTTTTGCAGCGCTTCCTCAAGGGGGCGGAGCGCGCCCGCCACCTGGCGCTCATGCAGGAGCTGGATGATGCGGCGCTGGTTTGCGCCCTCGGCTTCCCTGGGGAGCGACTCAAGCAGGATCGCGTCCACCTCGCGCGCCCGGAAATTTTGCATGGCCTTCAGCGCGTCTTCCTTTTGGAGGGGCGTACCAAAGAGCATGGTGTCGCGCCAGAATTCGATCTGCTGGGTTGTGGGCGTGTTCGCGGCGGCGGACGCGCGGGAAGAAATTTGCGCTGCCGAAGACGCGCCCCTCGCTGAGGAGCCGGTTGCGGTATTTGCCGCGGCCGCGCGGTTTGGCCGCCAGGTATCATCCGCCATATCTTCGCCGTAGATGATCTGCGGGGCGATGACGCTCAGAAAGCATCCGTATACAAAAAGCCCGCCGCATACAGTTATAAAAGAAAAAATAAGGCGCGCGATCCGTTTCATGGCGTTCCTCTGTCCTGCATACACATACACCGGACTACCCAAGATGCGGGCGGATCAGCGCGAGCAGGCGATCCTTGGGCTGCGCCCCCACGATGCGCTCTATGACCAGGCCGCCCTTAAACAGGAGAAGGGTGGGGATGCTCATCACCTGATAATTTTCGGCGGCACCAGGCGCCTCATCCACATTCAGCTTCAGCACCTTTAATTTATCGGCACATTCACCGGCGATCTCATCTATAGTGGGAGCGAGGGCGCGGCAGGGGCCGCACCAGGGCGCCCAAAAATCAACAAGCACCGGAAGCGCTGATTCCAAAACCTCGCTCTGAAAATTCGCGTCGTTAACTATGGCGGCATTGCTCATGGAAAACCCCTCTACATAAATGTCCTACGCAAATATACTACGCGATTGGACTCAAGTCTTTTTTTCGGAATGGGCGCGCTTTTGGGCGTCTTTCGTATACAAATTGGAACACTGCATTATTGGCAAAACCGCGAATGTGTGCTATAGTATATAGTACAGTAAAAAATAAAAGGAGCGCCTGGTATGGGCTATTCCAACAGGGCTGTATACGAAAGAAATTCGCAGGAGCAAAATATACTGAACGATATATATACAGTTACGGATTTAATCGGAGAAGTTTCTGATCATATTGAAGAACTGACAGATATTGCCAACAAAATATATCTTCTCAATCCCGCCTATGCCAATGAATCTCCGGAGGGGCTGATACTCCGGGAATCGAGGTTTAAAAAAGAGCTTTCGGAATTTGAAAAAACGAAAGAAAAAATTGAAAAATGTATACAGGTGATTGACGATGCCTGCTCCAAAATAGAAGAGCGTATCCGGTATGGGCGCAGGCTTCATGCCCCCAATAACCCCAACACGATATATGCCGACAGCAGGTACGTTACTCTGGTTAATGACTACACAGAGAGGGCGCGAACATGGGTAAAAACATATTCAGAAACATTGCCCATCATGGACGCTTGTACAAACTATGATACGGCTGTCTCGTGTTTTAATGAAGTCATCGCCGCGCTTAATGAAAAATCAGGGCTTGCAATAAGCAAGGCGGCGGCACCTCATCTTGCCGAGCTTGCGGATCAGGTTGTGCATAACAACAAAGAAAATTTTACAGAAAAATAAAATTTCGCCTATTTCTCATACGCCTTATAAACAGTCTCCAGCGTTTTCAACACATTCTCTGTGATGTCTTTCTTGAAGCGATCCAGCAGATTCTGATATTCGTCGCCGGAATCCTGCCGGAATAATTGGTAGGCCTCCACGCCCAGCCCGGCGGCTATGCTCGACAGGGTGTCTGATGTGGGATACTTGATGCCCCGTTCTATATTGCTCAGAAAAGTAATGGAAATATCCGCTTTTCCCGCAAGACTCGCCTGCGAGAGCTGCCGCTGCTTCCGGTAAAACCGGATTCTTTCGCCCAGAATGAGCCTCAAATCTTGCCCGCTGCTCATCGTTTATATACCTCATATATGCACCTCTTATTGAACTATTGATTTATTTTCTTGACAAGAATCTCATAGTTCTATACTCTATAGAACTATAGGAAAACACCATATTTTCCGAATGTTCTCGCCCGATGGGAATCCAGGATTCATGTATGTATTATGGAAAGAAATATAGATGATTCGTTTTATCGTCAATGATCAGCCTGTGGAAACCAATGAGCCTGCCGGTAAGGTGCTTCTGGATTATCTGCGCCGCGACGCCCGTATGACGGGTACGAAGGAGGGCTGCAAG
>JAITCI010000083.1 GCA_031283155.1 Spirochaetota bacterium | reverse complement strand
CTTGCAGCCCTCCTTCGTACCCGTCATACGGGCGTCGCGGCGCAGATAATCCAGAAGCACCTTACCGGCAGGCTCATTGGTTTCCACAGGCTGATCATTGACGATAAAACGAATCATCTTTCCTCCGCGACAAAATTCAGTATAAAGGAAGATTCGGCGCTTTGGAAGAGCTTTTACGCGGTGCGCATACATTAGCTATTATGACAAAAAGCGGCACACAACAGAAGATCGAAAATATGCAAAAATGGATTGCGCTCGTACCCTTGCCCCTTGGCACCCATTTATGCCCTGTGGGTACAGGGTGTAAAGGGGTAAAGGCATAAACAATGACGGAAAATATGCCTTTACGCATTGTTCTGCTTACTTAAGAAATGTCATTTGCTCTGCGCTGCGTTTTTGCGTCTGTAGCTCCGCCGCCTTTTCCTGAACGTCCTGCCACGAGATAACAAGCGAATTATAGGCGTATGCTTCCTGCGCCCAGCCCTTGCGTTCCGCGATGGTGAATAAACGATACGCCAGATCCTTTGCCTGCTCCGGTTCGGATGTAAATATATCGGCGGCTATTTTCGCCGCGCCCACCACGCCGTCTTTTTCCATTGCGCGGGTAAGCTGCTGGGCAAGCAGCCAGATGATTTCTTTGTCGGTCTTTTCGGGAATTTCCTCCCGCGCAAGCAAACGAACAACGCCCTTGTGCGCGTGGAGAGCCCCGCGCCCCGCGAGTTTCTCCACAGATGTATTCTTTGCCCGCGCCAGCACATCCGCCTCGCCGAACTTCATTTCATTAAAAGCATACTGTGTGTACAGGTCTACGCAAAACGGTATGTTCCCGCCCATGTTCGTCTTGCACCTTTGGATATAAATGCCCGATGCGCTCAAAGGCTTTCTTTTTCATCCACTCGCCATAGTAACGCACGTCCTCGGCGAGTTCCTGCGCGCCCTTCCACTCTCCGGAATAATCCGTTTTGTTTTTTGCGTCAGGGTTTATGGGCGGCTGCCCCGCAAACTTTGGCGGTATCTCAATCATCGCTTTGTTAATCATCACGGCAACGGGATTTAAGTCGTCGGCGTGGGCTTCCAGCCCGAGCCGCTGTGCTTCAAGCGGTATCGAGCCGCCGCCCGCAAAGGGATCGAGCAGGGCGGGCGGATTTCATTATTTCGACCTTCGCCGCGTTCAGCACTTCCTGATTATTGGAATTTTCCCATTTCACCAGTTCGGAGAGAATCCTGAAAAGCCGTTCGCGCTCTTTGTTCTGCGCTTCCTCGGTGGGAAACTCGTCGGGATGGCTTGAGGGGTCGTCCACAAGGCTCGACCAGATCACGGCACGCGCGGCGGCCAGTGGGCGGCGCGCCCACCACAAGTGCAGGGGGGAGGGATGCCCGTGGCGTATGGATTTTTCGCGGGCGGATTCGGCGTTGATGACTTCGAGCGGAAGCGCAACCTCAATCAGTTTCATTTTGCTCCAGCATCTCCTCGATTTCTTTTTTGAAAACCGGGATTTCCGCTGATGCGTATACTCACAGCCCGCATTTTTTCATCGTTTACGAGAAAAGCTGCTTCATCGGTATCTGTCAGCATTCGGGACAAGGCGCATGATTCCTCGAGAATCTTTGTCAGAATAATCCTTTCCCGTTTTTTCATAATACACTTACCGTCTTTTCAATTTCTATGATTGTCCCTTCCGGCAGCGGCGCGTGAATCACATCGACCGATATTCTCAATATTTCTTCCAGATATTGCTTCAACCCTATAATGACAAGGATAGATACAACCGGTTCCTCAAACTCGACAAGCAAATCCAAATCGCTTTTCTCCGTCGCCTGTTTATTGGCATACGAGCCGAAATAATCCGCCTTTGTCAGCGGAAATTCCCTCGCGGCCTTTTCTATTGCTTCAGCGATTTTTTCATGCGTCAGCATAATCCGCAGCCTCTTTCCCCTGGCGGAAGCGCAGCTTCATCTCAGTCCCTCATATGCCTCAGAATTGTCCGGTTAAACCTAAGCGACTGAATCTCACTCAAAATAGAAATCACGATTTCGTCGGGTCCCGTTCCGCCAATATCCAAACCGGCGGGCATATAGAGCATCGATGTATCCGCATCGGGTACGGCCTCGCGGAGGCGCGAAAGAAAGAGGGCGCGTTTTTTACGCGAAGCCACCAACCCTATGTAGCGTGGATTCCAGCGCGCCTTATATACCTGCTCCAGAACCGCATAGTCCAGGGTATGCGTATGCGTGGCGATAACAACCCAGGGATTCGGCGGAATGGCGAGCCCCTCAAAAGACTGCCCGTAATCGTGGCAGATGCTGCGCGCCGCGCCCGGAAACCCTTCTATATATTCCTTGCGGCTGTCGATAACGGTCAGGCCATAGCCCAGCCCGGGCAAGGCGCGCGCCAACGCGCAGCCGATATGCCCCGCGCCGAACACAACCATATTTTCTCCGCCGCCGTACCGTTCAAAAAACAGACTCGCCCTGCCGCCGCAGATCATCCCGGTCGCCTGCGCGCGCTCGGCACGCGGCCGCTTTGCGCACGTCTCATCGCAGACGTCCGAGTGAGCACCTGTGCCTTTACCCCCTGTGGGAGCGGCAAGGGTACTGCATACCTCATCATTGGCACCAACGTCGTACACCTCATAGAGCGGCTCGGGATGCGCCGCCGCGAGAAGCTCCTGCGCTTTTTTTACCGCCAGATACTCAAGGTTGCCGCCGCCGATGGTACCCGCGATCCGGCCATCCGCACCCACCACCATTTTCGCGCCGGGCGCTGCGGGACCATGCCCTTCTTTGGAAATGACTGTCACCAGAACGACCGGCCGCCCCTGACTGCGCATCGCGACAAGAGACTCAAATACCTCGCCGGAATTTATATTGTTCATATACAATCCTTCTCGCGCAGCATTTTTTCGATCCGCGCATAATCCTCCGGGGTGTCGAGATCCTCAAGCACCCCCGCGTTATCTACATCAATATATACTCTGCGCCGCGCGGAAAGAAACTCTTTCAGGGATGGGCTCGCGGAAGCCTGTAATGCCGCGAGGCTCTCCGGCGCAAGCAGCACGGGATGTCCGTTCTTTCCATTATGGCGCGGAATGAAAACGTCCGGCTTTTCACCATCCCGATGCAGCTCGGCGCGAAGCGCATGGTTTCGCAAACCGCGCGTAACCTCCGCCGTGATGAGCGGATAATCCGCCGGCACAATAAACAGAAAGGATCCGCGTGGCACAGCGCGCGCGCCCGCGAGTACCGAGGTCATCATCTCCTTCGCGTAATCGGGATTATAAACCGTCCGCGCGCAAAACGATGCGGCGCGCTCCGCTCCATTATATTCCGTATATTCCGCGATCCATTCGGCAACCAGATTTTCAACGCGCGCGCGCTCATGCCCCGTTACCACAAACACGCCATCGACCACAGGCGCGAATGCGTCCAGAACGCGATGCAAAACCGCGCGGCCCGCAAGCGGAAGCGCCGGTTTGAACGCGCCCGCCCTGCTCGAAAATCCCGCCGCAAGCACAAGCGCGTACCACGCTTCCCGAATGGAGCACCCGCTCAATAGCGCACCTTGTCTTCTTTTTGATCCCAGGCGTCAAAGGGGCGGCGTCCCTCGCCGCCGAGTACATGATCCGTCGCTATATTTCGGCTGCCGAATTCCAGCCCCACCTCGTCGTAAATGAAAGAATCCTCAAAGCCGGATGCGGCGGCGTCCTGCCTGGTCGCGGCAAAATAAATATGATCGGGACGCGCCCAGTAGAGCGCTCCGAGGCACATCGGGCAGGGTTCACAGCTTGTATATATCTCGCACCCGGAAAGCTGAAAACTCCCGAGTTTGGTACAGGCGGCGCGTATCGCGCTGATCTCCGCGTGCGCGGTCGGATCGTTTGTGGTCGTCACCTGGTTGGTACCCATCGCGACAACCTCGTCCCCCTTCACGACCATCGCCGCAAAGGGTCCGCCAAGCCCGTTATGCACATTCTGCACCGCCGCGTCGATCACCATACGCATAAATTGTTCTTCACGATTCTGCGCCATTGCTTCGTCCTCCTATACCCTTGCCGAATCATAGTGTATACGTCCGCGCGCGGTTGTCAAGGACGGTCTGGCGTGTTCCGGCAGCTGAACTCTGATGCGAAGCAACCGTAGGTTATCGTCATCCAATCTGTACGCAAAGACGCCCAAAATCGCGTCCATTCCGAAAAAGATTCCAGCCGCAAATGCTCTCAATCCCCTCGCGCCGTGATACAGCCATCATAAAAATTCTTAAATTCTTCATTATTATTTGCCCTCCGCGTTCTGCCTATACCTACCTTTGTGCTTTGTACGGAATTTTAATCCCAAAGAGGCGCGTATGATGGATTCCCTCCTCACCCCCGACGTCCTTGAGTTTCTGGAGAGCGGCGAAACAAAGGCAATCCAGGAATTTTGCGCGGATACAACGCCCGCCGTCGTAGCGGAGTGCATTGCCGCGCTTACGCCCGACAAACTCCGCGAGATTCTCCTGCTGTGTCCGCGCGAGGAGCAGGCGGAGATATTCAGCTTTCTGGATTTTGAGCAGCAGCGTTTGCTCCTGCAGCAGTTGAAGCGCCGCGAGATCGCGCACATCCTGACCGATATGGCGCCCGACGACCGCGCCGACCTTTTTAAGCGCCTCCCCGAAGAAGAGGGCGAGGACATCCTGCCCGCGCTCGCCCAGGCGGAACGCGAAGATATCCGCCGCCTCTCCTCTTATGAAGAAGGAACCGCCGGAGCGGTGATGACCTCGGACTATGCGACCCTCTCCGCGAATATAACGGCGGCGCAGGCAATCGAGCATCTCCGCAACGAGGCGCTCGACAAGGAAATGATTTACTATTCGTATGTGATCGACAGGCAGCGGCGGCTGCTCGGTTCCGTGTCCCTGCAGGATCTGATCGTCGCAAAACGCAGCGAAACGGTTGAGGAAATTATGTATACCGATACCATCTTCACGCGCGCGCACGACGATCAGGAAGACGCCGCGCGCAAGATCCGCCTCTACGATCTGCTCTCCATTCCGGTGGTGGACGCGGAGGGGGCGCTGGTGGGCATCATCACCTGCGACGACGCCATCGACGTTATCACCCAGGAGCAAACCGAGGATATTGAAAAACTCGTCGCGGTTGCCGGAAGCCACGAAACCGGCGTGTATATGCGCACCTCGTCATGGAAGCATTTCACAAACCGCTCGATATGGGTCGCCGCGCTTGCGGTGCTGGGTCTTGTGTCCGGATTAATTATTCAGGGCTATGAAAAGATACTCGCGGAATTTACCATTCTCGCGGCCTTTATCCCCATGCTTGCGGACTCGGGCGGCAACACCGGCTGCCAGGCGTCCACCCTTGTGATTCGCGCCCTGGCGCTGAAGGAAATCTCGCCACGCGACGCCCTGTTTGTGCTCGTGAAGGAATTCCGCGTTGGCCTGCTCCTGGGTCTGCTTCTGGGCGTGATAGCGTATCTTCGCGTTATAATATTCGGCGGGGGTTCCACCATGCCCCCCGACGCCTCGCTCGCGCTTGTTGGGTTATCGATATCGGTCGCGCTCTGCCTGCAGGTGATCACGGCCACGATCATCGGTGCGCTTCTTCCGTTTATAGCGTCCTGGTTCAAATGCGATCCGGCGGTCATCGCCAGCCCGGCGCTGACCACCATTGTGGACATCACCGGGCTTCTGATTTATTTCACAACGGCGAGTCTGTTTTTGAGCATTGGGTAAAAACGCGAAGCGTTCGGGTATATGCGCGCCATGAGGGATTCGAACCCCCGGCCTTTGGAACCGGAATCCAACGCTCTATCCAGCTGAGCTAATGGCGCAAACCCCGCCTGTAAAACCCTTGCGTGCCTTAGAGGATTCGAACCTCCGACCTTTGGAACCGCAATCCAACGCTCTATCCAGACTGAGCTAAAGGCACATTCGCGCCGTGCTTATAGGCTATAATGGAAGGTTCGCGGCTCGTTTCCCGACAATCGGGAGCGGTTTTTCGAGATTGCGCGCCGCAGCCATGATCCCCCACGCCAAAAGCATGACGTACAGAATAATACTCGCTCCATAGAGCGATAATTCAAAAAAACGCATAAAATCCGGTATTGAATGACTCACGAGCCACGAGACGGCGGAACAGAGGGTGAAAAACACAAAGGCGGTGAAGCCCTGCTTGGCATGGTACTGGCACAGGCTGTTTTTCGCCGCCAGAAACATGGGAAAAAACCACCCGATTGCCGGAAAGTACGCAAAGATAGCCAGGATTCGCATTATCTGCCACCAATATACACACGCTTGAATTACCGCAAACCAATTCGGAGAGGGAGGGATTCGAACCCTCGGAACCCTTACGAGTTCAACTGCTTAGCAGGCAGCTCTCTTCAGCCACTCGAGCACCTCTCCAAAACTCTATATAAAGACAAACGGACAAAAATCCTATTCATCCGCGAGCGGAGAGAGAGGGATTCGAACCCCCGGAGCTTGCGCTCAACGGTTTTCAAGACCGCCTCCTTCAACCACTCGGACATCTCTCCATACTCGAAAATAGCGAGAAATCGGGATCAAAGGCAAGCGCGTCTACTTGTTAATAACGTAATAGCTGTCGACGTACCAGCGGTCAAGTTTGCGGTAGAGCGAAAAATGGTAGATTTTGCGCTCCACAAGCTGGCCTGTGCGGTACACGATCATGCACTCCACCTTCGCGCTCTCGTTCAGGGTGGCTTCGTCGCGGGTAACGGTGACATTCTGCACAAAATGATGGTCGATCTGCTCCGAGGGGAAGGCGCGCAGGAAATTTTTGAAATCGTCCATAACCGAGGAGCGCGACGCGAGATCGGCGGCAACATAGCGCGCGCGGTATTGATGGAAAACGTTAATCAGGCGCGTGAGATCCATAAAGCGGAAGTAAGCATCCCAGTCGCCGCGGCGCTTCGCGGAGATGATATAATCGACGGTCTCATCGGCGGACATACGCTTAACTTCGGTCTCGCTCTGCGTCGCTTTTTCAAGCGCTATGGCTTCGACCACCTCGCGCGGGGCTTCGAGCAAAAAGCGCTTGCGGTTGGACTCGTAGCGGTAATCGTAGCTCGCGCGCTGGGGGTACATCCAGAAATATCCGGTCAGCTCATACACCCCGGGATCAATAAGGCGCAGCCACTCGGCAATATCAATAACCCGCCCAAAACGCTCGCCCGGGGCAAGCGTAATACTGCGCGCCGCTTCTGCCTGCAAAATATCCTGACGGGACGCGAGCTTATGGAGCTGCCAGTCGTCGCGCTCCTTCACCTGCATATCCTGCAAACTGCGGACGCGAAAATCAAAGTTGAGGAAAATCTGCTGCGCGAGACTGAAGCGCACCGGTTCCGCGCTCGTGTTGACCACCGTCATATAAACCGGAATGGGTTCGTTGATATAGTAGGTGCGCTGCAGGAGATCAACCTGCACCGAAAGGCTCGGCGCTTCCAGAGTCGGGTACTCGGCAAAAAGCCGCAGAGCGAAAACGCACATATATATCGTAAAAAAAATTCTCCGAACCATGCCTTGTCCCCAGCGTGTATTCTGTTATCCCGATAATCGGAAAGCACAGGCTCTGCTATAAGTTCTTTTCGACGCAATCTTGCTATATTTTGTGCGGGGGAACATCATGGGCGTTATTGAAGGTATCCTCCTCGGCGCGATTCAGGGCGTCACCGAATTTCTGCCCATCAGCTCCTCCGGACACCTGGTTCTCTTAGGCGAACTCATCCTGCCCGGTTCCGCATCCATGGATCCCTTCACCGAAGTGGTCTTTCACCTCGGTACATTGGGCGCGGTGCTGATCGTATTCGCGCGCGAGGTTTTTTCCGTTTTTCTTTCCCCGCTAACGGTCATTCCGGAAATGCGCGCGAATGGACGCGCGGCTCTCTGTACGTATGCACCGCTCCGGCTGTTTGGGTTGGTGCTGCTGGCCACGATCCCCATTGCGGTTGCCGGACTGCTTTTTCATACCCAGGCGGAAGAGATCACGCAGCGCCCGGATGTGGTTGCGTTGCTTCTCGGCTGTACCGGCGTTATCCTGCTCGTCTCCGAATGGACGCAGCGCAAAAAAGCGGGAGAGGCGCAGAGTGATCCGCAAATTATTTCGGGAAAAACCATCCCGACAGCGCTGGATGCTCTCATCATTGGCCTCGCGCAGGCGGCAGCGATTCTGCCCGGGCTCTCGCGCTCTGGCTTGACCATCTCCGCCGCGCGGCTTACCGGCTTGCGGCGCGAAAACGCGGGCGTATTCTCTTTCCTGATCTTCATTCCCGCATTGGCGGGCGCGCTCCTGCTCCAGATCTATACGCTTGTACACGGTTCTGCATCGGCAGACATGGCGGCAAGTACCCTTACGGTCTCATACCCGGGCGCGCTCTTTATCCCCGCCTACCATATCGCGGGCTTTCTTTCCTCTTTCGTTTTTGGACTGCTTGCGCTCATATTGCTGGTGCGCTTCCTGAAGTCGGGCAATTTCCATCTCTTCGGCTGGTACTGCCTGGCTGCCGCCCTCCTGTGGATCATCATTCTTTAATCCCTTGCCCAAAACACCGATAAGGATGAAGTACCTTTATAAGGCGGCGGCATGGGATACAGAAAACAAAGCTGGCAGGGCTGGGTGGCATTGTTTATTGCGGCAGGTTTGATTGGAGTGCTCGCGGGCGAAGTACTCTGGCCGGCTCCTGTGCTGCTCGCGGCATTCGGCAAAGCGGCCTGGTTTTTTCCTGTGTTTTTATTCGCCTACGCCACCCGAGTCAGCCTCCAGAATCAAAACGCAGAGCCACTTATGCCCATCGCCCCGCTTGTCTTTCTTCTGCCGGTCGCTTTTTTCCTGCTCGCGGCGGGCTCCGATCCGTCCACAGGCGGCCTCGTGGGCAGCGTCGGCGAGTCGATTACACGTCCGGTATATCTCTATGGCGGTAAAACGGCATTATGGCTCACGGGAATCGGCGGCATGGCGCTGTGCGTATTTTTGTTTGTCCGCGCGCTCGGAATTCTGGAAAAAATCCCGGATGCGGAATATGCTCTCGCCGGCGAGGCGCCCCATCCTTTCGGATATACAGAGACCTTTACGGAAAGACCGGGCAGAGCCATTCATGGATCAATCCGGCGGGATCTCCTGCGCGCCCAAAAACTCCGCGCGCGCGCCGTATCGCCAGACGCGGATGAGTACGCCTGGCCATCGGATGAACGCGCAGACGCCGGGTACGCCCGGACGCCCGATGAGCGCGCATACCGCGAACACGCGCACAACACAGAACGATCCGCCCCGATACATAAATATACCGGACACGAAACAACGCGCGTATACGAGCAGCCTGCGCCAATACACGGATACGCCTGGAAGCCGGACAATCTCGCTACAGACCCGTACCCTTGGCCCCCTTTCGGGGGTAAAGGCATAAACATCGAGCTGCCCGATGAGCAAACAAGCAAACGCGAACGCGCCTGGCCATCGGACGAACGCGCATTTCCCGAACACGCGCATAATACAGAGCCTGCTCCCATACACGGACACACACAAGCCGCCGAGCGGCCCATTGAAAGCGTTTGGGTGCCTGACGAGCGCGCATTCCGCGAGCAGACGCACACAGAGCCGGAACGCGCCGAATACGAAGCGGCGCATACCCGGCCGCCAAACACAGACGAACGAGCGACAGCGCCGATACACGAGCGCACACAAGCCGCCGAGCGGCCCATTGAAAGCGTTTGGGTGCCTGACGAGCGCGCATATCCGCAGCCTGCGCCGCCGGATGAACGCGCGAACGAACGAGCGGCACTCCGCGCATTTTGTGAACGCGCGCACAACGCAGAGCGCGTCCCCTTTTTCACCAGACTCATTGTAGAGAGCCCGGACACATCGGAGAAGGATACGCCGTCCGGTTACTTCGCAAGCGTTGTACAGCCGCTTGCGCCGGACGTCCTGCCTGCGGCAGCGCAGCCTGCGGAATTTCCACTGGGAAATATTTTCCCCGAAGATGACAGCGATACCGCCCCCCCCGACGAGGATGCGTATTTGCAAAAATTCGCCGCTGACTGCGCGCTGCCGGATGAACCCTGTGCCGACGTTTCGTATTTCACCGAAGACAGCGCGCCTGCCGCCGTCGGCGTAACAGACGCGCCTGTTAAAGACGACTCTCCCCCAGTAAACGGCTTTGCGGTCAATATGGTTCTTGCGCCGGATAACGCAATGATTTCATACAAAGAACCGCCCGCAGAAGAGCGCGCACCGGATTGCTTCGCTGCACTCGCAATGACAGAACCGGAGGAATCACTTTCAATTCCGGACGCTGCCCACACGCAGGCGCGGGACACAGGCAGCGAAAAATTCACCGGCGCTTTGAATCCGCCAAAACGCATCCACGCAAAGCCCATACCCTACAGAAAGCCGGACGCAGCCCTGCTCGTAAAATCCATTGCCCAAATAGATGAAGACACGCGGGCGCATATGCAAAATACCGCGAAGCAGCTTGAGCAAACATTCTCCGAGTTTGGGATTGAGGCGCGCGTCACCAATATCTGCCGCGGCCCGGTGATCACCCAGTACGAGGTGATGGTGCCGCCCGGGATCAGACTCTCGCGCGTGGTTGCATTGCAGGACAATATAGCGTTAAACCTGGCGGCGGCAAGCGTGCGCATCGAGGCGCCCATTCCGGGAAAAGCGGCCATCGGGATAGAGGTACCCAACCTGAAGCGCTCCATCGTTACGCTGCGCGACATCCTGGAGTCCGCCGATTTTCAGAACTCGCGCGCCCGCATCCCGCTCGCGCTCGGGGAAACGGTCTCCGGCGCTCCGATGGTCGCAGACCTCGCCTCCATGCCGCACCTCATCATCGCGGGAACCACCGGCTCCGGAAAATCGGTATGCGTGAATGCGATTATATGCAGCATCCTCTTTCACATGAGCCCCGCTCACGCGCGCCTGATACTGGTTGATCCGAAATACGTGGAGATGGCGCCCTATAACGGCATCCCGCATCTTTTGATTCCGGTCATCAACAAGCCCAGGGACGCGATTCTCGCATTGCGGTGGCTGGTGCGCGAAATGGAGGATCGCTATCAGCGCCTGCAGTCCCTCGGGGCGCGCAATATCGAGAGCTATAACGAACGCTCGGATGAACATATGCCGTACCTGATCCTCGTCATCGATGAACTCGCGGATCTGATGCTGCTCGCCGCCAAAGAAATTGAGGACTCCATCTCGCGCCTCGCCGCGATGTCGCGCGCTGTGGGGATACATCTGATCTTTGCGACACAGCGCCCCTCCGTGGACGTTTTAACCGGAGTCATCAAAAATAATTTTCCCGCGCGCATCGCCTTCCAGGTCGCATCCACCATCGATTCCCGTACCATTCTGGACGCGAAGGGGGCGGACAAACTGCTGGGCAAGGGCGACTCGCTCTTTATGGGGCCGGGCTCTCCCGGGGCGCGGCGGGTGCAGGGCGCATTCCTCTCCGAGGCCGAGGTCGAAAAAACCACGGCCTATCTCCAGTCGCTTGGGGAACCGCAGTACCAAATGGATATCCTCGACGACGATACTTCAACTACAGATGACGACGCCGACGATTATGCCAGCGAGGACGACCCCCTGTACGAGGACGCGGTTTCGATAGTGCTGACAACCCAGCGCGCCTCCGCCTCCTACCTCCAGCGGCGGCTCAAGATCGGCTACAACCGATCCTCGCGCATGGTCGAGCGCATGGAAAAAGACGGCATCGTCGGTCCCCAGATTGGCTCCAAACCGCGCGAGATATTTGCATCTGCAAAAGCGTAAGAGTGTATACGGTTTTATTCTTTAACAAGACTTTTGGCCACGAATAACACGAATGAAAGACTCGAATAAAAGATTAAAAAAAGATCAAAAATTTTTCTGGGTAAAAAACAAAACCAAAAGCTGGAAACTGTTTTTTGCGGGGCACCTGAGCCCTGTCTTGTTTTGTATTTACCCCAATCATTGTTTTTTATGGTCTTATTCGATCTTTTATTCGGTTTTTTTCGTGGCCAATGTTTTTGCCGTTTTTTGGCTTTCCGTTAAATGCGCGTCCCGCAGAGCTACTTATTCCCTTTTGCCTGATTATGCGTTCTGCACAGCATCTGGCAGTTTTTGATATCGGTTGCGCCGCCTTTGCTCCACGCGGCCACATGGTCTGCATCCATGTCCTTCTGTTCCCAAATTTTATTTTTATTGGCACTGTGTCCAAGGGCGCATAAAGGGCAATTGGATGTACCTTTTTTATTGGCGGATGCGGTTTGCTGTTTATATACTGTTTGCTTTGTTGGCTCGTCAAAAACGCGGACTTCCAATAGCTTCGGATCTTTTTCGCCGCCTAAAACGTATTCAAAAACCCCACGGCGGTTTTTGACATACACATCGCCATACAGATCCTGCACCGCTTTGGATACTTTGGAAGGGTTGTATGATTTTTTGTGATATGCCTCATATAAGCGCCCCCATTCCAGGCCGCACATTTCTTTTTCTGTATCGCGGAATACGCCGGAAATCCAATCCATAACGCTGTTATAATACGTTTTCAGCTCTTTGATATTTGTATCCTGCCGATGCGCCGCCATATACCCTTCTTTTTCCTGCCCTTGCGCGGCGGCAGCCCAGGCTAAGGCAGTCGCCAAAAAATCCTGCCTGCTTGCCGATCCTTTTACGTAGGCGCTCCATTTTTGAATGTTGGCGTTAGCGGAATTGCTGAATTCGGTTTTTGCCAGGGTGACGAATGATCCTGAATAAATGGCGTTCAGCAATTCCTGTTCATTGAGCGGAATGCCGGCGATGTTTATGGTTTTGAACCAATCCTTAATTTCGGTTTCCGTGCCTTCGCAATGATACACCAGAAGTTCGCTGCGTAAAATTTTTGACTGCTTGTCTGGAGTCAGGGAAGTAAATATCTGCTCGTGCCCATTTTCATCAACAATCGCAAATTTCCCTGTAGTGAACCGACCGATAGACGTAATCCGCTGCTGCCCGTCCAGCACTTCGAAATTATTTTTGTCCACATTATTAAAATAAATCAGCCCCAGCGGATAGCCTTTCAGAAGCGATTCAATAACTGCGGCGTCTTTTTTACCGTCGGCATAAATGTAATTGCGCTGATATTCCGGTTGGATGGTAAGCTTACCCGAAAGTCCAAACAGTCCTTTGCCCTCAAGCTCATTATACACAAAGCCATCCACAATTTCGCTGACTGTATATTTTTTGAGTTCAGTTTTCAATTTTTATGGTTCTCCCTTGCCCGGATAAGGACTCGCGCATACACCTGCTCATAACATACATTGCCTACCTTGTAGTATGTTGTGCCGAGCGGCGGTTTCTGAAGCCTGATTGCCGCGCCGTCATTCAGTTTTGAGACTGTGCTTGTTTTCCCGTTTGCGCTCACCTGTGTTTGGTCGGGATATGTTTTACTGGCGGCGCCGAACCATGTTTTTGTTATTCCCAAAATCTCAAACTGCTCCGGGCAGTATTTATCCAGAAAAGAAATAGGCACGCCCATCACGCCGTCATAATCGGAAGGTATCGCGTCGCTGAAAGGAATCTCGATGGCGTCGTAGTTATCATATCTGTCATAGGCTTTTTTGCCGCGTAATTCCTTATGCCTGCTGTGTTTCAGATTATCCGCCAGCGTCATCAGCGGCAGAGGCCGGTGGCGGCGGCCATGATCAAGATTGGTGAACCAACGAACACCTTTAATCCGAATATATTTTTTTCCTTTTTCATCAATTCTATACCCTGCCGCGTACAGCGGGTAGTCGTCCGGTACGGCAAATTCTCTGTCTCCGCTGTGAATGCTCGCCCCAAGCCATATTTTATTTTCTTTAATCAGCGGAAACACTTCCTTGTAGGTAATCGCGTTCATATTGCCGATTATCAGAAATTGTTTTTCCGCCTCCATAATCCACGCCAAAAATTCCCGGAAAAGCGAAAACGGCGGATTGGTGATGATCATATCCGCTTCATCCCGCAGTTTTTTTATTTCGTCGCTCCGGAAATCCCCATCGCCCTGTAAGCGGGTTAAATGGTTCCTGTCGTTGGCAAGGAGCAGCTCGACGTCAACCAGATCGGCCACTCCATCCTTATTGATATCCGGAATCTCGGTGATCTCAATCTTGTGCGGATTCCCGGTGGTTCTATTTTCCCTGCTTTCTTCGGGAAATAACGAGAGTTCATTATTGGCAATCGGAGAGCCGATATAACACGTAGCTATAAGTTTTTTGAGTTTAAAACTGTTAAATTTTAAAGCAAAATACTTAAAAAAATTGCTCTCATAAGGGTCGTCGCAGGGGCAAAGGATTGTTTTGCCGCGAAAAACATCGGGGTTGCACTCCAGATAGGCGTTCACCTCTTTTTCAATATCCGCCCACTGGGTATAAAATTCGTCGTTTTTGGCGTTTTTCGCCTGGGATAAATTGCTATTCGCCATCTGCCCCCTCCACACTATGGAGTATACAATTTTTTCCGCAAAATTCGCAATATCTATAGAATCAAAGAACGCGCCCCCCATCCTTTATCTTTATTATTATTCTTTAAGTATTCTCATTATTGCCGGAGGTGCGGCTATGAAACAAGGTATGGCTATTCTGGCTGCCCTTATTCTCCCCTGTTTTTTGCTTGCGCAATCCGAGATGGTCTCCGTCAAGGCTGTGGTGGATCTCATGGAAAAGGGGCTGCAATCCGTTGAAAATATGACGGCAAATTATGTGATCGAGAACGACGGATACCGCAACGCGGGGACGTTCTTTTATAAAAAGCCCTTTTCTATCCGCCTGAACAGCACAACAGACGCAAGCCAGATCGTATCCAACGGGAAGCTGCTTTGGATATACATTCCCTACCACGGTATAGTCGCCGAGCAGGATATAGTCAAAAACGACAACGAGTATAATTTGCTTCTGGGGCGCTCAAGCAAAAATTTTGAGCAGCTTAAGCAGGACTATAGCTTCCGCTTCGCCGATAACGGCAGAACCAACCCCGAGGCATACATTCTTGAACTGGATCCGCGAATAAGCAAGATTGGGTTCAAGTCCATCCGGCTCTGGGTCGCAAAAAACAGCGGGATCATCACGCGGGTGCAGGCATGGACCGTCAATAATAAGCAGGTCTCTATTACCTTTACCGACATTAAAACCGACGTTGAGCTGCAATCGACAATTTTCTGGTTTGGTATGCCCGACAGCAATGTTCAGGTAATACGAAACACCATACTTCCGCTGGATATATTTGATAAAGCAAGGAAATAGGATTTTATGGAAACAATAGGACGAATTTTCAGGACAGCGCGCGAAAAGCACGGATACCTCATCAAGGATATCGCGGATCAGACAAAAATCGGTTCGCGCTATCTTACGGCACTCGAGGATGATTCGTACACATCCTTCCCGAGCCAGACGCATATCACCGGATTTATCCGCAGCTATGCCAAATATCTTGAGCTGGATCCCGATCGCATGGTGGATATCTATAAACGCACCCTTGTGCAGGAGGCGCCTGCCCCCATCGAAGAGCTTACCGCGCCAAATAAACAAAAAAACGGTTTTCCGGTTTTTATTCTCATTATCGTTCTGCTGGGCGCGCTGCTTTTCGCGTTTATCCTGATCACAAATATGCAGAAGCAGCAGATCAAATTAAACCCGGAAGATGGAAATACAAACACCCAAAGCATCCCTCTCGACGGAGATCATTTTTTTGCGCTGGGATCCTCTATCCCGTTTATGATGGACGGCGCAAGAAAAAATATGGTTTTTGAGGATTTCGCGCCGGACGCGATAACGATCAATTTTGAGGGCTTTCGCCAGATACTCCGCGTGGGGCAGATCTATCCCCTGGATCTCACCGGCGATGGAAATATCGATATCCAAATCGCGATCAGCGCTGTATCCAACGACCGAGCCTACGGTACCGCAAAGATTCTCCATAAGGAATCCTCGCCTGACGGAACGCAAACAGGCGGAAAAACCATTCTTGTGGCGGATGAGCGGGCGGAGATTCGCCTGTCCATAACCGCGCGGGGACGCGCCACGGTAAACGCAGTCCGCGATAACGAAGAGAAGAATACCCACTTTCTGCAAGCCGGAGATACGGTGACAATCACCGCCAATAACACCATGGAAATTCGCGTCATCAATCCGCACAATCTTTTTCTGAACCTGAACAATGTGCAGTTGGAAATGGACACGCAAAACCCGGGCGCAGGATTTGTTTTTAAGTGGCGGCATAACACAGTTGACGGGCGCTATCATCTCGAATCTGAACAATTGCGGTAGGATCCGTGCCTGCCTTCTATCTTGCGACCCTGGGCTGCGCCAAAAATATTGTGGATTCGGCAGGGGCGAGGCTTGCGTTCCTCGCGCAGGGCTGGGAAGAAACTCTGCATCCGAAAGAAGCCGATCTCCTGATCGTGAATACCTGCGGCTTTATCACACAGGCAAAAGAAGAATCCATAGAAACGATGCTCGAACTCTCCGCCCAGCGCAAACCGGGCGCGCACCTGGTCATGGCGGGTTGTTTTGCGGAGAGGAACGCGGCAGAACTCCGGGCGGCACTCCCCGAGGCGGACGCCTTTATCGGTATTCACTTCGCGGAGGCGCTTGCGAAAAATCCATTCGCGAAAGGAATCCACCCCGCACAGACGTACCATCCGGTTTTCGGCGCGTCCGCTGAGGCAGAACCGGGCGCTGCCTGGCTCAAACTTTCTGACGGCTGTGATAATGGGTGCAGCTATTGCGCGATCCCGATGATCCGCGGCGCCTTTCGCGCGCGGGCGCATACCGCAATCACGGAAGAGGCGCGCTTGCTTGCGGCAAAAGGCATACGCGAACTCAATCTGATTGCCCAGGACAGCGCGCGCTATGCCGACCCCAATGATCCGAGCTATACCCTGCCTCGCTTGCTCGACGATCTCGAAGAGATCGACGGTATCCGCTGGATCCGTATCCTGTACCTGCATCCGGCCAGTCTCCGCGAGGATCTCATAGAACGTATGCTTGTCGGCGGAAAGGTTCTCCCCTACTTCGATATTCCCGTACAGGCGCTGGTGGACGCCACCCTCCGCCGGATGCGGCGGCGCGTTAATTATGCGCATATCCGGGCTTTGGTAACACATATCCGCAGCCAAAATCCCGACGCCATCCTGCGCACTACCCTTATTACGGGCTATCCCGGAGAAACCAGTGTCGATCACCGCGAGACCCTCCAAAAGATGCGGGAACTTGCCTTCGATAAACTGGGTTGTTTCATATATTCAAGGGAAGAAGGAACCGACGCCGCGCGGGAGGCCGGGCAAGTCAGCCAAAGAACAAAGGCCGGGCGCTATGACGCGATCATGCGTTTGCAGCAAGGCATCTCCGCCGAGCGCCTGAAACGCTTTGTGGGGCAAACGCTGGAGGTTCTTGTTTCGGAGACGAAGCCATCGCTTTCGGGCAGATCCTACCAGGACTCCCCCGACGTGGACGGCATGATTAGCTTTACCAAAACGGCCAGGCAGTCGGCTGTACGCGCCGGAGATATGGTTCAGGTGCGCATTACCGCAAGCGGCGCGTATGACCTCTCTGGGGAACTGGTATGACCTGGACAATACCGAATATACTCACAATGATTCGCGTACTGCTTATCCCCTGCTTTGTGCTGCTCCTTTTCAGGGAAGAGGGCAGCGCGCGGCTCGCCGCGCTCATGGTTTTTTCCGCCGCCGCCCTCACCGATTATCTCGATGGCCGTATCGCGCGCGCCTATAATCAGCGAACCGAGTTTGGGAATTTCGCCGACCCTCTGGCGGATAAGCTGCTTGTTTCCGCCGCGCTCGTTTCCCTGACCTTTCTGCCGGAAGCGCGCGTTCCGCTCTGGGCGGTATTGCTGATTCTGGGGCGCGAGATTCTGATTACCTGGCTGCGCATTTCCGCCATCCGGCAGCAGGAAGCCGTGGAGACCTCGTATTGGGGAAAGAGCAAAACTGCGGCGCAGATGACCACGATTATACTGGTACTCATTATGCTTATCGCGCAAGCCTTCATTCTGGAGAGCCTGGGCAAGGACGCGCCGGAAGCCCCCGTCGCAAAAGATAAATTCTGGGAGTGGTATGCCGGGGGCGCGGTCTGGGGGGACGCGCTCGGAGCGCTCCCGCCGGTGCTTATTTTGATCACCTGTTTCCTTGCGCTCTATTCGGGCTTTCGCTATATCATGGCAAACCGGAATATCCTGTTTTCCGCAAAACGCGATAAAAGACATTAGCCCTCGCAAGAGCGTACATCCTTGTACGCGCAACGCCCTACGGGCGTGACTGGAATGAAAATTATAGGCGTCGCTTACGCGACGAACAGTATCGGGTCAGAACATCCTGTTCTAGCCCGAGCCAAACGTGCAACATCCATGTTGCGGCTCGGTGCAGTGCCTCCATGCCCTAGTATCCCAGACGCGCGGCGAGTTGGTATTCGCCAAGCGCAAGCTGCGCGAGATTCATTTCCTCGTAGATGCGTCCGCGGAGGGTATACGGAAAGGGGGAGAGATCGTTTAAGCTGATCGCCTTCGCGACCTGCTCGAGCGCCTGGTGATAGAGCTTTTCTTTCATAAGCAAAATAGAGGCAAGCACCCAGGGCGTGATATCCTGTTTATCCTTTTTTTTCATAGCCTCGAGCGCGTCCAGCTTGCCGCCAATTCTTCTTGCCGCATCCTTATCGAGTACACGAAATAAAACTTTGGTTGTTTCCTGCCAGGCTTGCCCATCCCAGGCGCGCACCTTCCAGCCATAGAGCTGTCCGGGCGTTAAAACCAGGGAGTCCGTCCCGATACTCCAGGTATCCTCATTTCCGATCTCGCGTGTAACCAGAGTCTTCGCCCTGTTGCCAACGATATCCTCTTCGAATATTTCTACTGTAAAGCGCTCCAGTCCGGCGGGTGCTGTCCAGTGAAACACAGCGTCCCCTTCGCGGACGGAAGAATTGTAGGGATATATCTGCCGGAAGGCATTTGTGGATGGATCAGCCCCGCGCCCAAGCTCCGAGTCATATAAACCAAAACGCTCATGGAGAATATCGCGCACCTCCTGCGAAAACCACTCCTCCTGACCAAATTCCATGGCGAGATCGACCGTACCCTCCCCCTCAAGCTCCAGAATCCGCCCCGTGCGCATCAGGATGGACGCGCTGTCGTTCTGCGCAAGGCGGATCTGCTCGCCCGGGTAAATAAACCTGCCGGGCGCAATGGGGAACGAACTCCCTCCGCGCGTCACCAGCGGAACGCCGGAAAGCGATAATACCACCCCTTCAAATGAAGCATCTCCAATGAGTTCAGCCGTAAGAGGAAAAACGCCTGTCCACAAAATGAGGACAAGCAGCATGGCAAATAAAGCACGGCGCATGATCACCTCCCTGAGCCAGCTTGTATCTGTACATACACTCCATATTTCATAAGTTTCATTATATACCCACCCGGTAGTTTTTCCTATCCGTGGAATTCTTCTTGACTTTTTTTTTCGCTTCCGGCATCCTGAGTCTGGGTATACTTAAGAGCCGTGTAATATTCCGCATGGCGAACTCATGCCACGTCTCATACGGAGGACTCTGATTCATGAAAAAGATCGTACTCTCTGCAATTCTTCTTGCCCTCATCCTCTCCGCCTGCGGTTCATCTGTCAGCAAAGAAACCCGCGAGGGCGCAGGTAAACTTATTGAGGGTTTAACCTTAAGCCTTACAAATTACATGGGAGCGCTGAAGACTGCCGAAAATGCCCAGGCCGCAAACGATCTCGCCGCAGCTTTCAAAGCCGGAATAGCCGAATTTGCCGCAGCGGACACAGCTCTCTCCGCAAAAGAAGATTATTACCTGATCAACAGCGACAAAAATCTGGTCGCTCAGATGGATACGCTTGCGCAAGCCGTAACCTCCTTCAAAAAATCATTGAACGGCGAGAGCGAGTCCTATACGCTTGCCGCTTTCGCCCAGCCTGCCGCGCGCGCCGCACTTGCCGATTTTGGCACGCTGGACATCTTCCCCCTCAGCTGGCTGAATGCCTGCGCCGACGCGAGGGAACTGATTCAATCCCTCGCCAAACTCATGGATGAAACACAAAACGCGATGCGCGGCGCAAGGGACGGCGGAGGCGCGGGAGCGGCACTGACTGCGTATGCGGAAGGCGTGAGCAGGCTCTCGACTGTCGGCGTGGGGCTGGAAGAAAAATATCCTTACTTCAAAAAAGCGGCGGCGGATCCGAGTCTCGAACGGCCTGTTTCCGATTTGCGCTCCGCAATGGTCGCGCTCGGCAAAGAGATAAAGGATAATTCAACGAAGTACGAGGGCAAGGACGCGGATTATGATACCGGTCTTATGCGGATGAAGGAAATCCTGAATGCTATAAAACGGTAAGTACCCGGAACGCCGGATAATCCCAACACCCTATAAAAAAGAGCCGCCCTTTACGGGCGGTTCTTTTTTGGGGAAATCGCAAAACTCATCCCTTGCTGCGGCACACAAGCAATGGTAAAAGTACGCTCTCGCGCACAAATTACAAGCGGTTCCTCATTCCGCGCATTCCAATCCCTTAAAAAAAGGCTGCCCGAGATGGACAGCCTTTTCATTTTACAAGCCGGAGAAAGTTTTTTGATTGATCAGAACATCCCCATGACCTGAAGCATGATAATATCGTCTTCGTCCTTCTGGTGCCTGAACGAAAGACCAAACCGCAAATGCTCATCGGCCAGCCAGTTTGCCTGAATGGTGAGGGCGTTTGAGGATTCCCCGGCGGGGGGAGGTGTGCCGGCGCCCAATAACGCTGTGACAGCGTTGGAATAATTCGCGGCGAAGTAATCGAAGCGCGCGCCGAATTCGACAGGAATATCGGCAATATCCTCAAGACCGAACATCGCCTGCGCAAACCAGGTATCCGCGCGATCACCAAACGCGAACTTGGGCATATACGCCAGATACTCAAACGCGAGAGCCAGCGGACCCAGCGCCCATTCCACATCACCGGCAATAAAAGAAATATTATCGTTAAAGTCGTAGTGCGCGTTTAAGGCGTAATTCACGCCGAGCGTAAGCCCTTCAACCGGCGAGAAAGCGGCGCGCAGACCGACGGCAAGCCCCTTATCCATATCCACCAAAGCGCTGGCACCGGGTGGTAGTGGTGGTGGTGTGGTGAGTTCTTCAAATATGCCGTACATTTCACCCCGAACCGCAAAGGCTGTCAGACTGAATTGTTCGGTTTCAATAGAGCCATAGACGCCTAAATCGGTCCACTCTCCGATGTAGGCCTCGGTAACACCGGGGGCATACATGAACGAATTTTCGGGAAAGGCATACCAACCGGAGGCAAGCCCAAAGGGAACGTCGAAATACCCGATGTTGAGGCTCATTGTTGTGCCGTCATTTTCCTTAAAGAAGGAAATGAAAGCACCCCCCAGTTCGGCGTTATACTTTCCTTCCATGGTATTATAGGTTCCAATAGTCACCTCAAGATTCATCCAGGGGAGAATCAGGGCGTCGGCGGTGACTTCTATCCTGCCTATGTTAAGAGCAAATTCGTCGGTCTCACCCAGAGTATATCCCGCGCGCACATCGGCATACCCCGAAAATTCAACGGTAGGCGCGGCGGCAAGCGAACCCGCTGCGCAGAGCATACACAGCACACATAAAAAACGACTCATTTTCATCAAAGCTCCTCCTCGGATACATCAAGATACTCGCGTAAATCTATTTATAGATACACACGCAAAGCAAGCAATTACAACCTATGGGTGCCGAGCCGGAACCCGGCACCGGTACCAACGGTTTATTTCGCCAGGATCCCCAGCCAGCGCATGATATCGGGCGAAGCGCCGACTATGAGACCGGCGAACACAACGCTGACCATACTCATGAGCTTGATGAGAATATTCAGGCTTGGGCCGGAGGTATCCTTGAGCGGATCGCCGACCGTATCGCCCACCACGGCCGCCTTATGGGCGTCGGATTTCTTGCCGCCGAAATTCCCTTTTTCGATGAATTTCTTGGCGTTATCCCACGCGCCGCCGGCATTGGCCTGGAAGATCGCGAGCACGAAGCCTGCCGTGAGCCCGCCAACCAGAAGCCCGACCACGCCGGCCACGCCGAGGAAAAGCCCAACCACGATGGGTACAAGCAACGCCATGAAGGATGGGAACATCATCGCGCGCTGCGCGCCGCGCGTGGAGATATAGACGCATGCGCCGTAATCGGGGATGTCCTTGCCCTTCATAATATCCGGCTTTTCGCGGAACTGGCGGCGCACCTCTTCAACCATGCGCTTCGCGGCCTTACCGACTGCGCTGACCGAGAGTCCGCAGAACACAAAGGCCATGACCGCGCCGATGAAGATACCGGCAAGCACGAGCGGATTTAAGAGGGTGATATCGAAATACGCGACAAAGTCCTGCAGACTCGCCGTCTTTACGGAGATTTCCGTGCCGGGCAGGAACTCCAGTTTTTGGAGTCCGGAGAACGCTTCACGCACCTCTTCGATGTAGGCGGCCACAAGCGCCATCGCGGTCAATGCGGCGGAACCAATCGCAAAGCCCTTGCCGGTCGCGGCGGTGGTATTGCCCAGGGAATCCAGCGCGTCGGTGCGCTCGCGGACGTGCTTATTGAGACCGGACATCTCGGCATTCCCGCCTGCGTTATCCGCAATCGGGCCGTAGGCGTCGGTCGCCAGGGTGATGCCCAGGGTGGAAAGCATACCGACGGCCGCAAACGCGACGCCGTAGAGACCAAGAGCCATATTATCGAAACCGCCCGCAAACCCGAAGGAAAGCACGATCGCGGCGACAGTCGTGATCACCGGTACGGCCGAGGAGATCATGCCGGTTGAAAACCCGCTGATGATAACCGTTGCGGGTCCGGTCGTGGCGCTCTCGGCGATACGCTGGGTGGGCTTATAATCGTCGGAGGTGAAATACTCCGTGGTTTTGCCTATGATAATACCGGCAAGCAATCCGGCTATGATCGACCAGAAAACCCCGAAATTATTGGGCAGCATCTCTGTGATAACAAAATAGCTCGCCGCAATGATAAGAACAGCCGCGCTGTTGACCCCGCGCGAGAGCGCGCCCAGAAGCTGCTTTTGGGTGGCCTTGTCGTTCTTTGTGCGTACCAGAAATATTCCGAGAACCGAGAGCAGGGTCCCGATACTGGCGATGATCAGCGGCGCGATAACGGCGTTGACCGGATTGACGCCGCCTTCAGCAATCACCGGCCAGAGAGCCGCGCCGAGGGCGGCGGCAGCCAGAATGGAACCCGCAAAGGACTCATAGAGGTCTGCGCCCATACCGGCCACGTCGCCGACGTTATCCCCAACATTATCCGCAATGGTCGCGGGGTTGCGCGGATCGTCTTCCGGGATGCCCTTTTCGACCTTGCCAACCAAGTCTGCGCCAACGTCGGCTGCCTTGGTGTAGATACCGCCGCCAACACGCGCGAAGAGCGCCTGCGTGGACGCGCCCATACCGAAGGTCAGCATTGTGGTGGTGATGACAGCCATCGTGTGATGGGTTGGCGCACCCTCAATCAGATTCAGAATGATGTACCAAAGCACTATGTCCAGCAGGGCAAGACCCACAACCGTCAGCCCCATAACAGCGCCGCTCCGGAAGGCGACCACCAAACCGCCGTTTAAGGACTGGAGGCAGCCCTGCGCGGTTCGCGAGGAGGCGCTCGTCGCGGTCTTCATGCCGATAAAGCCCGACAGGGCGGAGAAGAAACCGCCGGTAATGAAGGCGAAGGGCACAAATTTGTTCTGCACACCAAAGCCGTAGGCCAAAATGGCGAAGAGTATGGTGATGCAGCCAAAGACAATCGCGACCACCATATACTGGCGTTTCAGATAGGCATACGCGCCTTCGCGCACATAGCCCGCGATTTCCTTCATGCGCGGATTGCCTTCATCGGCCTTCATCATTGCGCGGTAGAAATACCAGGCAAAGAACAGGGCGATGAGCGAAGCCGCCAGGCCAAGAAAGAGGATGGGCGGGAAATTATCCGCCGTGCTTTCCTTCGCACCCGCCTGCGCTTCCGTGCTTTCCTTCGCAGCCTCACTTACTGTTGCTTCAGGCGCGGCGTCATCTCCCGCTACAACTGTTGCCGCCTGATCCGCAGCATTTGCGGGCTTATCATTTTGACCCAACAGGGGCAGCACCAGAAGAGCCGCAGCCACGACCAGCAGAAGCACAAGCCCTGCCCGTCTTAGTTTACGCATATCGTAATCCTCCACTTTACTTTAGGGAATGAACAGCTTGATCAGAATACGCCAAGCGGGGCGCAAGCGCAAATGTTATTTTGCTGACAGGACGTCAGCACGCAGCCCGCAACATGGCTTGTGCCTTTACCCCTTTACACTCAAAGAGTGCCAGGGGGCAAGGGTAAGGTTGCGTATTTGGGCTGCGGGCGAAGCACGGCGGCATACTTCGGACTTTTTTCTGCGGCAGTCGGCAGTGATTTGATATATGTGGTATACTGCTCGCATTGCGGTTTTTTACATGATTTTCCCGATATTATAAGGATAGCGGGCTATTACGAAGGGAAGCGGTATGTTGAAGCAATTCTGGGTTGAGTTTTGCGTTATCCTGGGGCTTGCGCTCATCGCCTTTCTGGGGTTTCAGCTCCCGCACTGGACAATCCTCAGCGCGGAACTCGAAAGCGACGCCCTGCCCTTGAGCTGCTTCCTTTTTATAAACTCGTACTTCGCTTTTATTCTCGCGCTCTCCTCATTTTGCACCGGCTCTTTCCTGCAGTATAAGCTCGGCTATACCGCCCTGCCGCATATCGTGTGCTTCCTTATTTCCGCCGCCTTTGTCGCGCTTTTCGCCTCGTATGGAAGCGCTGCCTGGCAGTACCGCCTTCAAAACGCAGACAAACGTCTTGCGCTCCTGGAACAGCAATCCCTGCAGCGACAGGCCGGGGAACGCGCGGTCTTTATCGCGCCCAATATGCTTCTGATCGCCCTGCCCGGTTCGGCGGGAGAACCTGAGATTCCGATTCTCGCCGCAAAACTGGACGATGATCTCTACGCAGGCGGCGCGCTCAGGGTTCTTGATTGGAGCATCGAAGAGAGCGTCCAAATGGAAACAAACCTGGCGGAGACGCTTACGAACGGGCTTCAGCCCGGCAAAAGCATACGCGGTCTCATTCCGAAAACGACGCCAAGCTTCATCTCTCCTGAGATCGACCGCGCGTTTGCAGATTTCATCCATTGGCCGATTGTGGATCCGCGCGAAGAAAAAATGGCGGGACTGGAGGGAATGCTCTTTCTGATTGGCTTGTCTATGCTGGCCTGCGGCGGCGGCCTGCTTTTGAATAAACGCGGACTCTCGCTGATCCAGGCGCTCGCCTCGGTGTTCGTGTTCCTGCTGCTTATCGCCCTGCCGCTCTCGGTCTTCCATTCAATCTGGCTCTCGTCGGACTCCGGCTTTACGGAGCAGAGCGTTCCCTGGATCCGCGCCGCAGCCGCGCTCGCGCTCGGTTTGCCGTGCTTCCTGCTCGGCCTCCGGCGGCGAAGGGGCATGGAATCGGAGATGGAAAGATGAATGACCGCGCGCGGGTTTTGATTGGCCGCTTTGTGCTCTGCACTTTTTTCTTAGGCGCGCTTGCAGCCGGTTTGGTCTGGCTGCTCCTGCCCGTGCTGCACGGCGCTTTCGGCGCTGAAATTTTTTCGAGCGCGTCCGGCGTACTGCGGCTCCCCGATGGATCGCCGAAACAGGAGATGGAATTTTTCACGGTACTCCCGGCTCTGCTCGGTATTGGGCTTGCGGCGGCGGCGGCCTTCGCTTTTTCGCAGTACGGGCACGGCGCGCAGCAGGATCCCGATGATTACTCTTTTCTGGGTCCCGCTTTCGCGTGGATCATTTTTTTCGCGCTGGGCATAAGCGCATACACGTCCTTCGTGCTTCCCGGGATCCAGCTCAACCTGGTATACGCGCAGAACCGCGCGGACGCGCCGGAGCAGCCCGGAGAAACAGAGCGCGGCGGGGTGCGCACATTCCGCGAGGGCGCGCGCCTGTATTACGACGCGCGTTACGACGCCGCTCTCGAAAAATTCAGGGAATTTCTGGAACTATACCCGCATAACGGCATAGCCGAGTGGTATCGCGGGCGGGCCGCCGCCGAATTGACGAACCAGCAAAAGCTGCGCGCCGTACCGGAGATCAACGAGCAAACCGCGCTCTTTCAGCGCGGCTATGATCATCTGCTCAGCGGCGATTACGTCCAGGCGATCATCGAATTTGAGCGTGTGCTTCAGATAAATCCGGAGCACGCTCCCGCGAAGCAGCACCTCGAACTCGCGCAGCGCAAGATTCAGGATATGCAGGAAAAGAGTCCCGGCGAATTGGCGGACGCGGGATTAAAAGCGCGCCTCGTCGCCCACGCCAACGAAGGGATGGAACTCCATAAGGACGGCGACGCGCGCGGCTGCCTGAAAAATATGGAGGAGATTCTGCTGCTGGAGCCGCATGATCCCACCGCGCTCCGCTATTCTGAAATAGCCCGCGCTGAAATCGCGCAGCATGACTTTCTCGACGAGGAGATCAGCGCGATCCCCTTTCTGCCCGCCTGCCGCAATATTTTGGTGCCGACCGCAAACGGCGGGCATCTCTACGCGAAATACGCCTCGTTTACGCATGAACACCTGTATCTCCGCGATTTCTGGATCATCCAGCCCCGCGACTACGACGGCGGGATGCGCGCCCTGGGCGGGGATCTCGGCAAGCTCATGCCGACCAACACCCTGATCATTCGCGGCGCGCGTATTATGCACACCGAGGATCAGGAACGCAAGCTCCGGCATGAGGCAAAATACACGGGTACCCTTCTTATCGATCCCGCGCTCGCGCAGAATACCGCGCTTGTGTACAGCGAGGGGATAAGCCTGAGCCCCGTATCCATGCTCCAGAGCTATGGCGCGCTGGAGAGTCTGGGCTGGCCTGTGGACGTCCTTTGGAGAAATTTCAACCGCCAACTGGGTATGCCGTCTATGGTGTTCCTGATGGCTTCGCTTGCGGCCGCATTGGGCTGGCGCTATCGCAAGCAGCATTTGCTTGAGGGCAATTTTTTTCAAACGCTCATCGCCATGATCCTGCTGTGCATACTGACGGTTTTTACCTATACCGCGCTCATTCGCCTCCTGGACGGCCTGACCGCCCTCTTTGACAAGTGGAATATCGCCGGCTGGGTTCTCGCGCCTGTCTGGTTTGCGCTGACCATTTTCACCGCCTTCATTTTGCTTGGCCGCGTTATGCGCCCCCGCGACGGATAAGCCGCGCGCGTTTCTTTGCGGCGCAGAACGCTGAGGTTTTATTTGCGGAAGGTCGGCGATTTATGCCCTTGCTGCAACGCAGCGAGGGTGAACGAGGGTGTACAGCCAGAAAATTCGGGCGCTTGGATAGCGGATTCAACGGCGTGAGCGTGAGCAAAAACAGATGCTTACACCAGTCTTTTCCGGCTATAATAGAGGCATGGCTTGGGTTTGACAAATAATTCCGGCGGAAAGAGCAGAAAATGCGCGCGATTGAGATCTGTGCCGGCGCAGGCGGGCAGGCATTGGGGCTTGAGCAGGCAGGATTTGATCATGCCGCGTTGGTTGAAATTGATCCCCTTGCCTGCGCCACATTACGAAAAAACCGCCCGCACTGGAATGTCGTCGAAGGAGATGTTAAAAATTTTATTGCCCACTGGTACACAGAAATAGATTTACTCGCAGGCGGCGTTCCTTGCCCGCCATTTTCTATTGCCGGAAAACAGCTTGGACAAAATGATGAAAGGGATCTCTTTCCGGAAGCAATCCGCCTCGTAAAAGAGTGCAGCCCCAAAGCGGTAATGCTTGAAAATGTCAGAGGCTTATTTGATCCGAAGTTTTCCGAATACAGAGAAAGCATAAAGCGCAGCCTTGAACAACTTGGATATATATGCTTTTGGGAGCTTGTCCACGCCCACCATTATGGGGTCTCGCAGCAGCGGCCGCGCACACTGCTGGTTGCGCTCCGGGAAGAGTATGCCGCATTTTTTGCCTGGCCATTCTTTTTTGCCGCCGCGCCGCCAGCAATCGGGCAGCTTTTGTTTGCAGAAATGGCAAGCAATGGCTGGAAGGGGGCGACTGCCTGGGCCGGGCAGGCGAACGGTATCGCGCCTGCTCTTGTGGGCGGCAGCAAGAAGCATGGCGGCGCTGATTTGGGACCAACGCGCGCTCGTTTGGCATGGAAAAAACTTGGCGTAAACGGGATGGGGCTTGCCGACAATCCGCCGGATGAAAATTTTATCGGGCATCCAAAGCTGACTGTTAAAATGGCTGCCCTTGTGCAGGGGTTCCCGGGCGATTGGGAATTTATCGGGAAAAAAACTCCCGCCTATCGTCAAGTGGGCAACGCATTTCCGCCGCCTGTCGCAAAAGCGGTTGGATTGGCGATCAAACAGGCCTTGAATGCCGGACGCGGCACAGCATTTTTGGAAAAAGCATTATGAGGGAACCCGGCGCGCGCGACAGACTGCGAAAGTATTTTTTGGAGCATTTGGGTGAAATATTGGACTCCGATACTCTCAGAGAGGCAGCGGGAACAAGCGAATGGGCGCGGCGTGTCCGGGAACTCAGAAATGAAGAAGGCTATCAAATTCTTACTCATAATGATCGTTCAGAGCTAAAGCCAGGACAATACTTGCTTGAAAACGCACGCTTCGCGCCGCAGCCAGCCTTCGCGAGGACAATAAGCAAAGAAACAAGAGCCTATGTCCTCGACCGGAACGGGTTCACATGCCAAATGTGCGGCGCAGTTGCGGGCGAATCGCATCCGTATGATCCGACCCGAAAAACAAGGCTGCATATCGGGCATATTATTGACAAGAGTATGGGCGGAACAGACGATCCTGCCAATCTTCGGGCGCTCTGCAGCGTGTGCAATGAGGGAGCGCAAAATCTGACGCTGGACAGACCGTCTTCGGAAAAGCTTTTAATACAGATCCGCAGAGCCACAGGAGCAGACCAGCTTAAAGTTTTGGAATGGTTGATCAAAAAATTTCCGAAATAAATGCGTCACGAATAAAAGATCGAATGAGGCAAAAGCAGCAAAAAAGGGTTTTACTACAGCTTTTGGTTTTGTCTTTTACCCCAGGATTTTTTTGGGGTCTTTATTCGGTCTTTTTCGTGGCCAAATGTATTCGCTTTTTTACAGCCCAGAGGAACACCGTTTTTATAGGATCTCTCGTTTGGCACATCCGAAGAGCGGCAGAGCGCTTACCAGTGCTTGTCATCACGCGGTTTTATCCGTATGCCGCCCCCGCTCCCCCAAAAAAATTCAGCAGCTTTGCAGACCCATATCGGAACTGGCGCATATCCCAAAATTCGCTGTTTTTGCAGTTTTTGTCTTTTCTATTCCACTCCTTATGTGCGCGCGGTGCAGTGCGCGCTTAATCCCTGCGCTATATTCCCGAGTCGCGCGAGTAATTGCCTCCCGCATATCCCGGATGCACACTGGAGCTCAAGCGACTGTGCAGACGGGAATGCGGGAAGTACCCCGCGCCGAATAAACCGCGCGCGTTTTTTCCCCTAAAGAAATTTTTGCAAACTCCGACGCTAGAAGAGACATAAGGAGTTTCCCGGACATGGAGGTTCGGGTCAAATATCAAGGAGGATATCCTGTATGATTATTAACCACAACATGAGCGCGATTAACTCGCACCGTGTTCTCAAGTTCAAGGGCTGGGAACTTGACAAGAACATGGAGAAGCTCTCATCCGGTATGCGGATCAACCGCGCCGGCGACGACGCTTCGGGGCTGGCTGTATCTGAAAAGATGCGCAGTCAGATCCGCGGCCTTCGCCAGGCGGAACGCAATACGGAAGACGGCATTTCGTTTATCCAAACCGCTGAAGGCTATCTCTCGCTGACCCAGTCCTGCCTGCAGCGCATCCGTGAACTCGCGGTTCAGGCGGCGAACGGCATTTACACCTCGGAAGACCGTATGCAGATTCAGGTGGAGGTTTCGGCGCTGATCGACGAAATCGACCGCATAGCAAGCCATGCGCAGTTCAACGAGATGAATATGCTCACCGGCCGCTTCGCGCGTGAAACCGGAGAGAACCGTGTTCTCGCCAGTATGTGGTTCCACATCGGCGCGAATATGGATCAGCGCAAGCGCGTGTACATCGGGACAATGAATTCACAGGGTCTTGGCCTGAAAAACCCCGTGGGCAATCCCGAATCGGCTTCCTTTATCAGCCTGAGTACCGTAGACAAGGCGAATGCCTGCATCGGTTCGGTGGATGAGGCTCTGAAGAGGGTGTCAAAGCAGCGCGCAGACCTCGGCGCTTACCAGAACAGACTCGAATATGCCGCGAAGGGTTTGATGACCGGCTACGAGAACCTGCAGGCCGCCGAGAGCCGAATCCGCGATACGGATATGGCCGAAGAGATGTCCGACTTTGTCAAGAACCAGATCCTCTCTCAGTCCGGAGTGGCGATGCTGGCGCAGGCAAATACCAAGTCGCAGCAGATATTACAGCTCCTGCGATAAGCAGAGTTCGGGTTTACCCCGCGCGCAACCTCGTGTTTGCAGCCGCCCCAAAAGGGCGGCTTTTTTTATCGCGCCGTAAGCTGTATTTTTAAGTTCATGGTGATACGTGATGCGCGGCTGACACGCGAGGTGATACCGGAGATACTCTTCCGCTTTACGGATAAATTTCTGCGCCAGGGCAAAGAAATATATCTCGTAGGCGGGGCGGTGCGCGATTTTCTCATCACCTCCAGGCTCGGCGGCGGCGATTACGATTTCGCGACCAACGCGCGCCCGCGCGAGGTGCTGCGCCTGTTCCGGCGCACCATCCCCACCGGTATAGCGCATGGCACGGTGACAGTGATCTTTGGGGGGCAAAATTTCGAGGTGACAACCTATCGCTCCGACGGTGCCTACAGCGACGGGCGGCATCCCGACAGCGTATCCTTCTCCGACACGATTGAGGAAGACCTGATGCGGCGCGATTTTACGGTCAACGCGATTGCCTGCGATCTCGCGAAGCTCTGCTTTATCGATCCCTACGGCGGTATGGAAGATTTGCGCAATCGCGTCATCCGCGCGGTAGGCGATCCCCTGGCGCGCTTCCGCGACGACGGTTTGCGCGTACTGCGCGCCTGCCGCTTTGCGGGAAAGCTCTTGTTCACAATCGACAAGGCAACCGAGGCCGCGATCCCGCAGGCGCTGGACGTATTTAAGCAAGTCGCGGTTGAGCGCGTGCGCGACGAACTCTTCAAGATCATGGAGAGCGAGCGCCCATCGGTTGCGCTCGAGGCGATGCGCGAAACCGGTCTGCTCGCGATCATCCTGCCCGAACTCATGGAGGGCTACGGGGTTTTGCAAAACGAATTTCATATGCACGATATATACTACCACAACCTCTATTCCTGCGACGCAGCAGGCAGCGAATTTCCGCTGGTGCGCGTGGCCGCGCTTTTGCATGACGTCGGGAAAAAACGCGCGCTCGACAGCGCGCAAAAGCGATTCGGCGATGACGAGACTGTTTTTCATAATCACGAGAACATCGGCGCGCGCATGGCCAACAACGCGCTGCGCAGACTCAAATTCTCCAATAACGACCGCGAGCATATCGTACACCTCATCCGGCATCATATGTTCCATTACACCGACGAATGGACCGACGGCGCGGTGCGGCGGCTCATGCGCAACGCCGGCGTGGAGAACCTGCCCGACCTCTTTGAGCTTCGCCGCGCCGACCGAATCGGCAACGGGCGGAAGCGCGGTCCCTCGCGCAGCCTCCAGAAATTGCAGCAGCGCATTCATTACATCATGGAGGCGGAGAACGCGATCTCAGTGCGCGATCTCGCGATCAACGGCAGCGACGTTATGGAGGTTTTTGGGATCCCTCCCGGGCGCGTCATCGGCGATCTGCTCGCTTTCCTGCTGGAGCATATCCTTGATCATCCCGGGGATAACACACGCGCGCGCCTGCTTCAGCTCGCCGATGGATTTTTGCGCGATCATCCGGTGCCGCATACACACGCCGATGAAAAAGCGCGCGTATCCGACGCTACCGCAAGCGAAATATGCGCGCATCAGAAAAAACGCACGCAGAACTTTGCGGCAAAATGTTTTGATTTTTTCGCGGCGGTCTTTAAGACACGTAAATCTGAGGATGGATGAGAACCGATCCGGAGCTGTTTTTGACTGCCGGTGTGTTTGTTTTGGTTCGCGGCGCGTTCAAAACACGCGCCGCCCGGCGTCCGGTGCTTGTTCAGATCGGCAAAGCGTATCCAACGGGAGCGCCTGCGACAGGACGTCGCGTCCCGAGCAGCGGCATGGAGGCCGCGCGTTTTTGCGAGGGGAAATTTCTCAGATCCCCTGACGCCGGCCATCAAAAAAGCCGCCCCTCTGCGGGACGGCTCTGTACGGTTAACCCCCGAAGGGGTTAGAAGCGCCCGATGCCGCAACACGCTTCAGATTGACAACGCCATTCGTTATGGAAATGTCGGCACCGGTTTGCGGACGGATGCTGCAACTGAAGGTCCCCCGGATCATCCCGCCCTCTTCGCCGATTTCCGTGAATTTAAGCTTCATGCTGCCAGCTACGAAGTCATACATAGCGCCATCCCGGACTACTCCTCCGTTTTCCGGAGCATCGTATACTATACCAACCACGAATACAGAGGAGGAATAATCGAGTTGAATGGCCAGGCTGATACCGTCGCTGGGCATATTATTGGGCGTTACAGGCAAGTTGAAAACTTCACCGGCGGCGACCATCACAAATCTTTCTCCGCGGTTGCTTGTTCCGGCTTCAATATAAGCATAGGCCTGGCCGCCATTAACGCCGCTGACCCCAGAACTCCAATCAACACTGTCGCCGCTAATAGTCAGGGTGATATGCGATTCCCCATCATCCTCGCCGCACGACGCCATGCAGACAAGCATAAGACATACTGCCAATATTCCCAAAATTTTCTTCATACGCTTGAATCTCCTTCAATAGTGTGTATACGTCCTGGTTTGAATCTTAATTTGAATATAGCACACCCCGGCAAAAAATCGAAAAAACTTATGAATAAGCGCGGGGTGGCGCTGACGTCCCTCGCAGCCTCTCGTCAAAATAAACCCTTCCCTGACAAGAGAAAATGCGGTATCTATACCTAATGTATATACGGCTATCGACTTATGGGAGACTCTATGAAGAACGGACTATTCGCAGCGGTACTTGTTGCAGCGCTGGCGTCATGCGCGATGGATAAGAATGTCGTTGATATGACGATAGCCTCAGAAACGAGGCTGGCTGACGCCGGTGGCGCGTCAATGCGTGTGCTGCTTGTCAAAGAGGGCGATGCGCAGCAATGGCAGTTCTTTTATTCAAATATCGAAGGCTTCAGCTATGAACCGGGGTATGAATATGTTCTTAAGGTCTCCAGAGAAAATAAAGAAGGTGAAATCCCGGCTGGAGCATCTTCGATACGGTACACACTGATTAAAGAAATATCCAAAACCAGAAAAACCTCTCAGAATATGCCGGAGAATATTGTACAGGAACAGTGAGGCCAAATCCGGCAACACCTATTCATCGGCACATCCGAGGCGCTTGCGTCGTGCGCCGCAGCCCCTCGCCAAAATCGCCATCCTTGGCGGCGAGGGGCGCTTGCGTCGTGCCGCAGCCCCGAGCTACTACGCGACATCGTGTCGCGCTCGGGGCGCTGACATCCTGTCAGCGAGTGAAGGGAGTCGAACCCTCGTCAACAGCTTGGAAGGCTGAGGTTCTACCGTTGAACTACACTCGCAAATAAAAAGCTCTTCAGTTTCCTGCGTCGTAGCCCCCTCGCACTACCGCGACATCGTGTCGCTGCTCGGGGCGCTGACATCGTGTCGCAGCCCCTCGTCAAAATCGCCATCCATGTCGACGAGGGGCGCTGACATCGTGTCAGCGAAAGGTATCGATACCATACAGCCAGAGTCAAGCCTCCTCGCGTCTGCGTATCGTATCGATGATCCCGGGTATGGCGGTCGGCGTCAGCTTGCCGTACACCTCTTCGTTGATCATCGCGACGGGCGCGAGACCGCACACCCCAAGACACCGCGTCGCCTCCAGCGAAAAGAGGCAGTCCTTTGTGGTCTCGCCCACCTCAATCCCGAGGACTTCCCTGAAGGCGTCCACAACCAGGGGAGCGCCGCGCACATAACAGGCCGTGCCGAGGCAAAAATTGATCATATACTTGCCCTGGGGTTTCAGCCGGAAAAAGTGGTAGAAGGTGGCCACCCCGCTGACCGTCGAGGCCGGAACGCCCAGCAACTCGGCGACCTCCTGCATATGCTCGTTGGAGAGATATCCGCAGCGAGCCTGCACCTTGTGCAAAACCGTGATCAGAAAGCTCTCGGGATGCTCGCGCTTGCGGCACGACGCGATAAAGTCCTGCAGATCCCTTTCCAGTGTGTATGCGCGTTCGCCTGTATTTTGTTTTGTCATGGTTCTCTCCTTGTCAAATTCCGCGCGGAGTGCGCGCATGGTAATGCGTATGCAAGAGTTCGTGCGCGCGATGGCCGCCGATTTCGCCCAGATAATTTTTGTACAGCTCCAGCACATATGGATTTTTATGCGAAGACCGCATTTCCTTGCCGGAATCGATAGCGTACAGGGCTTCGGCGCGCTTTTTGTACAAGTCAAAGTCGATGGTGTACCCTCCCTTTGGGGGATAGGGCTGCCCGCCGCCGCCAATGCACCCGCCCGGACACGCCATGATTTCGATAATGTCAAATTTTTCGCCCGCGCGTACACGCGCCAAAAGTTCCCGCGCGTTTTGGAGGCCATTCGCGATAGCTATATGCAGCTGTATTCCGGCAACCTCAAGCTCAGCCTCTTTGAGTCCCACAACCCCGCGCACCTGGGTAAAATCAATGCTCGGGAGCGGCGCGCCCGTAAGGATCTCGGCGGCGGTGCGTAACGCTGCCTCGAGTACCCCGCCGGTCGCCCCGAAGATATCCGCCGCGCCGGTGGAATAGCCAAGCGGATTATCGAAATCCTCATCAGGAAGATTAACGAAGTCGATCCCAAAAGCCTTTATCATCCATACCAATTCGCGCGTGGTGAGAACGGCGTCAGTATCGGGCCGACCCTTGGCGTTCATAAACTCCGGACGGCGCGACTCGAATTTCTTTGCGGTGCATGGCATGATCGATACAACGTAGATATTGGCGGGGTCGATTTTTGCCTGCTCGGCGTAATAGGATTTGATAATTGCGGAGTGCATCGACATCGGCGATTTACAGCTCGACATATTGGGCAGGAGATCCGGATAGAAATGCTCGATGAATTTTACCCAGCCCGGCGAACACGAGGTAATAAGCGGAAGGACGCCGCCGTTTTTCACACGATCAAGGAACTCATGGCTCTCTTCAACTATGGTTACATCGGCGGTGAAATTGGTATCGAATACCTTGTCGAAGCCAAGCAGTTTGAGCGCCGCCGCTGTTTTGCCGGCGGCCGGGGTTCCCGGCGGCAGACCGAATCCCTCGCCGATGGCCGCGCGGATCGCGGGCGCGATATGCGCCACCACATGCTTCGCGGGATCATGCAGCGCCTCCCAAACCTCATCCGTCCAGCTCTTTTCGATCCAGGCCGCCGTCGGGCAGACGTTTATACACTGCCCGCAGTTGATACATACCGAGTCGATCATATTGGCTTCAAACGCCGGCGTCACAACGGTGCCTGCGCCCCGCCAATGCTGCGAAAGATTATGGACGCCCTGAACCTCCGCGCAGACGCGCACACAGCGCTGGCACAGAATGCACTTTTCGGAATTGCGGACGACCGAGAAACTGGAGTCCTCTGTCGGAAAACACTTGCGCTCTCCCGCGAACTGGCGGTCGCGCACCCCAAGCTGATACGCGAGGTTTTGCAATTCGCAATTCGCGTCGCGCTCGCAGGTCTGGCAGTCCATCGGATGGTTGTCGAGAAGCAGTTCGACGATATCGCGCCGCGCCTGGCGAATCGCGGGGGATGCGGTTGTTACCTCCATCCCCTCGCTGACCTTGGTTGCGCAGGAAACAGGCCAGGTGCGCATACCTTTTACCTCGACTATGCAGATCCGGCATGCGCCCTCAACCGAGAGCTTTGGGTGATAGCACAATCGCGGGATATGTATGCCTGTCTTTTCGGCGGCTTCCATAACCGTCGTCCCCGCTTCCACCTCAACGGGGCGGCCATCAATGGTCAGTCGTATCATATTTGTTGCCATCAGTTCTTCCTTATCGCGTCAAATTTGCACGTGGTAAAACACTCGCCGCAGTGTATACATTTGGCTGCATCGATTGTGTGTACGGTCTTGGGTTTGCCGCTTATGCAGCGGGTCGGACACGCGCGGGCGCAGGCGCTGCACCCGATGCACTTTTCGGGATTCACCTCGTACTGGATCAGTTTTTTGCACACCTTTGCGGGGCAGCGTCTGCTGTGTACGTGCAGCTCATATTCATTGCGAAAATGCTGGAGGGTGGAAAGCACGGGATTGGGCGCGGTTTGCCCGAGTCCGCAGAGCGCGGTTTTTTTGATGAGATTGGCAAGCCGCTCCAGACGCTCGATATCGCCGTCGCGCGCTTCCCCCCGCGTGATGCGCTCAAGGATCTCGTACATCCTCAGGGTGCCCTCGCGGCAGGGGGTACACTTTCCGCAGGATTCGCTCATTGTAAATTCGAGAAAGTATTTTGCCACGTCCACCATGCAGCTGTCTTCGTCAACCACAATCATGCCGCCGGAACCCATGATGGAACCAATCGCGGCGAGGCTGTCGTAATCCACCTCGGTGTCGATCAGGCTCTCGGGAATACATCCGCCCGAGGGACCGCCGGTTTGCACCGCCTTGAATACCTTCCCTCCCGGAATCCCGCCGCCTATATCGAAGATCACCTCGCGCAGGGTCGTTCCCATCGGAACCTCGACCAGACCGGTATTGATCACCTTGCCGGCAAGGGCGAATACCTTGGTGCCTTTGCTCTTCTCGCTCCCGAGGCGCGCGAACCACTCGGGGCCGTTCAGGAAGATCACGGGTACATTCGCCCAGGTTTCCACATTGTTGATCGTTGTCGGGCAGCCCCAGAGTCCGCTCGCCGCCGGGAACGGCGGACGGGTGCGCGGCTGTCCGCGCCGCCCCTCAATGGAGTGCATCAATGCGGTTTCCTCGCCGCATACAAAAGCGCCCGCGCCGAGGCGAATCTCCAGATCGAAGCTGAAATCGGAGCCTAAAATATTTTTGCCCAAAAAGCCCTGGGCGCGCGCCATCTCGATGGCCTTTTCCACACGCTTGATCGCGAGCGGATATTCGGCGCGGATGTAGCAATACCCCTGGCTTGCCCCCGTGGCATACGCGCCGATGATCATGCCCTCGACAATCGAGAAGGGATCGCCCTCCAGGGTGGAACGATCCATGAACGCGCCCGGATCGCCCTCGTCGGCATTGCATATAATGAAGCGTTTGGGCGTCGCCGCCTTCTGCGCGAATTCCCATTTGAGTCCGGTTAAGAAGCCCGCGCCGCCGCGGCCGCGAAGCCCGGATTTTTTGACCGCCTCGACAACCTCCTGCGGACTCATCCCGTCGAGTACGCGCGCCGCCGCCGCGAAGCCGTCGTAAAAGATATATTCGTCGATATTTTCGGGATCGATGATCCCGGAGTTGCGCAGGGTAAACCGCGTTTGACGGTTAAAAAATTCTATATCGGCATACATTTTCAGATAGCGGTCAAAGAGCGGATCCGCCGCCGCAAAGAGATCCGGCTGCGCTTCGCCCTTCAGGAGATGAGAATCGATGATGCGATCCAGATCCGCAGGCTTTGTAACGCCATAGCGGGTAACATCGGCGTCGCTTGTGCTCCCTGTGTTCCGCGCCTTCTCCTCGGGAAAAATGATCATATAATACTGAAGGGATTCATGCGCGATAAAAAGACCCGGGTTAATGCTTACGCCAATCTTGACCTCTTCCTTTTGAACTCCGGCATTGGCAAGCCTCGAGGCGGCGCGTCCGGCGGCGTCAAATACGTCCTGCCCCGTATATGCGCCGTTTTTGAAAAACGCTATCTGGTGGCGGTATTTGTTTTTTGTTTTTTTGTCCAGGAGAAAGTCGATAACGGGCTGACCGCCAAGAATATGCTCGGTAAAAATCCGGCGAACCTTTTCGGCGGTGACAGACTGATACTTAAAGGGCATCCGCCCACGCTGGAGTACGCCCACGATGGGCTCGGCGCTGCACCGCCCCGTACACCCCGTTTTTTTGATGACAATATCTTTCCGCCCCGAAGCCTCGATCAGCTTTTCAAATTCATTGCGCGCAACCTGAGAACCGGCGGCATTTTCGCAGGTGGCGTCGCCGATCTGGATCTCGATACAACGCTCATTCGCGAGTTTTGCGAGCCGCTCTTTGGTTTCGTTTTGAACCGTCGTATACCGTTCAAGAATCTTGCCCACTCTTTCCACCTCTTCGTCCAATTTCACTTCCTCATTTTTGCATTATCTACAATTCCGGGCTGGATGTCAACCGGCGCGAAACCTGGAGGGCGTCCCGGCGCGGGGCGAAAATCCGGAAATTTTTTCCATAAAAATGTCCGCGCTTGAAATTTTCGCGCAGGGTCGCGGGTTAGTTTCAGTGAGGATGGATACAAAATCCAAAACGAAAAGGAGCAAAGAGTTATGAAGAATCTGAATTTTATCATTGTGGAGGGCAATCTTGTCCGCGATCCCGACTACCGCGTAACGGAGACGGGGCTTCCGATGTGCCGCTTTACCCTGGCCAACAACTATTCTTTCAAGAAGAATGACCAGTGGGTAACGGACGTCAATTTCATCAACATCGTCTGCTGGGCGCGGACTGCCGAGAATTGCGGCACCTACCTGAAGCGCGGCCATCCGGTTCGCGTGAAGGGACGCATCGACCAGAGCTACATCAAGCACGAAGACGGTCACGGAATTAACATGATCGACATCGTGGCGCAGAGCGTCGAATTCCTGCCGCGCCGCCGCCGCGCGCAGGACGAGGATGGGGTAGAAGAGAGCGCCATGCAGTCTGCCGAAGCGGAGGTTGAATTCGACGAACAGGTTGCGTAAACGCAAGGCATCATTTGGTAACATTTTTGTCATTGCGAGACCCGTAGAGTCGAAGCAATCCAGGTGGTATAAAGGCACAATGGATTGCTTCACCTCGCTTCGCGAGGTTCGCAATGACGGATGTGCAGCCGCGTACTCACCCCGCGCTTCGCGAGGTTCGCAATGACGGATGTGCAGCACACAATCACCCCGCAAGTGTTTTTGAAAATATCAGCGCGGTTTCGCCGTCGTCGTAATATTTTGTGCGCTGCCCCACCTGCGTAAATCCCGCAGCCGCATAGAGCGCAATCGCGGCGCTGTTGGACTCGCGAACCTCCAGCGAGGCCTTCTCCAAGCCCATGCGCGTCATTTCGCTCAGGAGAAATATCAAAACCGATGAACCAATCTTACGCTTCCGGTACTCCTCTGCGACCGTGATATTCGTGATATTGCCGTCGCCGTCCATATTCCAAAAACCGCCGTAGGCCACAATCGCCGAACCGATGAAAAACACCCAAAAATTCGCCTGCCCCGTTTCGATCTCGCCCTCGAAATTCGCGCGCGACCAGGGCAAACGGTGAGAGACATTCTCAATATCCAGAATGGTATCGATATGCTCGCGCGCAAGCACAGCGACGAAAAGTTTTATGGGTTCATCCATAGAGAGCCTCCTGCCTGCTTCGCGATATACCGCTCGTGAATCAGCTTAAGCCCTTTAAGGGTCATATCCTGATCAATAACGCCAATCCCAGGCCAATCTGCGGAAAAAAGCCCGGCCAGGCCGCCCGTAGCAATGATTTTCAAATTGGATTCCCCCATTTCTTCCCTGATGCGCTGCGTGATAAGTTCCAAAGCGCCTATGGTTTGATAATATATTCCCGCCGCCATACCGTCCGCCGTTGATTTACCGATCACCTGCCGCGGGCGGACTATGGAAACCGAACTCAATTTTTCGGCGCGAACCGTGAGCGCCTGCAGGGAAACTTCCACCCCGGGAAGGATCTGCCCGCCAAGATACTCACCGGCACGGGAGATGCAGCAAAAGGTGGTGGCGGTGCCAAAATCGATGATCAGCAAGGGTGCGCCATAGAGCGCAATCCCCGCCGCCGCGTTGACTATGCGGTCGGCGCCGATTTCCGACGGATTGGGGTAGGCATATTTCAGCCCGCAGTCCGTGGCGGAATCCACAAAGAGCGGATCCCTTAACCCAAACACACCCTCCAGCATGAGGCGCAGCGACCGCTCCAGCGAAGGCACAACGCAGGCAACAACCCCGGCGCTGATATGCGCCGCGCTCAAACCCGCGTGCATCAGGTGCGCGATGATCGGCGCCGCCATCTCGTCGGCGGTCATATACTGCTTGGTGGTAAAACGCCAGGCTTGCAAAGGGGTGAGTTCACCTGGGGCATCCGCAAAAATTCCCACGGTGCTGTTTGTGTTGCCAACGTCAATCCCGATCAGCAAAATGCACCTCCCCGGACTGGACGGGTAGCACCGTGCCGTCTTCGCGGCGCACAAGCGCATGGCCATCATTATTTATACCTGCAAACACGCCGCAGGTATCCTGCCCGATAATAACCGCCCGCCCCACACCAAATAAATTCCGCTGTACGCGGCGCAGGATGAAACCATAAAATTTGCGGAGAATGGCGGTGTAGGCAACATCGATGGATTCCAGAAGCCGCCCCAAAAGAATGGCGTGATCCACATTTCCGCCCAGCGCAAGCGAAAGTGCGCCCGGCGGTATATACAGGACGCCGGAATCCGGCGCGGTTTTTTTCATGGCGCTTTCCATTTCATCCCGTATTTGCGAAGTCCAGTTGGTATTCAAGCCAACGCCCAAAATATATACGTCTGTTTTTATCCTTTCCACAAGTACGCCGCACACCTTTCGTCCGTTAATCAGAACATCATTCGGCCATTTGATCAGCGCGGGGAGTCCATAGTGCCGCCTGAGTGTTTGCGCCGCCGCCGCGCCGACTGCCAGGGAAGAGAGTTCCATCGAACTGCCGGGGGGCGGGCGCAGGATAACGCTCAGGTACAGCCCGGCGTCGCGCGGAGAATGCCAACCGTGCCCCACCCGGCCCCTGCCCGCGCTTTGCTCGCGCGCGATGATGACTGTACCATCCGGTACGCTGCCCTCTTCCGGCAAGAGCCGCGCGGCGGTATTTGTGGAATCAACGGAATCCAATTCGCGGATAACACGGCCAACACAGCGTGTACGCAATATTTCGGGTAAATGCTCGTACAACCCTTTCCTCCGGAAAAATATACGCCATTTATGCACAAACGGAGCGTCCCTGGACGCTCCGTTTGGATGGAATACATTTAATACACAGCCGCAATCAAACCATGTACTAGTTTACAAAATCGATCAGATCCACAAGCACCGGATAGTCGATAAACGGGTTGCGGTTGCCCTGCTTGGCCTTGACAGCATCATTCCTGTCGATTTCTTTTTGGCTTACGGGATCTTTGGTATGCCAGCTTCTCAGCATATCGCTGTACCACGTTTTAAGCTTGGCACCCGTACTTGCAAAAACAGCGTCTTTATTGAACGATGAACTGTTGTAATAACGCACAGCCATATAGAAATGCGCGCGCGCGAGGTCGCCCTTGTAGAGATCGGCTATCTCAAAAACATTTCCCGTATGGCCAAGACCAGATCTCGCGGTACCCAGTCTGGAACCGTTCGAACCCGCCGGTGCCGCTGTGACCGCCGATGTTACCTCACCGTAGGGTAAGTTAGCATGATCGCCGTTTAATTTTTTATCCGTAGGATAGAGATGATGCCTGTCGGATACGGCAGGTTCATTCTCGTTAAAAAAGGTTTGCGGCCAGGTATGCTCGCGGTTGTATTTATCCCCCGGGGTGCCGCCGCCGCTTCCGGTATCCTGATCCGGCGCGCCCCAAGTAAACCACTTGGTTCCGCCTATAGCGGTCGTCACCAATTTACCGGCTGCGTTCGTGGTGGTGGTATATATATCCCAGACCTTCCCAAATCCCGCATCGCCCTCGCTTGCGCCGGTCGTTACGCTGTCCATAGTTTGGAAATCCCAATTGTACCCAAGTGCTGAATGCCCCGTTGTAATGATCGTCTGTAACGCTGTCTTCAGCGCCGATCCGCTTAGCCCATAAGCGTTGCGGTAATAATCGCGCACAGTCTGGGGCAGTGCCATATTTTCCGCGAAGACCCCATCGCTCGGAACGCTATACGTTCCGCCGCCGCTGGACGGGTTGACGATGGGCGCGCTGGACGGATTGACGATGGGTGCACTGGACGGGTTGACAATAGGCGCACTGGACGGACCGGGGGGAGAGATGGGACCGGTCGGCGTGAGATCGCCGGTGAGCCTTATGCTTTTAAATCCGGCGTTACCTCCACTCGCAAATGTGGCGCCACCCAAAGAACCCGTGCCTCTTATCACTATACGAATCCATAGCTTCCCGCTGCCGCCGGGAATAGCAATACTTCTGAGATTGTCGCCGGTACTGCCAACTCTGCAGTCTTCAAGGTCGCCCGCGTCCAAAAATACCGGAGAAGAAAGATCGTACGAATACATCACCTTCCAGTCTCCGGGACCGGTATTGGAACCGGTTATATTCACATCGAAAACAAGATTGTCAAATGTCCCTTCAAATACTTCAATCTGCCAATAATCTCCATTATTCCAGCCGCCGGAAAGAGTAGCATATCTGTCAGCAAACACACCAAAAACGCTGTTTCCTGTTTTTGTTACCGTGATTGTGCCATACGTACCCGGGATAGCAACTGCGGAAACACTGCTGGACGCGCCGCCGCCTGTTTTTTCAAAAATTGTAACCCCTATGAGCGGCGCTATTGAACTCGTGCCGCCGTCATCGTCGCTGGACTCGCTGGATCGGCCAAGCAAATCATCCACTTCTGAACAGGCGGAGGTGAAAAACGCGCAGAGAAGCATAAGAGCAAAAAACAAATACAGACCTTGTTTACGCATATACATTCCCTCTCTTTCGCATGAAAATCACAAAAAGACCATCAGAGCAAAGTGCCTACCTACCTATTTGTAGCACACTTCGCCATCATTATCAAATTTTATCAATCTTTTATGCAATTGCGCCTGAGTGGATTGTGTCCGAACGCGCGAGCGGCTATTCGGCTTTGGTTTCGGGCGGCTGGTAGTAGGTGTAGTTGTTCTTGCCCTTCTTTTTGACGGCATACATGGCGTCGTCCGCGCAGGTCAGGAGGGCGTCGATATCGCCCGCATGCTCCGGACAGATACTCACGCCCACGGAAGCGCCCACAACGCACTCATGCCCCATAAAGGGTATCGGCTGCCCAACAATGCCGAAGATATTTTTGATCGTTTCTTCGATATCGTCGCGCGAGCGGACATTCTCAAGAATAATGACAAACTCGTCGCCGCCAAAACGCCCCACGGTGTCGCCCTTGCGCACACAGGTGCAAAATCGCTTTGCGGTTTCTATCAGAACAACGTCGCCCGCCTCGTGCCCGAGGGTGTCGTTGATCGCCTTGAAGAAATCGAGGTCGATAAACAGGAGCGCCACACTCAGGTTGGCGCGCTTGCTGTCGGAAATGGCCTTGCCCAGGCGATCCATCACAAACTGCCTGTTGGCGAGCCCAGTGAGGGTATCATGCAGCGCGAGATGCGTGACATACTCCTCGCGCTTTTTCGACTCGGTGACGTCAACCACGGTTCCGCAGATGGCAATGGGATGCCCGCGCGCGTCGTCCATAAGCGGAATGGCGCGCTCGATGACGTATCTTCTTTCGCCGTTAATATCGTACCAATACTCCAGCTCGTTCATAACCCCGGTATCCATAATCCTGCGATCGTTTTCGAGCATATTCTCGGCGATCTCGGGCAGAAAAACGCCGTCGGGCGTGTTTCCGAGAATATCGTAGCGGGAGAGTTCAAAAAATTCGGCATATTTACTGCTCACCAGGGTAAAAACGCTGTCGGTGCTGCGCACATACACCATGGCGAGAATACTGTTGATGATCCTGTCGAGATAGTCCTGCCGCTCCACAAGCATTCGCTCCATCATCTCGCGGGATTCCTTCTCGCGCATAAGGTTGGCATTCGCTTTTATGATTTCGGCGGCGCGCTCCTCAACGGCGGCCTCCAGATTTTGCTGATACTTCCTGAGTTCCTCCATGGCCGCGCGCTGATGGGTAATGTCGCGCGCGAGCCAAACCACATGCCTTTTATCTCCGAATGTTTTTTCCACGGGGGCGACGCGCCCTTCGTACCAGCCCATTCCGCTGGAATTGGGGTATTCATACTCCAGAATTTGAATCTGGCCGCTCTCAAGAGCCGCCTGCAGAACACGCATATGCCGTTCGGCACATTCCTTTGAGGGAGAGAGCTTCTCGATGGTAGAACCCTTGATGCCATCGAGGTCGTGATAATGGAAATTGGAGGGCGATGTGTAGGCTTCGATATATACCCCATCCTCGTCGATCACAAAGGCAATATCGGGCAGGGCGTTGATAACCGCCGCAAGGAGTTCGCTGCGCGAAGAGAGATTGCTTTGCCTGGAATTGGACAAAAATATGCAGTCTTTTTCTTTGCCGCTCTTTTTACCCGCAGCGGCTTGCGCTTTCTTTTGCGAAGGCTGCCGCCTGGGTTTTTGCTTTTCCGCCATAAGTACCTGCACAAGGGGTTCTCTGAAACACGTAAACGTCATGGTACATCCATTCCCCAAAAAAATCAATAATGAAAAACACTTATGATACCGCCATCATTTTCTCGAGAGCCGCGCGGGCGGGTGCCGCATATTCCTCCGGAACCTGCACCTCGCCCTCGTTATCGGCCAAAACACGCGCTATCGCCTCCAGGGTGGTCATTTTCATATTGGGACACGTCCCTCCGTGGGCGGAAACCGGAATAAGCCGCGCGTCGGGTCGGAGGCGGGCGAGCGGGTGCAAAACCCCCCGTTCCGTGGCTATAATGAAACTTGTTTCCGGCGAACGCGCGCAATAATCAACGATTTCCGTCGTGCTCCCGATAAAATCGGCCAGATCGCGGAGTTCGGGGCCGCACTCGGGGTGCGCGAGCAGGAGCGAACCCGGGTATTGGGCGCGAAGCTGCTCCGCCTCCCGGGCGCGAAAGGCCTGGTGGATGGGGCAATAGCCGTCGCAAAGGATGATCCTGCGCCCGCTTTTCTCCGCCAGATACGAACCCAAATTCTTGTCGGGAATAAAGATCACCTCGTTTTCGGCGGGAATGCTCGCCAGAATGCGCAATGCGTTGGAGGATGTGCAGCATATATCGGAGACGGCCTTCACCGCAGCGCTGCTATTGACGTAGCATACAACTTTGGCGCCGGGATGTCCGCGCTTGAGTTCGGCGACCATGTCCGTATCGATCATATCCGCCATCGGACAGCCCGCGCCCCAGGCAGGCAAAAGCACGGTTTTTTCGGGATTCAGAAGTTTTACCGACTCCGCCATAAAACGCACCCCCGCAAGCACCACAACCTTCGCCTGCGTTTTCGCGGCGGAACAGGCGAGCCCAAGAGAATCTCCCACATAATCCGCTATGTCCTGGATTTCGCCCGTCTGATAAATATGGGCGAGGATGATCGCGTCCCGCTCGCGGCGCAAACGCTCTATCCGCTCAATTATTTCCTGCATACGTACTCCTTTGATACTGCCGCGCGTTATTTTATAGGAAACAAAATTTTATGTATACAGAAAAGAGCGCCCATGCCCCCAAAAAAAGAATCCTTCCAGCCGCCATGCGGTGCCTGCGGCAGCCGCTGCTGCGGCTATGTAGCGATAGGCATAAATTCCCCGAGGAGCGTACAGGGGCGCGAAAACATCCGCTGGTTTTTGCTGCATGAAAATGTCGCTGTTTATATCGACCATGACAAGGAATGGTACGCCGAATTCAAAACCCCTTGCCGGGCGCTCAATAAAAAAGGACGCTGTACAATCTACGAACGCCGCCCCAAAGTCTGCGGCGATTACGGCAACGAACATGGCGTCTGCGAATACTTCGATACGCCGTATGTGGAAAAATTTGTGACGCTTGAGCAATTCGAGAAGTGGCAAGAGGCGCGCACGAAAAAAACTGCGAAAAAAGTTTAGCGGTCGCTCACTTGCGTCGCTTTCTCCCGAAGATTCACATCTGCTCGCACCGCCTTCGGCGGGGGACTCGCAGATGCGAACTTCGGGAGGCAGCATAATGAACGACTATTGAATTTTGTGCATTTGTCCACGCGCATCTTGGGGGTGGGTGGATAAGAAAAAAGGCAAAAACAGCGAACGACTATTGAATTTTGCGCACATACGCCGCGCATCTTTGGGGTGGTGATATGGGGGAAAAAGGCAAAAACAGTAAGCGCCCCTCCCCCCGTTCAGCCTCGTTGGCTTCCCCCCCTTGGAACACGATGTGGAAACCCCCAGCGACAGGATGTCGCGTCCCGATACTGTTCGTCGCGATAGCGACGATACAATCCATCCTCGCAGTCACGCCCGTAGGGCGTTGCGCGTACATGGCGAAGTACCAGTAGGGTAATGTACGCTCTTGCGAGGGTCGCATTCCAGAAGTACGTACTCCTTCTTCTGGAAATGGATGGCGATTTTGGCGAGGGGCAGCGTACCCCCTGGAGGACGGGAACGGGAAAAAACAGCAGCGAACGGCTCACCTCTGCTACAACGGACATCGCGTCTTGCATATTTTTGATGGTGTGCGCGCAGCGCCCCTACGGCTCGTCCCGCAGGAACTGCATAAAGGCGTCGCGGTTCTGATACGTTGAAGTTGTGGGACGACCGAGATCCTTGCGCGCGCCCTTACGGACGCGAATCTCGAGAAAGGCCGGACCCGCCTGATCGCGGAGCGCGCGCACAGCCTGGGTGATTTCCGCGCTTGTCTCGGCTCTCTCGGCCCAGCGATACCCGTCGGCCTTCGCGATCGCGGCGAGATCAATCGAAAAGGCGCAGGTCGCCTGCCCGCCCACGGAATCATGCGCCCCGTTATTGATAACAATATGCTTCAGGTTTGCCGCGCCAAGTGTCGCCGCCACCGGAAGCGCGCCCATGTGCATTAACGCCGCCCCGTCGCCGTCGATGCAAAAGACCTGCCGCGCGGGCCGCGCGAGCGCCACCCCGAGCGCGATAGAAATGGCATGACCCATCGAACCCACAGTCAGAAAATCATTGCCATGCCCTTCGCCGCGCGCCTCGCGCAGCTCAAACAATTCGCGCGAGGTCATGCCGGTTGTGGACACAATCGCGTCCCGGGGCTGCAACTGCTCAATGATGAGCCCGAGCGCGTTCTCGCGATTAAGCTCGTAATTTGCGCCCGGCTGGGCAGCGCGCGCATACTTCTCAAAGCTGCCCTTTTTAACGATAAGCGCAGCGGGACCCTTGCGCTCGCGCATAGCGGCAAAGAGCCGCCGCAGAACTTCGGTACATTCCTCCAGGGAATTGGGCATGATCTCGTAAGGAATTTCCATGGCGTCAAAGAGCGCGCAGGTAACGCGCCCCTGCTTAATATGCTGCGGCTCGTCATGCACCCCGGGCTCGCCGCGCCAGCCGATAACCAGCAGCATCGGGATGGAATAGACCTCGGGATCGGCCAGCGAGAGCAGCGGGTTTACAGCATTCCCCTGCCCGGAGTTTTGCATATACACGAGCGCCACGTTACCGGTCGCGAGATAATGCCCGCAGGCGAGCGCTGCGGCGCTGCCCTCATTCGCGGCGATGATATTTTGCCCGGACGGCACGGTATCCGCGAGATACGCGCAAAAATCAGCAAGCAGGGAATCCGGAACCCCCGTAAAAAAATCAATGCCATTTTCGCGTACAAGATTATATACATCAGCAGCCAGCATATTCCGCCCCTTGTTCTGTATAATTTATGGCCGACGCGAAACAGACGCGCTGACGCAAAACGTACCTTGTACGTATGCGCGGTTTCAGGAGCAATCACGTCCAAAATAAGCGCCGTAATATATACTTTCCGGCATGAGACGCCAATCGTTCAATGCGATAGAATCTACTACGCCAAACGCGCGGGCAGCGCATATTTTGGAAAGCACGATTTCGGAGGTGTATATCGGGGTTCTCTTGCGTAAAAAAGGGCTGCCCGACTTCCGGAGCAGCCCCTTTGCTTACGTACAAATCAGCCTGTTTCCCTATAAAGACTCATAACGGAAATCGTCAAAGCACACCTCCCAAGTTATGGATATTGGACTAGTATTAGATCCTGCCGACGAAAGACGTATAGTAATCTGCATATCCTGTGTTCCACTGGTAATTATCAGGGGCGGAAGCTGTAGAGTAACATAAGTCCATCCGATATTGGCAAGTTCCTGGCGGCCATTTATTGTGATAAATGCCCCCGCTCCGTAGTCCCAAGCAGTGCCGCTAGTCACCCAATCGCCGGCCAAATAACTTGTTTTTGCAAAATTATTAATCTTGACAGAAGGAATTCTTTCAGGATTCTGCGCCGAAGGCACACCCGGCACTGTAGCCGCTGACATCCTGTCTATGCCGATATACATAGCACCATTGGCACCAGCAGCGCCAATAGCCTTATAAGCCAATACTTTCCACCAGAAAGTTATATGGGTATACTCGCCATTGGGCTTCATACGAAGACCTGTACCCCTGTAGTCAGCAGAAGCTCCGCCCGAATTATTGCCGAATATGCCGCCTATATTCATAGATCGATGGGCATTATTAGCAACTGTGCCGGTTGAGCCGCTTATTTTCAGATAAGTACCATCCCAGCTTTCACTATCTGAGAGACTCAATTGGGTAAAAACGTCCGTATTACTACGGTTAATGGTTTCAAATTCAGTTTGATCGAAAACCAGCATAGAAGAACTTGGCGGCGGGGCAGAACTGGGCGACGCGCTCGAATCGGGTGCCGCGCTTGACTCGGGCGCTGCGGAACTGGGTGCTGCACTTGACTCGGGCGGCGCAGAACTGGGCGCTGCAGAGCTGGGCGGGGCAGAACTGGGTGCTGCACTTGACTCGAGCGGCGCAGAACTGGGCGCTGCAGAGCTGGGCGGCGCGGAACTGGGTACTGCACTTGACTCGGGCGGGGCAGAACTGGGCGCCGCGCTTGACTCGGGCGGCGCGGAACTGGGTGCTGCGCTTGCCGCGGGCGGCGCGGAACTGGGTGCCGCGCTTGACTCGGGCGGCGCGGGGCGGGGTGCCGCGCTGGACGCGGGCGG
>JAITCI010000075.1 GCA_031283155.1 Spirochaetota bacterium | reverse complement strand
TTCGGGAAATACTCGTTCAGCTCGAGGTAATACTCCCGTTCCCACCCAAGCGCGGCGGCGATATTTTCGGTAATGCCCACCGGCGCGAGATCCACAACCATATGCCGGGTGTTGATCGTGTCCGCGCGCAATCGCTCCTGCACGAGCGGGGCGTTTTCGGTTGTCACCTGGCCGCCTATTGAGGTTCTCTTGCCGCGAATTCGCGCCGCCGCCACGATGGCGCGCGCGATGCGCGTGATCTCATCGTCGTCCACGTCCAGCCCCATCGATCCCGAGAGATCGGAGCGGCCTACCGTAACCTGTCTGATCGCGGCAAAGGACGGACTCTCAAATATCTCCTCAAGGTTGCGCCAGGCTGTGACGGTCTCGATATTGACCGCGAGTTCGCTCCGGCCATTCGGATCCAGGGCGGCCATCGTGGAGACGAAATTCTTCATGCCGTAGGCGGATTCGACCATCGGCGCAAGGATACAGTCGACGCCCGCGCTCAGCATGAATTCGATATCATTCCGGGCTTCCGGTCCGGCTATCTTCACTGTAAGGGGTACAATGCCTCTGGTGATGCGGCGCATGAACCATATCTCTTCGAAGGTTTGCGCCTCGACCTCCGTGCCGCATTTGATGCCAACCAGGGCGTGTTTTTGCTTCAGAAAGGCGAGATGCTCGCGAAGTTTTTCCATGGTTTCCCTCCGACATGGATTGCATCCTCAATATCGGTTGTTTGGGCACGATGGTTAAGAGTTATTTACTGTCACGTCGCCGGGTTTTGATCGGCCTTATGCGCCTCCCGCTCACGGAGTGCCAGGCGCCGCAGTTTGCCATTGACCGTTTTCGGAAGCTCGCCGATAAACTCTATTTCCTTTGGGCATTTATAGGACGACAGCACTGCGCGCGCAAAGCTCTGGATCTGCCGCGCGAGGCTTACCGACGGCGTGTAGCCGGGCTTCAGTACGATAAAGGCCTTGATGTGCTGCCCCTTCATGCGATTGGCGACCCCTATAACCGCCGCCTCGGATACAGCCTCATGCTCGGCAAGCGCGCTCTCAATCTCAAAGGGACCGATGCGGATGCCCAGGCTTTTTATCACGTCGTCGGCGCGGCCTATGAACCAATAGTAACCGTCTTCGTCCTTATAGGCGCGGTCGCCCGTGAGATACCACCCATCCCTGAATACGGAGGCATTGAGGTTGGCGTCATTCATGTAGCCCGTAAAGAGACCCTCCGGGTGCTTTGGTTCGGTGCGCACCGCGATGATCCCTTCGGCATGGGGCGGAAGTTCGCTGCAGTCGTTATCCAGAATGCTTATGTTGAAGAGCGGCGATGGTTTGCCCATTGACCCCGGGCGCAGGGGCAGGCCGGCAAAGTTTCCAACCAATAAAACGGATTCCGATTGCCCGTACCCCTCGTAAATTTCCAGACCGCTCTTCTCTTTCCAGAGGGCAATGATCTCCGGAGCGAGCGCTTCGCCCGCGCTTGTGCAGCGGCGGAGCTTGCCGAAATCGTATTTGCCGAGATCCTCATGGATCAGCAATCGGTAGGCGGAGGGCGGCGCGCAAAAAACCGTAATCCCGCATTCCGCGATCAGCCGGAGGGTGCGCTCCGCGCGGAAGTGCGCGTACTGATGCACAAATATCGTTGCGCCCAGGTACCACGCGCCATATAACGCGCCCCAGGCGTTTTTTGCCCAGCCGGTATCGGTGATGATCCAGACCGTATCATCGGGTTTCAGATCGTGCCAGAGTTCGGTGGTGGAGCGATGGGCAAGCGCGTAACTCTGAGTGTGCAGAACCATTTTGGGATAGCCGCTTGTACCCGAGGTGAAATACAGCAGCATCGGGGTTTCGATGGGCGTCCGCGCGGCACCCGAAGCAAAATCATCGGAAGCCCCGCGCACTGCGTCCCAAAAATTTATCCAGTTTTCCCTTTCGCCGCCCACCAGAATACGGTTTTTCACGTCGAGATCCGTGCCGTGTATTGCGTCCAGTTTGTCGGCGTCGGCGGGCGATACGAATATCGTATCGATGGCCGCGTTCCTGATGCGGTACTCTATCTCGTTTGCCTGCAGGCTCGTCGTCGCGGGAACAGCCACGGCGCCCAGTTTGGAGAGCGCGATCATAATGAGCCACCATGCGGGTACGCGCGGGAGCATGATCAGAACGCGCATACCCTGCTGTACCCCGATGCTCTGTAGAAAATTTGCTATGCGATTCGACAATACGCGGATCTCGCGAAAGGTGATCTTTTCTTCATTTTGATTTTCGTCAATAAAATGCAAAGCAACGTGATCCCCGATCTCCCCGGCATGGCGATCCATCACGTCAAAGGCAAAGTTAAAATACCTGGGGTACTCAATGCTGTATTCGCGGTAATCCCTTTCTGTCGGCATGGCATTTCCTCTTGTTCTGGCAGGGCAATGTACTGACCCGATGCCGTTCTGCGAGGGCTAACTTGGCAGGGCGATGCCTTCGATCAGCAGCTTGGTCGCGGTCTCTACGTCAACGGGTCTGCCGAGAAGATATCCCTGTATATAATGGCATCCTGTTTTTTCGAGGAAGGTATACTGCTCAATCGTTTCCACTCCTTCCGCTATGACCTCAAGCTGCAGGCTGGTTGCCAGCGCAATGATGGCGTTGACTATGGATATATTTTTCGGATCCTTCGGAATGTCGCGTATAAAGGATTGATCGATTTTGAGTGTATTGATAGGAAAATGTTTCAGGTAGCTCAATGAGGAATATCCGGTTCCAAAATCGTCGATTGAAACGCGGACGCCTATCTCCCTGAGCTGCCCGAGTATGCGTATTGTTTTTTCAAAATCTCTCATGGCGGTGGACTCGGTGATCTCTATCTCGAGCATCTCGGGGCAGATGCCCTGCTTCTCAACAGCGTCTTTCACAAGTCCAGGCAGGTCTTCGCTGTCCATTTGCCGGCCTGATAAATTTATGGCTATGCACACGTCCCCGTGTCCAAGCGCGCGCCACTTTGCGAGCTGCGCGCAGGTCTGATCGAGCGTCCATTTTCCGATATCCAGGATCAACCCCATTTTTTCCGCAATGGGTATATATTCCACCGGCGAAATGATACCGCGCGCGGGATGCCGCCAGCGGTTTAAGGCCTCAAAGCCCCGGATTGTGTGCGAGTGCAGGGAAAGCAGCGGCTGGAAAAACAACTCGAACTCCGAATTTTCCATCGCGTGTTTCAGATCCTCTTCGATTCGCAAAATAGAAATATTTTGCTGATGCATGGCCTCGTTGAAAACCGCATAGCACGCGCCGCCCACCGCTCTTGCCTGGTACATGGCTGTCTCGGCATCGCGCAGGAGTACCTCTTCGGATTGCGGATGCTGGGCGTTGCTGATCGTCAGACCAATGCTGACCGATGGATGGAAACTGTCCCGCTGCATATCTACGGGTGCCGCAGTGCATTCCAGGATCTGATAGGTAAGTTCGACCGCTGCCGAGACGGTATGTATACCGAACGAGGCTATCGCGAATTCTTCCCCGCCGATTCGCGCGAGGATATCCTCGCTTTGGATACATCGGCTCAGGCGAAGCGCTATCTCTTTTAACAGTGCCTCGCCGCCGCTTTGTCCGTAGGTATCCCTGATGGGCTTGAAGCGGTCAATATTGACGCAAAAAACCGCAAACTGGGCTTGCCCATCGTCTTTCATCGTATCGATGTAAGTGCGCAATCGCTCCGAAAAGAGCATACGGTTCGGAAGCCCTGTGATCGAGTCATGGGAGGAGCCATAAATCAGGGAAAGCTCGGCCTGTTTTTGCTTGGTAATATCTACCTGTATTCCGGCAATATGGGTAGTGTGCTGGTTCTGATCATGAATCGTTGATCCGCGGCAGAGCATCCAGCGCCAGGTTCCGTCGCGATGCCGGATACGGTATTCTATCTCAAAAGATTCCGATTCATTCTGGAGGTGTTTCGCAAGCGCGGCTCTGACATTCGGGAGATCTTCATAATGGGTCAGGCTGTCCCAGTAATCAAAATCGCCCTGTATCTCGCAAGCCTCGTAGCCCAGCATTCCGCTCCAGCGCGGTGAATAGTGAACCACTTTTGTCTGCAGGTTCCAGACCCAATAGCCGTCATTGCTTGCCTGAGTCGAGAGGGCGTATTTTGCCTCTTCCAGACCGTATGGCAGCATACCGGCGTTTCTTCTGGAGAGGTCGCTGCAGGAAAGCAGGATATATGCTTCTCCCCGGATGCTGATGCGGCGGATATTGAGTTCCGCCCTGAAGAAGCTCCCGTCCCTTCTTTTCTGCTGGCAGTCAAACACCTGGATTTGCTTGTTCAGGAGAGAGTTAATTTTTCCGCGCGTTCCGAGCCATTCCAGAAAATTCTGGAGGCGCGAGAAGGAACTTCCTTCGAGTTCCTCATTCAAATACCCATGCATCGCGAACGCTGATTTATTGGCGCGGATGATCGCAAAATCCATATTATTGTGATCCGGTTTGAGTACAAATATGCCATAGGGTGAAAAATTCTGAATGTCGTGGAATAAGTCGATCTCCATCGCATTCAATAGTTTCCTTTTTTGCGCGAGGATACAGCGGGCGATCAGCGCATTGAGTGTGGATAAAACCGCCGGAGTTATGCCCGGAGAATAGGCAAGACCATGAAAAACAATGATTCCGAGAGTGTCCGTGCTTGCGCGAATCGGAAGGATATGGATCTTTTCCTTTTGGATAAAACGGCTCAGGAAATTGTGTTCCTGAACACTCTGGCCGGGAGGAAGTTCACCTGAGGCGTATGGTCGTTTTTTAAGCGCAGTCAGAACCGGAAATAAATTTTTTGAAACAGGGAAGGTGAGTTCCCCGCTGCGATCATCCGCACCGGCAAGATCAGCGCTTTCGATAAGGCTTGTGCCATGATCCATGCCGATAAAAAGCAAAATATGATCGCAGATAAAATAGTCTGCCAGGAGTTTCCTGATGTTTTTTGTAAGCGTATATACGGAGAAACTCCTTGCCTTGACAAGCAGGCGCGTCATGGATTTCAGAATCGCCTCTTCGCTGCGCGGAGAAGACTCTTCCTTTTCTTTGACCGGTTTCATTGGTTTTTTCTGCGCTTCTTTCATTGTGTCGCTTCTCTCATGTCTGTTTTGCAAACCGAGCGGTGTGCAGCGCGCGCGCCGCTTTTTTGCCGGCGCCCATGGCAAGGATTACGGTCGCCGCTCCCGTAACCGCGTCCCCGCCCGCATACACCCCTTTTTTTGAGGTCTCGAGCGTTTCTTCGTTGACGATAATTCCACCCCAGGATTCGACGGCAAGCCCGGGCGTCGTCTGGCGTATCAGCGGGTTCGGGCTTTGGCCTATCGCGATAACGACCGTATCCAGAGGGATGGTAAAATTGCTCCCCGCTTTCGTGATTGGCCGTCTCCGCCCCGAGGCGTCGGGCTCGCCGAGCGTCATCTCCATGCACTCCATGTCTGTTACCCAGCCGCTTTCACCGTGAATCGCGACGGGGTTATTGAGCAGTTTGAAGATAATGCCCTCCTCCTTCGCGTGATGCACCTCCTCGGCGCGCGCGGGCAGCTCGGTTTCGCTGCGGCGGTACACTATATAGACCTCCGCAGCCCCCAGGCGCTTGGCGGTGCGCGCCGCGTCCATCGCCACATTCCCGCCGCCAACCACGGCCACGCGCTTCCCGACGCGGAGCGGGGTGGGGCTTTTCGGAAATTCGTAGGCGCGCATTAAATTGGAGCGCGTCAGGAATTCGTTTGCGGAATACACCCCGTTCAGATTTTCTCCTTCAATATTCAGGAAAGAGGGAAGCCCGGCGCCGCTCCCGACGAAAACCCCGGCGTATCCCTCCGCCAGGAGTTCGTCGATGGTTATGGAGCGCCCAACGATCACATTACAGATTATCTCTACCCCAAGCCGGCGGATGGAATCGATCTCGCGCCGCACAATGGATTTCGGAAGACGAAACTCGGGGATACCGTACATCAGCACCCCGCCCGGGGCATGGAGCGCCTCAAACAGCGTGACCGAGTAACCAAGCTGGGCGAGTTCTCCCGCGCAGGTAATTCCGGCCGGGCCGCTCCCGACCACGGCCATTTTTGTGCCGTTCTTTGGGATCTCGGGGACGACAGGTTCATGCGCGCGCATCCATTCATCGGCCGCAAAGCGCTCCAGCCTCCCGATAGCGACAGGCTCGCCCTTTTTGCCGCGCAGGCAGAGTTCTTCGCATTGGGTTTCCTGGGGGCATACGCGCCCGCAGATCGCGGGCAGACGGTTTTCGGAGGTCAGGATGCGGTAGGCCTCGTCAAAATTGCCTGCGGCGATTTCTTTAATAAATTCCGGAATGGGAACATTCACGGGACAGCCCGCGATACATGGACTTGCCTTGCACCCGAGGCAGCGCGCGGCTTCCTCCCGCGCCATATCCGCGGTATAGCCCTGCGCGACTTCCTCGAAATTTTTATTGCGTACCTCGGGTGCCTGCTCCGGGATCGCAACCTTTTGCTGACTCATATTCGCCATAATTTTTCCCTGCCGTTTTGGGTCACAGCCCCGCGCTTTTGGGCATCCGTGCCCGCGCGGGACATTCCCATCCGGGTCATAGTCCAATTTTGCATATATGCTGCTCTTCTTCCTTATACATGGTCTGGCGGCGCATGAGTTCGTCAAAATCAACGCCAAAACCGTCAAAATCGGGGCCGTCAACGCAGGCAAATTTTGTTTTTCCGAATATACTCACGCGGCAGCATCCGCACATCCCTGTTCCGTCCACCATGATTGGATTCAGCGATACCATAGTCGGGATGTTCAGTTCCCTTGTGCAGAGCACGACAAATTTCATCATAATAAGCGGACCTATCGCGATAACCTCATCATAATGCACCCCGCCTGCGGCAAGGCTCTTGAACTTATCGGTGACAACGCCCTTTTCGCCATAGCTCCCGTCGTCGGTCATGATATAGAGGTTCTCGGTTATGGGGCGGAATTTGTCTTCGAGGATCACGAGTTCCTTCATCCGTCCGCCGAGGATCACATCCGTCTGTACGCCCATTTCAAAGAGCGCGCGGATCTGCGGATAGAGCGGCGCTGCGCCGACCCCGCCGCCGATACCCAAAATGCGCGCCTTTTTTTCAAGATGCGCGGCCTGGCCGAGGGGGCCGACGAAATCCGCCACGGCGTCGCCGGCCTCGAGTTCCGCGAGAAGGCGGGTGGAATAGCCCACGACCTGAAAAATGATGCTTACCGTACCCGCTGCAGCGTCATATTCGGCAATCGTCAGCGGAATGCGCTCGCCCGATTCATTGACGCGCAGAATGATAAACTGCCCGGGGGCGCATTTCCGCGCCGTATAGGGCGCTTCGATAACCATCTCCACCACGGAGCTGTTCAGCGGTCGTTTGGCAATAATTTTGTACATACCTTGTCCTTTTGCCGCGAAAACGGCGCGAAGCCGGCCCTCGCCGGACGTGCAACATCCTGTTGCGGCTTGGTGCGGGACATCCGTGTCCCAGTATAGCATAAATGTCTTTGTATCGAAAGAATCGATTTTTACGAAGGGCATTTTTTTCGGAATGGGCGCGTTTTTGGGCGTCTTTGCGTACAGGCCGGATGGCGCAATATCCGCTGCGTTTGCAATGACGACAGGGAACCCGGTAAAGCCTGCGCTCCCGCCGAATTTATATTGAAAGAATCACGGAAGCTTTGGACGCCGGGCTGCGCGCAGCCCCGCGTAAATACAGTGCCGTCCAGGCACTATGCGGGGCGCTCGCGTCCTGCGCGCAGCGAACAATGAAACGCACCGAAATGCGCATATTCCGCGAATATTGCATAAAAACAAATTCGTAAAAACAAATAGGGCATATCTTCAGTCTGTGGTATAATCTGAAGTGATCATTCCGAATGGAGGTACGCTTATGAAGCGAAGCTCCTTTATAATAGCCGGTATACTTGCTCTTTTTGGCTGTATCGCGTGCGGAAACGATCCGGATGTGCCGAACCCGGGGATTCAGCTCACGCGCTTTGCCTTTGAGCGCGCGTATAATCCCGGAATTCCGGCCGCCGCCGAAGGCGTGATCGATCATAGCGCGCGGCTTGTTTTCGTTCAGCTTAATGCTGATGATGTCACCTCTCTGCGTCCCACCATCAGGGCATCGGGGATGAGCCGCTATGAGCCGGAAGGGGAGCAAGATTTTACGGATCCCGTTTTTTACATTCTGTACAGCGCGGATGGGTTTTCCACCATAGGGTATGAGGTGGCCGCCGTTCCTGCGGGGGATGGGTACGACGTCGCGCTTGCGAAGCAATATCTTGAGATTGGATACGCGCCCGGCGAATCGGCGGGGTCGGTCAGAACTTCGGTGCAACTGGCCAATTCCTGGACGAATGGCTGCGCGATCACCTGGACGGCAAGCAGTCCAAACCTCAGCATTGCCGGAACCGTTGGCGCGGTTACGCCTGCGGCCGACGATCTGTCCGTTGTGCTGACCGCCGTTATTACGAAGGGCGGAGCGTCCGCAACAAAACTCTTTTCCATTACCATAGCGGGCAGTGAAACCGGATTGAGCGACGCCGCGCGCGCGCGGGAGGATCGCGACGCCCTGGCCATTGGCTATGCGGCGGGGGATTCCGCAAACGCGGTAACAAAAAACCTGACGCTGCCTGCCGTTGGCAGCCGGCATGGTTCCGCGATCACCTGGGTTTCCGATACGCCGGGGGTTATTGCCGCGAGCGGCGCGGTAACGCAGCCTGCGGCGGGGGACAGAACAGTCGTTCTGACCGCAACCATCCAACGCGGCGCGGCAAGCGAAACAAAGGTATTTACGGTGGTCGTGAAAGCAATACCGGCGGCGCTGCCGCTCGTGTTCGCGAACTCCGATTTTGAGGCAAACGCATCCCTGACCGCAGTGGTGGGCGCGTTCAGTTACAGCAGCGCTGAGTTTTATACCGGCGCGCGCTCTCTGCACGTAACGGGTACGCTCGGCAGCAGTAACAACGGTATCTTAATCGAAACAAGCGGCAACTGTAACTCAAAAGGTACCCGCTCGAAGGTGGTATTCTGGATAAAGGGCAGGGGTACAAATAAAAGCATCGCCATAAGGATGAGAGGCGACCTTTACTGGAACCTGAAGTCTGCGACTACAGTGAGTTCAACCGGATCGGGCGATTACAGCGGCAATTTTAACCGCGCGGACTGGGTGAAGGTAACGCTTGCGCTTGCCTCCGCCGAGAATCCCTCCGGGTATAAATTCGAGATACGCGGCGGATCAAGCGGAACTTACGATTTTTATATTGACGATATCATTTTTGAGTAAGTATTCAGGGAGTGCGGAATGTGCTTAAAAAAAAGTATGCTTACCGCCTTTGCTTTCTGCGCTCTTTTTGCGGTACCGCTTTTGTCCGTCCCGGGCGATATCAGCCTCGGACTCATCGTAGGGAGCGGTTTTCTTTTGAATTCGCCGGCCTACCTTCCCGGCGTTATTGATGAGGGCGGCGGGTTTGATTTTGAGGCAAAGGGGCAGTATTTACTGGCGGATGATTTTCTCCTGGGCGCGGATCTCCATATCGGGGCGCTTACCGGTTTTATGAAGGTCAACCGCTATACCGACGCGAGCGGGAGGTATGGGCGCGGCGACATACCCCTGGTTGCTTTCGGGCAGCTCGATTTCGGCCCCATGTATGCCCTTGCCGGTGTTGGCCTGCATCTCTGGACAGGGGACGGCAGGGGTATGGATTTTGGCATGACCTTAGGCGGCGGGTATCTCTACGAACTCAGCGAAGATTTTACGCTCGACGCCGGGGTGCGGCTGCACGCCCTGTTCGCGGATAACGCGGCGATGCTGAACTGGAATATAGGTGTGGTGTATTCCTTTTAGCCTGTCGAAACAAGGAGGACTATATGCGCCAGAAAACAATGCGATGGGGTATCCTGGTTCTCGCGGCGTTCTGCCTGTTTGCCATCAGCTACTGCGGTAAAAACTGGCTGGATAACGCGCCGGATGTGTGGATCACGAAAATCGAAATCGACGCGAATGGGGCGGGTTTCATCGAGGGCGTCGCGAGCGGGCAGGTGCATACGGTATACGTGGGACTCGACACATACGACAGGGCAAGGATGCTTTCCGTAACCAATATCACGAGGGGATCCGGGGGTGTGCGATGGCACCATAACGTGAGCGCCCTCGAAAGAGCCAGGCACACGGTGTATGCCTGCGCGGCGAGCGGGAGTGATTACGGTGCTCTTCGATCCCGTTTTTTTGTTATGGACGACGACGGTTACGAACAGGATTTTGAAGGACCTGACATTGGCATTGGCACCGGTGCAAGCGAGGATGCGGGCAGTGTTTCCGAAGGCGGCGCTGCTTCCGCGGGCGATACGACCGCCAACTACGATTTCAACGGCAATATCGCCCTGCTGCGCAACGCCATTGCGACAACAACAACAAATGTACAAACGGTAAATAATATTACGGTGACGGGCATCGTACACGCCTCCAAAAGCGCCGGGATCTTCTGGATACAGGATCAAACCGCCGGGATATATTTCTATGCCACCAACAAAATCGACATCCCGAATATCGGCGACAGGATCACGCTGACCGTAACAAAGGGGCAAAATTATAACAGCCTGAAAGAGGTTATCGATTATACGGGATACTCCGTTATTTCCGGCGGTAATTCCATTTACCGCCAGACCGGAATACCCGCCGCCGACAAGCAGGGGCAAGCCTGGCTGACAACCGGCGTGGCTGTCGCTTCCTCGTGGGCGAACAGAGAAAATATCACGGTTGGCGGGGTGCAGTATCGCAACGATACCGGCAGTACCATCCCTGCGGGAACCTACAGGATTACGGGACCTGTCGGTCAGTACAACGCAGATATGCAAATTATGGTTTGGCCCGGCGGCTATACAGCCATTGGCGGTTCGGTGTCGGCGGGAGGCGGCGTCTCCTCAGGCGGCGGTGTGGTTATCGCGCCTCCGGTTGATCCGAATGCTTCCTTTGCGGTTGACGCCGCAAAGCCCGCCGGATCGCGGCCCTATAATAATTACTACGCTTCCTGCTATGGAAAAACGGGAACAGAACTCAAGCAGGCATTGCAGAGCCTCATCAACGGGCATACGACGGGATCCTACGATGGTCTTTATGACATCTATCTCGTGGCGGATATGACCCCCGACGGCAAGGTATGGGATATCTATTCCGACCTCGACGGGACCGGACTCAATCGTCCCTATACCTTTGATCACAGCAACAAGGATCGGTGCGGGAACTATGCGAAGGAGGGGGATTGTTATAACCGCGAACATATGATTCCGCAGAGTATGTTCGGCTCCGCCAAGCCCATGTACTGCGACGCGCATCACGTTATCCCTACCGACGGCAAGGTAAACGGTATGCGGAGCAATCTCCCGCACGCCGCAGTCGGGAGTACCACCTTTGTTTCCCGGAACGGGACGAAGGTAGGCACAAGCGCCACAGCGGGTTTATCGGGGAAGGCGTGCGAACCCATTAACGTGTATAAGGGCGATACAGCGCGCATCTATTTTTACTTCTCGCTGCGGTATAACGGCAACACGGCCGTCAAGAACTGGGAAACCATGACCACCGGCGCCAAACTGAAATCCTGGGCGCAAACCCTTTACCGCGAGTGGAACAGGATTGATCCCGTGAGCGACAGGGAAAGGGTGCGGAATACCGGGGTGCAGCAGTTCCAGAAGAACCGCAATCCCTTTATTGATTATCCCGAGTTTGCGGATATGATCGATTTCACATCCTGAAGGGGTGTGTTTGCGCGCATTCGGGTGTATGCAAAACAAGCGGCGTTTACCATTTTGGCGTGTTGCTTGTTTTTGCATCCTGTGCCGTGCTATGATAGTAGATTAAATTAACATTGATAGAACTGAGGAATACATAATGAAGAGAAACAGGGACGGTGCCGGGGATTTTGAACCCTCCGAAGAGAATGACGCGTCCGATCACGAAAGACAGCCCGAGTGGTCCTCCGGCGCGGCTTCACCGTTTGAGCGCCCGCCGCGGCGCGATGCGCGGGGCGCAGGCGCGCACACGCGGCGTACACACAGTGAGGCAGGCGAACACGATCGGTACAGCGGCAGGCAGGATGGGCGCGGCTTTCGTCCAGCCGCTCACGGCCACGATTCCGGGCGCGGAGGATATTCTTCCCGCGAGGAGAGTCGGCTCATGCCGATAGATGCCGATGTACTTGCGTACTTTCCCGATCCGGGCGCGGTCAACCAGGCTCTGCGCGCGCTGATTCCCATTATTGACGCGCGCGGCGCGCGGGGTGCGCACGGCGCACGCGGTGGGTTTGCGCGGCGGACAAGTTCGTATGGCGGGCACGAAAAAGGAGAGCGCCGCGAAGGCGCTTACCGGCATACACATACGGAAGCGCGGGGGACGAGAGAAAGATCGGAGCGCTCCTTTCCTTCCGACCGGCCGCCCTTTGCGCGCAAGCGTCCGAGGGGTATATAACCAATGGTTCGGCACGTATCTGCCATGAAAATCGATTCGGAAATCCGGTGATGAAGAGGACTACGATATGAAGCCTATCCATGGATTCAGTACCTTGCGGACGATAGAGATTTCGGAATTCGGGTCGGTGTGCAGGCATTATAAGCATATCCCGAGCGGCGCGGAACTCATCTCGGTAAGCAATAACGATGAAAATAAGGTTTTTGGTATCACCTTCGGAACACCGCCGCGCGATTCCACGGGGCTTGCGCATATCCTGGAGCATTCCGTATTGTGCGGATCGCGGAAGTACCCGGTCAAGGAGCCCTTTGTGGAACTCATGAAGGGTTCCCTGAACACCTTTTTGAATGCCTTTACCTACCCCGACCGAACCTGTTTTCCGGTAGCCAGCCAGAATACGCGCGATCTTTATAATCTTGCCGACGTGTATATGGACGCCGTTTTTCATCCGCTTATCGACGAGTGGACATTCAAACAGGAAGCCTGGCATTACGCGATCAGCGGGAGTAATGCGCCCCTGCGGCGCTCCGGGGTTGTATATAACGAGATGCGCGGCGTATTTTCATCGCCGGAAAATCTATTGCGCGAGTATTCGCAGCATGCGCTCTTTCCGGATTCCATTTATGGCAAAAATTCCGGCGGTGATCCCGAGGTTATTCCCACCCTGGATTTCGCGTCGATGTGCGCCTTTAAGGATCGCTATTATCATCCATCCAACGCGCGGATATGGTTCTGGGGCGATGATGATCCCGAAGAGCGTCTTATATGGCTCAATCAGCATCTCGGTGGTTTTACGCCAAAAAATTGCGAGGCGGTGATACCGCCCCAGCCGCGGTTTACGTCTCCGCGCCGCATCGAAATGGCCTATGCCTCGCCCGTCACCGAGCAAAACCCCAAAGCGATGTTTACCGTAAACTGGCTCCAGCGCGAAAAGTATAACGCCGAGCAGGTGCTGACGATGCACATTCTTGAGGAAATACTCATCGGTCAGCCGGCTTCGCCCTTGCGCAGGACTCTTATTTCGAATGGGCTTGGCGAATCCCTCATCGGGTGCGGTCTCGAGAGCGATTTACGGCAGATGTATTTTTCCATCGGGCTCAAGGGCATTGAGTCCTCGCGGATCGCCGAAGCGGAAGCATTGATTTACGCGACCCTCAAGGATCTTGTCCGGGACGGTATACCGGCGAATATCGTGCAGGCGGCGCGCAATACCGTGGAGTTCTCGCTTCGCGAGTGGAATACCGGGCGCTATCCGCAGGGTCTTATGATGATGCTTACGTCGCTGAGTACCTGGCTCTATGGCTTGGATCCCTTTATGCTTTTGCCGTACGAGAGATCGCTTGCCGATATAGCGGCGCATCTTGAGCAGGGGGATCGCGTTTTTGAGGACTTGCTCGAAGAGCAGTTTGTGGAAAATACCCATCGCGTTACGCTCTCCTTCCTGCCGGACGAACACCTGGGCGCGCGGAATGCCCGCGCCGAGGAAGAGGAGCTGGAAGCGATCAAATCGAAATTCGTGCCCAGCATCATCGATCGGCTTGTGCGGGAAACAAAGGAACTCCAGGAGAGGCAGTCCCGTCAGGACAGCGAAGAGGCTTTGCAGGCTCTCCCGAGTCTGGAAATCACGGATCTCTCCAAAGAGATAAAAAGGGTCGCAAGCAGAAATGAGATGAGCGGTCTCTGTCCGCTCTTTGTCAATGAAATTGAAACTTATGGCATCGCCTACATCGATATCGCGTTTGACATCGAAAAGCTCCCCGAGGATTTGCTTCCCTGGGTGCGCACCTGGGCGGCGGCGCTTACGATGATCGGGACAGACAAAGAGGATTACGCGAGTTTTGCGACGCGCATAGCCAGCGTTACCGGCGGAATACGCCCGGCGGAGATAATTCTCCCCAAGGTGCAGGGCGGCACGGCCGCCTACGTTCTCCTGCGCTGCCGGGTTCTTGCCTCGCGCGCGAACGAACTCATCGCCATTCTCGAGGATATGCTCACCGCGCCGCGCTTCGGCGATCACGAGCGCCTGAAACGCATCATCCTGTCGCGCAAGGGGCAGCGGCAGGAAGATCTGATCACAGCCGGGCATTTATTTGCGGAGAGTCAGGCGCGCGCGATGCTGCACCCCTCGGCGGCTCTCGCCGAACAGGTCAGCGGACTGGCGGAATTCCGCGCGCTCTCGGATGCCAGCGAAGAGGCCGCCGCCCATGCGCTGCGGCGCATCCATGCTTTCCTTGTCAACGCGAAACGGGTTCGTTTTTCGCTGACGGCTTCGCGCGATATAATAGCGGCTGTCACTCCGGTCATCGAGTGGCTGGGCTTTATCATGTCGGCTGAACCGCAGTCTGCGGAACAGGCTCTCCAGGGTATTGTGTCCCGCGCGGCGCGCCCTGTTTGTTTAACCGCGCCCGTGCAGGTTTTTTATACCGCAAAGGGACTCAACATGGCGGGCTATATACCGCATGGGGCGGCACGCATGGCCGCGCGCGCGCTTTCCATGGTCTGGCTTTGGGATACGGTTCGCGTTCAGGGCGGCGCTTACGGTGCCGCTTGCCGCTATAATCCGCATTCCGGTCTGATCACCATGTCGTCCTACCGTGATCCGCAGTTTGAGAAAACCCTGGACGTCTACGACGCCGCCTGTACCTGGCTCTCCGATTTTGCGTATGAAGGGGTATTGCGCAAGCAGGCGATCATCGGCGCGATTGGGGAACTCGATACCTGGCAGATGCCGGATGCGCGCGGGCTTGGCGCGTTCACGAATCATCTCACGGGGCTGACGGACGAGATGCGGCAGATTGAGCGCGATCAGATCTTTTCGGCAAGCCGACAGGATTTTATCGATTTCGCCGAGGCGCTCAAGGGCATGACCGATTCCAAAGCCATTGCTCTTATCGGTGCCGAAGCCGCATTGCGTCCCTGGGCGGACGCGAATAACGCGGAGCTTTCCGCTTTATTATAATCAAGGAGATTTGTTTTGCCGGCACTGGAACTCACGTTTTTTATCTGCGCCGCCGTGCTTTTTCTTTCCATACTCGCAAGCAAGATTTCCGCGCGCGTCGGTCTGCCCTCGCTTTTTTTGTTTATCGTGATCGGGATGCTGGCAGGTTCCGATGGTCTCCAGATCATCTGGTTTGAAAACTATGCCCTTGCCTACAATATCAGCGTACTCGCGCTGGCGTTCATCCTTTTTGCGGGCGGTTTGGAAACAAGCACCGACGAGATTAAGCCCGTGCTCAAATCGGGACTCGTGCTTTCCTCGCTGGGTGTATTTTTAACGGCCATATTTGTGGGCGTTTTCGCGCATATCGTTACCGGGATTTCCCTCCAGAGCGGAATGTTGATTGGCGCCATTGTTTCCTCAACCGACGCGGCTGCGGTTTTTGGCATCCTGCGATCCCGCGCGCTGCATATTCCTGCCAGGCTGCGTTATCTGCTTGAGTTTGAGTCGGGAAGCAATGATCCGATGGCCGTCTTTCTGACCATGGGACTCATTTCGCTCTATACCGACCCGGAAGCGGGGGTTTTGAGCGTACTCCTGCTGTTCGCGGGACAGGTTGTGGTGGGCGGGCTTATGGGATGGCTGCTCGGGAGGCTTGCCGTCCATCTCCTGCATCGTTTTCGCCTTGAGTACGAGGGGCTCTATCCTATTTTAACCATCGCCTGCGTTCTCGCGATCTTCAGCGCGACTTCCATTCTGCATGGCAGCGGATTTTTGGCGGTGTATATCGCGGGTATTATTATCGGAAATTCCAGTTTTACGCACAGGCGCTCGATCCTGCGCTTTCATAACGCCATTTCCTGGCTCTTCCAGATCGTCACCTTCTTTACCCTGGGTTTGCTGGTTTTCCCATCGCATCTCCCGGACGTCGCGGCAGTCGCCATAGCGATCAGCCTCTTTTTGATCTTTCTGGCGCGCCCATTGGCGGTCGGCATTTCCGTTTTTCCGTTCAAAATGCCCTTCCGCGAGTATTTCTTCACCTCGTGGGTGGGGTTGAAGGGCATAGTGCCGATTGTTCTCGCCATCTTTCCGCTCTTTTATGCCGTCGAGGGAGCGCAATACGTTTTTAACGTAGTATTTTTTGTTGTGCTCTTTTCACTCATCCTGCAGGGTACCACCATCCCCTGGGTGGCGCGCACCCTGAAGCTGGTTCAGCCCTCCGGAAATCGCCAGGATCACCCCTTTATCTTTGAGGCCTCGCATGAACTCACAAGCGATATGGTGGAATATGAACTGCACGATTGTTCGCACGTCATCGGAAAACAGCTTAAGGAAATCCGGCTCCCGGAAGGAACGCTCGTGGCGCTGGTTGGACGCCGAGGACAGTACACCATACCCAAAGGGGATTCTGTGCTCGAAAAGGGCGACACGATCTTTGTGCTTGCGCCAAAATCCAGGATAGAAGAACTCCAGCAGCACCTCTTTATGGATAAGGATGGCGCAATCATTAAGACATAAAACAGCCCGCTTTTACGCGGGCTTGTTTGATTAAGAAAGTATGCGGGTTGGCGTACCGCTACGCTTGCTGCTGCGACCGAATCTGCGCAAGGGTTTGTTGGGTAGCGTCTTTCAGGGAGAAGATCTCCTCGGACGAGAGGAGCTTATCCACGTCCAGAATCATAATAACGCGATCCTTGGTATGGCCGATGCCGATGATCATATGCGTATCGAGCGCGCTCCCGAACTGGGGAGCGGGCTGCAATTCGTCCTGCGTGAGATCAAGAACGTCGGAAACCTCGTCAACCACAGCGCCGATTGTGACGATGCGTTCATCGGAGAGCACCTGAAGCACGATAATACAGGTATGCTTGGAGTCTTCCTTGTGCTCCATATCAAATTTCATGCGCAGGTCAACGACGGGGATGGTTCGGTCGCGCATATTGATGATGCCGCGCACAAACGAGGGAGTTTTCGGTATGCGGATAGCGGGCTGAACCCCGATTATCTCCCGCACTTTCATAATATTGGTAGCGTAAATTTCGTTGTCCAGTTTGAAAGTGAGAAATTTGCCAGGCTTCGCCAGCACGGGGCGTGTCTGCGCTGCTTTGCTTACCTCTGACACTGTTGCCATATCGAAAGCCTCCTCGGATATACCCATCTCGCTGCCTGATCCGGCATGGACAGGGCTGCTTAGAAGTATATTATTCCGGCTTCGCCGCGTCAAGTGGCACAAATGGAAATTCCATATTTAATTTCTTGACAGGACTTCACGGTATCTGTTACCCTGTTTGAAGCCAATGCGGAAGCGAATGGGTATTGCGGTTGGCGTGGGTACAGGCCACTATTTTCGGAGGGTATTATGCAGGATAAGCTGCAGGAGTTGACGGAAAGGCTGTATAGCGAGGGAGTCGCCAAAGCCAAACAGGAAGCGGAACGCATTCTTGCGGAGGCTAAGCAAAAGGCCGAGGCGATCATTGATGGTGCAAAGGCGGACGCCGAGGCTCTGAAAACTGCGGCGGCGCGCTCAATCGAGGAAGAAAGGCGCAACGTCGAATCCGAAGTCAAAATGGCTGCGCGGCAGGCGGAGAGTACGCTCAAGGATCGTATCGCGCGGCTTGTTACCGCAAGCCTTGTGGATGGCGCGAGCACGGCAGCGATGTCCGACGTTGATTTTCTGAAGCAGCTCATTACCGAGCTGGTTTCGGGCGCAGGCAAGGATATCGGGGCGCTGCGGCTGGAACTGCCCGCCGCCAGCGAGGCAAAGCTCAAGGATTATCTGAAAACAGGCGCGCTCGCGAAACTTTCCGCAGGCCTGGATGTGCGCTTTGATCAGGCGCTCTCCGGCGGCTTCCGCGTGGGTCCAAAGGACAAAGGCTTTGTGGTTTCCTTCACCGACGAAGGATTCGCCGAATTTTTCCGCGAATACCTGAGACCGCGCGCGCGCCGGTATCTCTATGGCGATGCGGGGTAACTCCATGCCGCGTGCCTACTATTGTTTTGTGGCGGGGTTTCCGGACTTCGCGCTTGATGATCCCAAGCTCCCGCTAAACTCAAAGGGGTTAAAAGCCGATTTAGGGGATATTTTAGCGCCCGAGGATCGCGTCTATCTCGCGGAACTCTTTTACCCCGTTGACAATAAAAATTTTCTTGCGGTGCTGCTTGGCCGTCTGGATCAGGCGCATGATCCCCTGGGCGCGTATACGCGCGAAGAACTTGAGGACGAGGTTCGCGTACCCACGCGCCTGCCCCGCTATATGATCGATTTTATCGACCAGTACCGCGCGGGTGTCTCCGGCGACACGCACCCCGAAAATATCCTGGCCGCAGCCATGTATACCGCGCTCGCGCAAAGCAATAACGCCTTTATCCGGAATTGGTTTGCCTTTGATCGCGACTTGCGGAATATTGTCGCCGCGCTGGGCTGCCGACGGACCAAAAAAACGGATCTCGTGGAGCGCGAAGTCATTGGCGAGGGTCTGGTGGCGGACGCGATTCGCCGCGGCAGCGGAGCGGATTTTGGTTTGGGTCGCGAGCTTGTTTGGCTGGACGCCCTCCTGCGGGGCTATCAGGCAAGCCTGCTCGAGCGCGAACTCGCAATAGATCGGATACGGCTGGATATGCTGGATGAGCTTACCGTTTCCAGCGATTTTACCTTAGACAGGGTATTGGCGCTGGTTGTGCGTCTGGGTATCGCGGAACGCTGGCTCGCGCTGGATCTCGCGCGCGGCCGCGAAATGCTCACACGTATCCTTGCCGATATGAAGTCCGGATTGGTTTTCCCGGAAGAGTTCAGTTTACGCATACGCGGAGGAAGCAAGCATGGCGACAACAGGTAAGGTTTCGGGCATCATTGCCAATCTGGTTATGGTTGAGGTGGATGGCCCGGTATCACAAAACGAGATTTGTTATGTAGACGTCGAAGGCGTCAAACTCATGTCGGAGACGATCAAGGTTATCGGCAATACCGCGTATGTGCAGGTTTTTGAAAGTACGCGCCGTATGCAGGTCGGAAACGCGGTTGAATTTGCGGGGCATATGCTTGAGGTCACGCTCGGGCCGGGTATTCTCTCGCGCAACTATGACGGACTACAGAATGACCTGGATAAAATGAAGGAAGTTTTTCTGCGGCGCGGCGAGTATACCTATCCGCTCGACGAAAAGGCGAAGTGGGGCTTTACCCCGCTGGTCAAGGCGGGCGACCGCGTGACTGCCGCTTCCTGGCTGGGGCATGTGCAGGAAAGCTGGATACAGCACAAGATCATGGTACCCTTCACCATGACGGGCGATTATACCGTTAAAAGCATCGTAAGCGCCGGTCAGTACACGATCCACGATACCATCGCGGTTGTTACCGACGCCAAAGGGGCTGAGTTTCCGATCACCATGGTGCAAAAGTGGCCGGTTAAACTCGCGGTTCGCGCCTATCGCGAGAAAAAGCGCCCCTTCAAGGTTATGGAAACCGGGCAGCGCACCATCGATACCCTGAACCCCATTACCGAAGGCGGGACGGGCTTTATCCCTGGACCCTTCGGCTGCGGGAAAACGGTACTCCAGCACGCGCTCGCGAAATTCGCCGAAGCCGATCTGATCCTCGTCGCGGCCTGCGGCGAGCGCGCGAATGAGGTGGTCGAGATCTTCACCGAATTCCCGGAACTCGACGACCCGCGCACCGGGCGCAAGCTCATGGAGCGCACCACCATTATATGCAATACATCCAATATGCCGGTTGCCGCGCGCGAGGCCTCGGTCTATACCGCGATGACGCTCGGCGAATACTACCGCTCCATGGGGCTGCGCGTGCTTCTGCTTGCCGACTCCACCTCGCGCTGGGCGCAGGCCTTGCGCGAAATGGCGAACCGCCTGGAAGAGCTGCCCGGCCCGGACGCTTTCCCGATGGACCTCTCGGCCATCGTGGCGAACTTCTATGCCCGCGCCGGCTACGTCATTCTGGGTAACGGCCAGCCGGGTTCGATCACCTTTATCGGAACGGTGTCGCCCGCCGGCGGCAATCTGAAGGAGCCTGTCACCGAATCCACCAAAAAGGCGGCGCGCTGCTTCTACGCCCTCGCGCAGCCGCGCGCGGATTCCAAGCGCTATCCGGCGATTGACCCCATCGACAGCTACTCAAAATATCTCGAATACGACGAGGTGCAGGCGTACCTCAACGAAAAGATTCATCCCGAGTGGGTCAAAATGGTTTATGAATCAAAGGATATATTGCTGCGCGGACGCGAAGCCAATGAGCAGATTAACATCCTCGGTGACGACGGCGTTCCGGTAGACTACCATGAACGGTTCTGGAAATCGGAGATCATCGACTTTATAATCCTGCAGCAGGATGGGTTTGACAGGATCGATCAGTCCTCGCCGATTGCGCGGCAGAATTTTATGCTGAGCCTTGTGCTGCGCATCTGCCGTACCGCTTTCCGCTTTGAGAGCTTTGAAGAGGTGAACCCCTATTTCAAGCGCATCATCAACACCCTGAAACAAATGAATTATTCGGAGTACGAATCCTCGAAATTTAAAGAATTGAATCAAGACCTGGACAAGACCATTGCCGAGCGGGAGGTTATACATGCAAACTAAGGCCGGGCAGAAGATATACTCAAAGATTACCCAGATCACGAAGGCCACCTGCTCCCTGCAGGCGACCGGGGTCGGGTATGACGAGATGGCCATTGTGCATGGGCGCCTTGCCCAGGTGGTGAAGATCATCGGGGATCGCATTACCCTCCAGATCTTTGCCGGAACCGAAGGTATTCCCACGAACGCCGAGGTGGTTTTTCTCGGGCATCCGCCCCTCATAAAGGTGGGCGAGGAACTCGCGGGGCGCTTCTTTAACGCCTATGGCGCGCCGATAGACGGCGGTCCCGAGGTGAACGGCGAGGAGCGCGAGATTGGCGGTCCTTCGGTCAATCCGGTTCGCCGCAGGCAACCCTCCGAACTCATCGCCACGGGTATTGCCGGTATCGACCTCAACAACACCCTGGTTACAGGGCAGAAGATACCGTTCTTTGCCGATCCCGATCAGCCCTATAACCAGGTTATGGCTATGGTGGCGATGCGCGCGAAGGCCGACCGTATCATCCTGGGCGGCATGGGGCTCTCCAACGACGATTATCTCTTTTTCAAGAGCGTTTTTGAGAACGCTGGCGCGCTTGACCGCATCATCGCCTTTGTGAATACCACCGAAAATCCGCCGGTCGAGCGCCTGCTTGTGCCGCAAACCGCGCTGACCGCCGCCGAGTATTTTGCCGTGGATCGCAACGAGAAGGTGCTCGTGCTCCTGACCGATATGACGCTGTACTGCGACGCGCTCTCCATCGTGTCCAACCGCATGGATCAGATTCCATCGAAGGACAGTATGCCCGGATCGCTCTACAGCGATCTCGCGAGCATCTACGAAAAAGCGGTGCAGTTCCCGAGCGGCGGATCGATCACGATCATCGCCGTCACCACGCTGTCGGGCGGCGATATCACGCACGCCATTCCGGACAACACCGGATATATCACCGAGGGGCAGCTCTTCCTGCGCCGCGATACGGATATCGGCAAGGTTATCATTGACCCCTTCCGCTCGCTCTCGCGCCTGAAGCAGCTGGTTATCGGAAAGAAAACGCGCGAGGATCATCCGCAGGTTATGAACGCGGCGATTCGCCTCTTTGCCGACGCCGCGAATGCGCGCACCAAAATGGAAAACGGATTTGATCTCTCCGATTACGACGAGCGCGCCCTGCGTTTCGCGAAGGAGTATTCCAACGCCCTGCTTGCGATTGACGTGAATGTTGACGTCGATACCATGCTCGATACGGGATGGAAGCTCTTTGGGAAGCACTTCACCCAGGCCGAGGTTGGCATTAAACAGGAATTGATGCAGAAATTCTGGGCCTCGAAAAATTAAGGGGTGACGCATGGCGATCAGGTTTCAGTATAATAAAACCTCCCTGCAGGATCTGGGCAAACAGCTCAAGGTTCGGCAGCGCGCGCTCCCAACCCTGCAAAACAAGGAATCGGCTCTGCGCATGGAGGTCAAAAAGGCCAAGGATCAGGTGGCCGGTATCGGCGCGGCGTTCGACGCGAAACTGACCGAGCTTGAGGGCATCGCGCGTCTCTGGAACGAGTTTAATCCCGCGCTGCTTACGGTCAAGGATGTTCGCTTTGGGGTCAAAAAAATTGCCGGTGTGAAAACCCCAATCCTTGAAGAGGTCATTTTCGACGAGAAGGGGTATTCGTTCTTCGCGCTTCCCTCGTGGTATCCCGATGGTCTTGAATTGGTGCGCGAGCTGGTTTCGCGCGCCTTTGAGCGCGAGTTTTTCCTTCGCAAGATGCGCTTGCTGGATTTCGCGCGCAAAAAGACCACGCAAAAGGTAAACCTCTACGAAAAGGTGCAGATACCGGGCTTTGAGGACGCCATCCGCAAGATCAAGCGCTTCCTTGAGGATGAGGATAACCTTTCGAAATCCGCGCAAAAAATCGTCAAGAACCGCGCGAAGGATATGGAGGATGTCGGATGATATCACCCATGAGAAAATATACCTTCGTTGTATACAGCAATGACTATGCCGGTTTTTTGCGGGCGCTGCAGGATATCGGGGTTGTGCATATAGTCGAAAAAAAATCCGCCCAGGACGACGATGGTGTGCGCCAGCTCGGGGCGAATGCCGCGCGCATAAGCCGCGCATTACAGATTCTCGGCAGGCGAAAGACCGAGGCGGGCGTTACTCCGGCAAATAAGGACTCCGCCGAGGCCGTGCTCTCCGAACTGGATATATGCCTCCAGGAAAAGGAAAAGCTCGATCAGGCGCTTGTGATTCTGAACAAGGAGATCGGCATTTTGCAGCCCTGGGGCGATATGCCGGTTACGGCCATCGAGGCGCTCGCGCGCGAACAGGTACACGCGAAGTTTTACGTGGTTTCCAACAAGAAATTTTCCGAGCAGTGGTCCGCCGCCCATGCCATAGCCGTTGTGCATAACGATGGCACCAATACATATTTTGTGCGCTTTATTCAGGAGGGCGGCGCGGCGGAGCCTGAACTTCTGGGCGCGGAAGAGGTTCGTTTACCGCAGCGCGTTTTAAGCGCGGCTCTTGCGGAGCGCGAGAAGAGCGTACAGGCAAACGCCGAATTGCAGACGCGGATATCCGCGCTCGCGATGGGCAACGCGCCGGATATGCTGCGCGCCGAACTTGCGCATATTCTCTCCGAAGCCGATTTTACCCGCGCTACGCTCTCCGCCGACGCCGGGGTGGAGGATCAGGTGCGCATTTTGCAGGGCTGGGTTCCGGCGGAACGCGAGGCGCAGGTCGCGGCGGCGGCGGACGCGAAAAGCGTTGTTACGCTCGCAGAGGATCCCGCCGAGGAGGACGATGTTCCGATCCAGCTTAAAAATGGAACCTTCTCGCGGCTCTTTGAACCGATATCAAAGATGTTTGCCCTGCCCACGTATATGGAGCTTGATCTTACCGCGTTTTTCGCGCCCTTCTTTACGCTCTTTTTCGGGTTGTGCCTCGGAGACGGCGGCTATGGTCTGGTGATCATGGTTGCCTGTCTTGCCGCGCGCTTTAAGGTTAAAAAGGACGTTAAGCCGCTGTGTACGCTTGGGTTTATCTTCGGCTTTGCCACGCTTGTGGTGGGTTGTGTCACCAGCAATTTCTTTGGCGTGACGCTGTATGAGTCCTTCCCGTCGCTGAAGCAGTACATACTGTTTACCGACACGAAGGATCTCTTTAACCTCGCGCTCGGTATCGGTCTTGTGCAGATCATCTTTGGGATGTGCATTCAGGTCGCGAACCGCTGGCGGCAGAGCGGCTTTCTGGCCGCCTTGCCGACGATAGGCTGGATCATCATTATATTCAGCCTCCTCGGGATGGCGGGTGCGGAGTTAGTGGGCGAAGGCGTCGCGAATATCGCGCAGTATACCGCTCTCGTGGGCGTGGTGCTGATTCTCTTCTTTAACGATCTAAGGGCGAATATCTTCCTTAGGATCGGGAAGGGCGTTTGGGAACTCTACAATATCACGGGTATCTTCGGCGATCTTCTCTCCTATGTGCGGCTCTTTGCGCTCGGTCTCTCGGGCGGCGTTCTGGGCATCGTGGTGAATCAGCTTGGAGGGCAGCTCCTCGGCATTCCCGTGATCGGGATTGTGTTATACGCGCTCTTCCTGCTGGTTGGGCATACCGGAGTGCTTCTGCTCTCCGCCCTCGGCGCTTTCGTACACCCGATGCGCCTTACCTTTGTGGAGTTTTACAAAAATGCTGGTTTTACCGGCGGCGGGAAGGCATATAAGCCTCTTGCGGCCAAAAAAATAAAGTAAATCCCCCGTAAATAACGGAAAGGAGCAGTACCCTATGAAAAGAAGCTTGCAGGCTGTTGCATTGAGTGTGATTCTCATGGTTGCTATGGTTTTTGTCCTCCACGGGCAGGCGGTTGATCCCGCTGCCGGAACGGCGGAAGCTGCGGAAGCTGTTCAGGCGAGTCCGGATGCTTTGGCGCTCATTCTCGCGTATCTTGGCTTTGGTTTGATGATTGGTCTTTCCGGCTCCGGAAGCGCTATCGGGTGCAGCATCGGCGGTATGGCGACTGTGGGCGCATTGAAAAAACGCGAGGACGCCTTTGGCGCCTATATGCTTCTTTCCGCCCTTCCCGGTACGCAGGGTCTCTACGGCTTCGGCGGTTTCTTTATCTTAAACGGCAAGATCGCCGATTGGGCGGCTCTGACCGTTGTGCAGGGCGCGGTTATTTTCGGCGCCGGTATCTTTATGGGGCTTGCCTGTCTGATCTCCGCCATTAAGCAGGGGCAGGTCTGCGCCGACGGTATCGCGGGTATCGCGAGCGGGCATGACGTTTTCGGAAAAACCATGATCCTGGCCGTGTTCCCGGAACTCTACGCGATTGTGTCCTTTGCGGCGGCCTTCCTGGTAAGCAGCGTAGTCTGATTTTCAAAGTCTGATTTTCAAACCTGAAGATCGCTTCTCAGGCACGAGGGGCGATCTTTTGTGGTTTGAACTATTGATCAGAAACTCAATTTACACACCATAGGGTAGTGATCGGATGGATTCTCGTCAAACCCGCCGACTTGCAGGAGCCTGGTTGAATCCGGGACATAGTGTTCTTTGTAAAGCACAGGCGAAAGAATGAAATGATCCAGCGGGAACCAGTCCGGCTCAATCATATAGGTTGCGGTTGGATAAATCTCGAGGTGGGTGAGCGAGGTAAAAAATACGGAAGGGTCGAGGGTATAGAGGAACAGGAGCCAAGCCAGAGTGCTGTCTGTCGGACTGCCGGTCGGCGTTTTTTCCGGAATGATCTGCGCCTCGTCGATAAGACCTACCGGCCAGTCCTCGGCCATGATGGTGTTCATGTCGCCCAGAATGATGATGCGTTCGGTTCGAAGATCGTGACGCTCGCGGATATACTGCGCAAGGTTTCTCGCTTCGTTTTTGCGCAAAGCCGCGTAATAGGGTTCGGTGGCCGATGAAAAGTGGCATCCGTAAAACCAAACGTCCACATTTCCGGGGAATGTGACTTTATAGCGCTGCACCGAGCGCATGATGGTCCAGCTTGCGCCGGGGGTATTTCCGAGTTCGGATACCTCCGAAACAGGATACCGGCTCGAGTAGGCGACGCTGTTTAAGCCGTCGGAATAGGATGTGCGGGCATAATACGGCATTGCGTGGTCAATATCCCTCAGCGCGCGGTCGAAATTCTGAAGCAAATTTGCCGCCTCGCCAAATCCGTTGCTTACCTCCTGCATACAGAGAACTGCGGCATTATTGGTTTTGACTATCCCGGCAATTTCGTAATATTGGGTTATTCTTTCATCTCCGCCTGTCCCTATATAAAATCCCTTATCAAAGCCGCAAATGTTATAGGACATGATCGTATATTCCGGCTGCCAGCCGGGATCGACAGGATCAACAGGACCAATCCGCGGCTCATCAAACATGGAGCAGGCGGAGAGGATAAGCGCAAACACAGGAATAATCGGAAGCGAAGCAGCCCGAACGCGATACATACACTCCTCCAAAGTCCACACCATTATCCTATGGAAGAGTATAGCACACAAAAGCGTGATTCACGCTGAAGAAAATCTTCCGGCCAGGTATTTGCTGTCGTTGTTTTTCACATACAAGCGAAGGAAGCCGCAAACATATGATCCCTGAGCAACGCGAAAGGGACGAGGTTTACCCTTGACCCTATGCGCCCACAAGCGTAAGGCAGTGTTTCAGATCCTCGGGGCAGGTATCTGTGATCTTTGTTTTCAAACCAAGCAGAATATCTTCCGCCTTGCGGTACTCGCCCTTGGCCATATAGACTATGCTGAGCCTTGAAACCGTATCGGTGGAATGATACACGTCAAATTTTCCGTTTTTCTTCATGACTTTTTTATGCTCTTTTTCGAGTTTGAGCTGATTTCCGGCCTCGCGCGCAACCTCGTCGAAGGTTTTTCGCGGCGGGATGCGCATCTCGGGCATGAGTTCGCCGACAAGCCGATGATAGATCTCATACTCCTGCTGCGCCTTGTCATACATTTCGAGTTTGAGATAGGTCAGGATCAGGATCTCATGCACTTTGGGGTTTGAGGGGTTTGTTTCCGCGAGGTCCAGAAATTTTCCGAGAGCCTGGTGATATTCCTTATTGTTATAATCCTCAACCGCTTCGTAGGTAATATCACGATATTGCTCAAAACTGGTGATGCGTGCCATTGCTGCGCCTCCGTACTCTTCCGGAATGTGCCGGAAAATTTTTTCAGGCCACCCCATAGGTATACCCCAAGATCTTCGGCAATGGGAAAAAAAAGTTTAGCTCCTGATAAACCGCGCCGAGATCAGGTTGATACACGCGATGCCCGCGCCCATCAGGAATACCGAGGTGTAGCCCAGTTCGTTCCAGAGGACGCCGCCCAAAAGCGCTATCGTTATGGAGAAGAGATGATCAATCGATACGCCCATCGTGAGGGTTTGCGGGACTTCATCGGGAGAAAGCGCGATTTTTTTAAGCCAGGTCGCGCGCGCGATACCCACCGAAAACAGGAGCTGGTCGATGATATAGCAGGCGCAGGTTGCGTAGAGCGCGAACTCAGGCGTAAAAACGTCGTTTGCTATGGCGTAAACAATGCAGATGCAGATCAGACCCGCCGATTCCAGGGTGATGATCAGGCGCTCGCCGTAGCGGTCGACCATCTTGCCGATCCAGGGCTTGAAGAATATACCGATAACCCCGCCGGTCAAAAGAAGCATCGCGAGTGTTGTGGCGGGCTGCTCAAAAACCGTGACCAGCACCCAGGGAGCGAAGGTTAAAAAAAGCTGCTTGCGCGTTCCATACAAAATGCAGAGCCAATAGTAAAGGCCGTATTCGCGGCGGAGCCGGAACTGCGGGGTTTTTTGCTTCTCGTCTTTTTGCATGAAAAAAACGACGATAGCGGCGGCAAAAAAGCCGATACCGCCCAGCACAAAGCAGAACGCGAAGCTGAAACCCAAAAAGCGCAGGCCCAGAAAAACAACGAGGCTTCCGAGGAGGCCGGCGATGTTCCCCCAGGACTGAAGGCGGCCAAGCACCCGCCCGGTATGGCCCTCTGGCGCGAGTTCCATCCCGATGCTGGACTGGAGCGGCAGAAATAAATGCTGCCCGATGGACAGAATAAAGAGCCAGATGATCATAACGCTGAAGCTCGCCGGATAGAGGCCAATCATGATCAGACCAACTGCGGCGAAGAGGTGCGCGACTGCCGCGCGGCGGCGCGTACACAGGAAAGAGAACGCGGCGGAGATGGCTATTACCAGAAATCCCGGGAGTTCGCGGGGCAATTCAATCAGGCCGCGCTCGGTTTCGCTGACGTTGAAGGTGAAGTACAGAAAATTGGGGAAGATGGCTTCGTAGAGGCTTTGCACGAAAGCGGCCAACGAGACGGCTATCGTAAACAGGAGTAAGTCGCGCGAGATGCGCCTCTTGCTGGTTTGATCTATGGGGAGGGAAGGTATGTTCATGGTTTATTCTGTTCTGACCCTCGCAAGAGCGTACATCCATGTACGCGCAACGCCCTACGGGCGTGACTGCAAGGAAAATTATAGGCGTCGCTATCGCGACGAACAGTATCGGGACAGAACCTCCTGTTCTAGTCAATGAGTTGGCGTTCCAGCCGCCGAATCGCGATCCAGCCGATCACAAGCGTAAAAACCAGACAATATACCGCAGCCGTGATATGTTCAGTCCCCCAGTTGCCGAAGCAGAGCGCGCGCTCAAGGCGTATCAGGTGGGTAAGCGGAAGAATTTCAGCAATGATAGAGAGCGGCATGGGGAGCCGCGATATCGGAAAGAAAAAGCCGCAGCAAAAAAACATCATGGAAAGGAAACCTGTAAAATAGAAGTTAAAATGATCAATATTGTACCGCACAAAGGACGTAACAAACAGGGCGGCCGCCGCGAAGAGCAAACCGGTAAAGAAACCGAGAATGGGCGAGAGCAGGCTCCCCATTGTGCCGATATAGCCGAAAGCGAAAACGACGCCGAGAACCACGGCGCAGTAGAAAGCGCTCTTGCTTGCCGCCCAGAAAACTTCACCCAGAAGGACGTCCCGGGGCGAGAGCGGCGCGGCCAGCATACCGTCATAGGCTTTGTCGTAGTGCAGGCGGATGAAGGTGCCGTAGGTACACTCAAAAGACGCGGAGTAGAGCGGCGACATCAGGATAATGCCGCTCGCGATAAAATCCATAAAGGGAAGGCCGTCCAGGGACTCCGCGGCCATGATTTTCGAAAATCCAAACCCCATTGCCACGAGAAACATGATGGGCTCAAAAAATGGGGCAAAGGCGTTTGTCCAGAATGTCCGCATATAGACGCGGTAATGGCGGTACCACACAGCCAGGAGCCGGCGCGGCATTTTGGGATAGCGGGCTTTCAGTTCACTGCTCATCGTTCAATCCTTTGCCGGTGGCGCGCAGAAAGAGATCCTCCAGATTTGTTTGCCGCAGAATATAATCGCGCGAGGTGAGCGCCGCGGCGAGCTTCTCGAGCGGCGGGAGCGTATCGGCATAGATATAGAGCATCCCGCCGGCCTCCTCGATGCGGATCTGCGCGTTTTTTCTGCGCGCGGGCGCGAGGGATGCCCGGGTAAAGATCTGCAGGGCGTAGCGTTCGATATTTTTCTCAACCAGCTCGCGCGGATTGCCCTGAAGCACCGCCCGCCCCTGATCCATGATCACCAGCTCGTCGCAGAGATGGTAGGCCTCGTCCATATAATGGGTGGAAATCAGAACCGTGGTGCCGCCCGCGCGTAAGCTATGCAGGCGATCCCATATCAGATGCCGCACCTGGGGATCGAGTCCGTTTGTGGGTTCGTCCAGTATAAGGAGTTTGGGCTCGTTCAGGAGCGCGCGCGCGATAACCAGGCGGCGCTTCATGCCGCCCGAGAGTTCGCGGATGCGCGCGCGCTGTTTCCCGTCGAGTTCCATGAATTCCAGGAGATCATGCGTCCGGCGCAGCGCCTCCTTTTTCGGGATCCCGTAAAAGCGTGCGTAGAGGAGCATATTCGTGAGCACGTCCAGCTCGGAATCGAGGCTGTCCTCCTGCTGCGCCATGCCGGAGAGCGCCTTGATCGCGAGCGCGTCGCGCGCGGGGTCATAACCGAATACCAGGAGTTCCTCATCGGGCGCTGCGGTGCGTTCCGCCTTGCCGTAGAGCATTTTCATCATGGTGCTCTTGCCCGCGCCGTTCGGGCCGAGCAGACCAAAGCAGGTACCGGCGCGCACCTGAAAGCTGAGCCCATCGACGGCTCTGAGAGCGCCATAATTTTTGGTGACGCCGCGCGCGGTGATAACCGGATTTTTTGTGTCGATTCGCATGGAAAAAAATATAGGCAATTTGGCGCAAAAAAAGCGCACCTGAAACCGATCCCGCGCCTGTGTGCTGTATAAGGGAACTCTTATGTACAGGAGCCCTGCAAAGGAGGTTTATATGATACGTTTTTGGTTGTATTTGTTCGCGGTTTCCGCCCTCGGTACCGCCGCATGCGGCGCAAATGCCATTGAAATTACGGATTCCGCAGCGCAATCGGCGTCTTTTGCGTTGACATCGTCATCGTCGTCGGGCAAATCGTCATCGTCGGGAGGGAATTCCAGCGCGAACGGCGGGAGTTTCGACTTTAACCGCGCGGTGCGTATTCTCGCGAAGATCAGCGCGCCGCCGAGCCTCGACGAGCCGGAGATGCTGACCACCCCGCAGACCAACTGGGCCGGCGACGACTACACCGTCACCGCGCGCTACCGCGCCGCGCCGGAGTTTAACGAGGTACTCGCATTGGATCCCGGGAGCGACGTGATCTGGCCGGGCGCGATCATCCAGGGGGAGAGCGTCCGTGCGGGCGACTATGTGCCGCTCTCCGGCAAGCGCGCGCCGCTGACCCTCTCCATTTCGCTCGAGAATATTCAGGGGAAACGCTTTACGGTTATCGACACGCCGCGCCTCTCGAGTGTGCGCCAGGAGATCGGCGAGATTCTCGCGCAAAATTTAACCGGCTCCACCCCCGCGCGGATCTCGTTTTCGATTGAGGATATCCATGATTCGCAGCAGCTTGCGCTTGCGGTCGGTGCGAGCGTGGGGAGCGGGAATAATATGATCAAGGCGCAGTTTGATTTTGGCAATTCCAATACCCGCTCGCGCATTCTGGTGAAGTTCATCCAGATATACTATACCCTGGATATGGATCTGCCGGATAATCCAGGCGATCTCTTCGCGCGCGACGCCAACCTGAATTTGATTGCGTCCGATCTGGGCACGATCTCTCCGCTGTACGTCTCGTCCATCAGTTACGGGCGCATGGCCTTCTTTTCGTTTGAGTCAGGTTTGGACAGCGAGTCGCTGAAGGCTGCGGTCACAGCATCCTGCCAGGCACTCCTGGGCGGCGTATCGGGGGAGATATCTGTAGGCCATAGCACCATTCTGAGCAACGCCAGCATCTCGGCGACCATCATTGGCGGCAACGGCGCGACGGCGGTGAATGCGGTGCGCGGCTTTGAGGGGTTAAAACTGCATCTTCTGGCGGGCGGAAATTACGACAAGAATTCTCCCGCCGCGCCGATCTCCTATAAGATGCGCTATCTCTCCGACAATACCACGGCGCGCTTTGTTTTATCGGGCGAATACGAGGCGAAGCATACCTACCGCGCTTACGATTGGTACGCGGTGCGCGATCTCCGGCTCGTTTGCGGCGATGAAAGTGGCAAGGGGGATTCCGCAAAATTCTACGGGAGCTGCCATGTGCGTATGCAGACAAATGGGATCAACATTCCCGCGTATGAAGGCGGCTCTCCCGCAGACGCCAGGGTGTGGTACGTGCTGATCGGCCATGCGCCCAACTGGAAACTTGATCCCGGGCAGTGGAAGGCCTTCGGGTGCGAGCGCCAGTTCCGTGTGCGGCGGCTTGATCTGGACAAGGCTGTCCTGAAGGTGAACGGCGAGGTGATAAAGCAGGGGCTCATCCTGGATTCCAACCTCGGGAAGAAGGAGCGCTCGGTCACTCTCGATACTATCCCCGAGGGTATGATTTGGCTGCCGGATTTCTCTTCGGGAAGCACAAAGGCGAGGATTGGATTCAGTATTACGCGCCTCCCGCCGTAATTTTAGCTTTTATTTTCTTTGCGGAAGCTATAAGTCGAAACCTGGCTCGCCGGCGGCGTCCAGGTTTCGTCATCTCCTGCGTACAGCTACAATAGCTGCGCGCTTTGCATAAGTGGGGGTGGCGTAGGCTCTGCAAGAGCCGAAGACAGGGGGAGGCTTAACCGACTATCTTCCGTTCAGAACGCTTCCCCGCAGTATCAGCGTCCTGTCGCCTCCCCCCGCTATTCGGTAGTATTTTTCAGATACGCGGAATGCCGCGCGAGGAGAGATTGTGGCGGAGATGGCGACACGGTACGCGCCGGCGGATTTTGAGGAGCGGCTGTACCGGCAATGGGAGAATTCCGGGAAATTTACCGCGAAGATAGACAGCGCGAAAAAACCCTATACGATTGTTATTCCGCCCCCGAATGTAACGGGGGTGCTGCACATGGGGCACGGCCTGAATAACACGATTCAGGATATGCTGATCCGCTATCACCGGATGCGCGGCGCGAATGTGCTTTGGCTCCCGGGGACGGATCACGCCGGTATCGCGACGCAAAACGTGGTAGAAAAAAAGCTCGCGCAGGAGGGGAAGAAGCGCCAGGAGATCGGGCGCGAGCGTTTTATCGAAGAGGCCTGGAAGTGGAAGGAAGAACACGGCTCTACCATAGTAAAGCAGCTGCGCAAGCTCGGTTCCGCCTGCGACTGGACGCGCGAGCGGTTTACGATGGACGAAGGGCTCTCGCGCGCGGTGCGCGAGGTGTTTGTGCGCCTGTACAAAAAGGATCTGGTCTATCGCGGCGAATATATCATCAACTGGTGTCCGCGTTGCGGCACGGCGCTCGCCGACGAAGAGGCGGAGCACAGGGAGATTCCCGGTACCTTCACCTGGATCCGCTATCCGTTTGCGGAATCGCGCGCGGGCGATCCGGACGGTATTGTGGTCGCGACGACGCGCCCCGAGACGATGCTGGGCGATACCGCGGTCGCGGTACATCCCCAGGATGAGCGCTACGCGCAGTTTGTCGGGCGCGAACTTACGCTCCCGCTCTGCAACCGGACGATACCCATTCTTGCCGACACGATGGTGGATCGCGAATTCGGCACGGGCGCGGTTAAGATCACGCCGGCGCATGATCCGAACGATTTCCAAACCGGTATGCGGCACAATCTCCCGCGCGTGAATGTTATGCACGAAGACGGAAGCATGAACGCGAACGCGCCTGAAAAATACCGAGGCATGGATCGCTTTGCCTGCCGCAAGGCCGTGCTCGCGGATCTCGAGGCGGACGGGTTTTTCATAAAACAGGAAAAAATTCAGCATTCGGTCGGGCATTGTTACCGCTGTGACACCATAGTGGAGCCCTATCTCTCGCGGCAGTGGTTTGTGCGCATGGCGCCGCTCGCGGAACCCGCGATTCGCGCGGCGGAAAATGGGGACGTCCGATTTTATATTGAGCGCTGGAAAAAGGTTTATCTGAACTGGATGTACAATATCCGCGATTGGTGCATATCGCGGCAGCTCTGGTGGGGGCACCAGATCCCGGCGTGGTATGCCGTAAGCGAAACCGATGGCAGGATCACCGAGGACACGCCCATCTTTGCGGCGCATAGCGCGGAGGAGGCGCAGGCCGAGGCTATCGCGCGGTTCGGTGCTCGAGTGGTTTTGCGGCAGGATCCGGATGTGCTGGATACCTGGTTCTCCGCGTGGCTCTGGCCGTTTTCCACGCTGGGCTGGCCGGAGGAGACGCCCGATCTCGCGTATTTTTACCCAACCACTGTGCTTGTTACCGATATGGGGATCATCTTTTTCTGGGTGGCGCGCATGATCATGGCGGGCTATTTTTGCATGGGCGAAGCCCCTTTCAGGCACGTGTACATCAACAGCACGGTCATGGACGCGAAGGGGCGCAAGATGTCGAAGTCGCTCAATAACGGCATCGACCCTCTGGACGTTATCCGCGAGTACGGCGCCGACGCGCTGCGCTTTACGATGCTCGCGATCACGCCGCCCGGACAGAATACGCTTTTGTCGATGGAAAAATTTCAGATCGGCTCGCGCTTCGCGAATAAGATATGGAACGCCTCGCGCTATATCCTCTCGAATGTCGCCCCGGAAACGGATGGTTTGCCCGCGCTCCCGCCGCCTGCGCGCCGGAGCTTTGAGGATCGCTGGATCCTCTCGCGCCTGCAAATTGTAGTCCGCGGGATCCACGAAGAGATGGCGGAGTACCGCTTGAACGACGCCGCGAATAATCTCGCGCACTTTTTCCGCGACGATTTCTGCGATTGGTACATCGAATTTACCAAACAGCGGTTGTACGGCGATGATGCGGAGCAGCAGGCGGACGCGCGCTCCGTGCTGCTGTATGTATTGGAGGCTTCGCTTCGCCTGCTGCATCCCGCCATGCCCTTTATCACGGAGGAGATTTATCAGCGCATCCATAGCGACGGGCGCAGCATCATGGACGCGGCGTATCCTGAATTCGCGCCCGAATTGGCGGATGCGGACGCCGAGAACCGGATGCGGATCGTGCAGGAGATAGTCTCCGGTGTGCGCAATGTGCGCGCGGAGATGCGCATCCCGCCCGAGAAGGCGCTTCTGATTCAGGTGGCCACGGATAATGCCGAGGTGCGGGATCTCGCGCGCGCCATGGAGAAGAACATCAGCGCGCAGGCGAAGCTCAGCGAACTCATCCTGCTGCCCGCCGGCAGCGCGCGCCCGAAATATGCCGCGAGCATCGTGGGCGAATCCTGGGAGGTGTGGGTTCCGCTCGAGGGGTTAATCGATATCGACGCGGAGCGCGCGCGGCTCTCCAAAGAAAAATTGCGGCTTGAGGCGGAAATGGCGCGGGTACAGGCCAAGCTCGCGAATACGGGCTTTACCGCGAACGCGCCCGAGGAGGTTATCGCCCTGGAGCGCGAAAAGCTCGCCTCCTGGGAATCGCGCCTTGTGCGGCTCGATGCGGGGCTGCGGCAAATAAAAGCATGAATTACAGCGCGCGCAGCGGTATATTTACGGTTAGGTGATTTTGCGGTCAAAAGAGAAGCGTATTCATTTTGGTGTATATATACCATAAGGAGGATGTGCCATGAAAAAAATTATGTATTCACTGATGCTTGGAGTCATTGTTTTTGCGTTTGCGTCATGCGGCGCGGAGGATCTGCTTACAGAAAAGGCTATCAAATTTTCCATCGGCGGAAAAAATTATTCATTTTCGAAATATCCTTCCGCGATAGCTACGAAACTAGGCGGGGCGTATCAGCTTATTATAATGGCGAATTCGGATGAAAATGTAGCGGACATTATTAATTTCACAATAGCCGATGCGACAAACGCAAACTGGGCAAGTCAGGATTGTACTGTGTCATTAACGCTGGGCGGGGATGTATTTGTACAGTCGGGCGTACGATTGAGCGGGATTAAGATTACCGGAGAGATTGCGGTGCAAACTCTGGTTGCTGGGCCTTTCAATGCGGAACTCGTTGGCACAGCGGGAAGCAAAACGCTGACCGGCGTCAAGATCAATGTATATTATACCAACAACGCTGATTGAGGTTTGGGTGATTGCGAAGTTTCAAAAACTTATACAAGCGCCTCCAAAGGGGGGCGCTGTATTGTATACCCACCCCCGAGGAACGCCATGTCTTCGTTTAATCTTATTGCCCCGTATACGCCAAGCGGTGATCAGCCGCAGGCGATAGCCGCGATAAGCGCCTCCCTCCGGCGCGGGGCGCGGCGGCAAACCCTGGTGGGCGTAACGGGGTCGGGCAAAACATTCGCGATGGCGAATATCATCCAGAATATAAAGCGCCCCGCCCTGGTGCTGACCCATAACAAAACGCTCGCCGCGCAGCTCTACCGCGAGTTTAAGGGTTTTTTCCCCGAAAACGCCGTCGAATATTTCGTCTCCTATTATGATTACTATCAGCCCGAGGCCTACGTCGCCGCGAACGATATGTATATAGAGAAGGACTCCTCGATCAACGACGAGATTGACCGGATGCGGCTTGCGGCGACCAGCGCGCTGCTTGCGCGGAGCGACGTTATAATCGTGGCGAGCGTCTCCTGCATCTACGGCCTCGGGAGCCCCGACGACTACCGCGAGCAGATCATCGGGCTTAGGGTGGGCGAGCGCCTTGACCGCGCGCAATTTATCCGCCACTTAATTTCGGTGCTGTATGAGCGGAACGACGATGATTTTACGCGCAGTACCTTCCGCGTGCGCGGCGACGTGATCGACGTGCATCCCGCGTATACAAAAAATACAGTGCGCATATCGTTTTTCGGGGATGAGATCGAGTCGATTGAGATCCTCGAGGCCATGACGGGACGCCTCTGCGAGCGGGCGGAGCATTGCGCGATCTATCCCGCGAAGCACTTTGTGACCACGCCCGAAAAGATTGAGCGCGCGATTCATTTAATAGAAGACGAGATGACCGCGCAGGCCGCGCACTTACGGGAGATAAAGCGCGATCTGGAGGCGCACAGGATCGAGCAACGCACCCGATTCGATATTGAAATGCTCCGCGAGATTGGCCACTGCAAGGGCATTGAGAATTATTCGCGGCACCTTGCCGGACGCAAAGCGGGCGAGCGCCCCGCCGTATTGCTCGATTATTTCCCCAAGGACTTTATCGTATTTGTGGATGAGTCGCACGTCACGATTCCGCAGCTCCATGGGATGTACCGCGGCGACCGCGCGCGCAAGGAGATTCTCGTGGAGTACGGCTTCCGGCTGCCCTCCGCGCTGGATAACCGGCCTTTGTATTTTGAGGAGTTTGAGGAACTCGTGCCGCAGATCGTGTTTATCTCCGCGACGCCCGGCGATTATGAGCGTAAGGTCTCGGAGGCGATCTCCGAATTGGTGATTCGCCCGACGGGGCTCGTGGATCCGCCGGTGGAGGTTTTGCCCGCTGCTACGCAGATCGACGATCTCATGGAGCAGATCAGGCGGACGACTGCCGCCGGGTACCGCGCGCTGGTGACGACGCTGACCAAAAAGATGGCGGAGGAACTCTCGGATTTTCTCGCCGAGAACGGGGTGCGTGTGCGCTGGCTGCACGCCGAGGTGGAGACGATAGAGCGTGTGGAATTGCTGCGCGCGCTGCGCGCGGGCGAGTACGACGTCCTGGTTGGGATCAACCTGCTGCGCGAGGGACTCGACCTGCCCGAGGTGGGGCTTGTCGCGATCCTCGACGCGGACAAGATCGGTTTTTTGCGCTCCGCGTCGTCGCTGATCCAGACCGCAGGCCGCGCCGCGCGCAATATCGACGGCCGCGTTATCATGTATGCCGACCGCGAGTCGGACGCGATGAAAAAGGCGCTCGAAGAAATGACACGCCGCCGCGAGAAGCAGATCGCGTATAACACGGAGCATAATATCACGCCGCTCTCCATCCGCAAGGAGGTGGAGACCATACTGGAACGGCGCGCCCCCCGCGACGACGCCGCCGAAAAAACGATGGCGAAGATCCGCGCGCTCGAAACGAAGTACGATTTATCCGTTGCCGAGGAGCGCTCAAACTGCATCTTCGCGCTTGAGGAAGCGATGCACGCCCTCGCCGAAAACCTCGAATTTGAGGAGGCGGCGAAGATCAGGGATGAGGTACACCGGCTCAAGAGCGGCAGGAAGGCGGACGCCGCGCGCGTTGCGCAGAGCGCAACCGATAAGCCCTATAAACCCCGGCTCGGAAGACGGCGGCGGTAAGAGGGGAACCCTGTCATTGCTGAAGCAATCTCAATCTTGCATACTGAGTCTATATTTTATGGAATGTATTTATAAAGAGAAATATGTAAATTCACTGAATGTGCATAAAAAGCAAAGAACAGATAATCGTCAAAGGTGAAGATAAAACCGACAGTATCCGCTCATGGAACGAAAACGGCGAAAGAATAGATATAACGTATTTAAATGGCAAAACATATTCGTATAGCAAAAATAATGTCCGGATTGAGCGTTCTCCTGCGTTCAGTGATACGCTGCCTGATCGTTTTGGGTATTTTAAGCAAATAGCGCAGACTATCGGGCTGAAGGATACGGAAGGCAACAATATCCTGGAGAACAGATATAATAAGATAAACTTATCAGATGTAAAAAGTATACTTACAGTTTTTATTGACGGAAAGCTGCATAAAGAGGAACAAACAAATGACAGCGTTAACGTATACCCTTTTGGTTTTAATATAAGCCAGAAGGCTGCGGTTGATAAGGCCTTCAAAAATCCGCTCACAATTATTGAAGGGCCGCCGGGAACAGGAAAGACGCTTACGATTCTGAATATAATTGCCAATGCGGTTATGCGAGGGAAGAGCATCGCTGTTGTATCGAACAACAATTCGGCGACAAAGAATATACAGGAAAAACTCAATACGCAGCACATTGACTTTATAGCGGCATATCTTGGAAATTCAGACAATAAAAAGAAATTTATAGAATCACAAATGTCTTTGCCGGATATGGGTTCATGGAAATTATCTGAAAAGCAAAAACAAATATTATATAAATTGCTGAAGAATCTCTGTACTGCACTGCATATAATGCTTGCTGAGAAAAATAAGGCAGCGCTGATTCAGCGGGAACTCGATGTAATAGAGGTTGAATACAGGCACTTCTGCGCATACTATACGCATACAGATGAACTTCCCTTACGCTGTCTGAAACCTGTTTCCACATCCGCAGCCGCATTGAAATTGTGGTATGTATGTGAAAAATATGCCGAGCGGGAAGAGAAACCATTTGGATGGCTTCTTAACCGCCTGATATACAGGGCAATAAACAAATACCTGCATGGGATAATAAACAAAGCATTTTACGATGATACGGAAATAATGATTGCAGTTTGTCAGAATAACTGGTATCAGAAGCGAATCGTTGAACTGAAGGCAGACATTTCGGCAATACATACGGAACTGGATCGTTATAATTTTAATGAGAAGATAAATGAATACACAGGGTTATCCATGCAGTTATTCCGCGCGTATCTTGCTGAAAAATATAAAGACGGAAGCAGGCAGAAATTTGAACTGGAAGATTTGTGGAAAAACCCTGTGATGGTCATAAGGGAATATCCCGTAATTTTAAGTACCACCTATTCGCTGAGCAGCAGTCTCTCTCATAAGGTTATGTATGACTATGTTATAATCGACGAAGCGTCACAGGTCGATATTGCAACGGGCGCGCTTGCGCTTTCATGCGCAAAAAGAGTGGTTGTTGCGGGCGATCTGAAGCAGCTTCCCAATGTGGTTAACGCCAAAACGGCGCATGAAACCGATGCGATATTTGAGCAGTTTGACTTACCGGAAGCGTACCGCTATAAAAACAACAGCATTTTGTCTGCGCTCTTGAAGCAATTCCCGGATGTTCCCTATACGTTCCTGCGCGAACATTACCGCTGTCATCCAAAGATAATCGGGTTTTGCAATCAAAAATTCTACAACAATCGGCTCATTGTTTTTACAGAAACGAAATCAGATCGCGATCCGCTCATGGTATATAAAACCATACCCGGGAATCATGCGCGCGGGCGCCACAACCAGCGGCAAATTGATATGATAAAGGATGAGATCATTCCGCAGCAAAATCTTACTGATGGCAATGTTTCCATAGGTATTGTAACGCCATATCGTGATCAAACACACGCGCTTCAGGCTGCTTTCGCGGAAACCAGCATACAGGCGGATACGGTCGATAAGTTTCAGGGGCGTGAAAAGGACGTCATTATTCTTTCGACAGTGGATAACAAAATATCAGGGTTTGCAGATAACGCGAACCGTCTGAATGTCGCAATATCGCGCGCAATTAAACAGCTCATCGTGGTTGTCCACGGCAATGACGATATGCGCAATACGAATACAGGCGATCTTGTACGCTATGTTGAATATAATAATCCGGCAATAGTACATAGCGAAATATGCTCGGTTTTTGACTATTTGTATAAAAATTACCGTGAAAAGCGCATCGAACTATTACGCAATAAAATGAAAATCTCCGAATACGACAGTGAAAATTTGATGTATGGGCTGATCTGCGGCGTACTCCGCGATGAGCGGTTTACACACTTAGACTGTGTGGCGCATATTCCCCTCAAAAGGATTATCCCTGATGTGGAACGGCTTAATGCCGAAGAGAGACTGTATGCGGAGAATATTATGACGCATGTTGATTTTCTTGTTTTTGATAAAATCGGGAAACTACCGCGTCTCGTCATTGAGGTTGATGGGATAGCCTATCACGCGCAGGGTACGCGGCAGGCGGTACGCGATAAGCTGAAGAACAGCATTTTGGAGAAAAACGCATTACCGTATCTGCGTTTCAGGACTGACGGCAGCGGCGAGCGTGAACGGCTCATTGCCGCTTTGGAGGAGTTATAGGGAAGGCTTGTGGGAGCATTACGGCAAAACCCGTCATATTTTACCGCCCATTCTTATCCATAATTTTATTTGCCAATGCGTATACTTTTTTATTTCTCCTGTATCCAATAGCCATTTGGGCACCAAATATTTAATAGCGTTTCTTTGCGAATCAGGCCGTACCGTTCTTTTCCGGTTTCTTCATTAAAAAGCAGCTTTGTATAATATTGTATATTTGTCACACCTATTACTCTCCCGCACTTATAACCGCGCGGTTACGTCCGCCCCTTTTTGCGGCGTATAATGCCTTGTCGGCCAAATCATAGAGGGTATGTATATCATGGGGAGTATTGCATGGCGCTATATGTATGCCTATGCTCACGGTGACATATTCTGCGGCTTCTGATTTCTCATGCGGGATCTGCAAATTAAATATCCCCTGCCGTACAAGCGCCGCGACGTCGTTTGCGTGGGCGGCGTCTTTCTCAAACCAGAGCAGGGCGAATTCTTCTCCGCCGATTCTGGCGGCATATATATTGCTGCTGCGGTGCAGGTCATTCAGTACTTTGCCCAGTGCGCGGAGACACTCATCGCCCTGCGGAAGCCCGTAATGGTCGTTGTAGTTTTTGAAAAAATCGATGTCCGCAATGGCAAGGCACAGATAATGATCGGATTCGCGGTGCCTGGACAGATATCTTTCAAAAGTGATCATAAAATCGCGGCGGTTTTTGAGTCCGGTCAGATCATCCATGGTACTTTGATCATAATATTTATTGCGTTCATTTTTCAGCCTGCGTACAGACGACGCCAGAGACATCCTGTTTCTTATGATCTGCCAGCCGAAAATCAAGCCAAGCGCGCCGGCAAATAATGCATTCGTCATGTCCAGGAGCCATTCCTGATGAATTTTATTACAAACAGAAGCCATTATAAAAATGGTCATGGAGATGAGCGTCAGGCTCATGTGGAGCGCAGGCGGAATATTAAAAAGAAACAATGCGCATATCAGGATAGGCATAAAGGACACGGCCAATCCTCCGGAATTTGCCCATACGCCCAGATATATTCCAAACTGTACGGCATTTACGTAATACAGAATGATCAATGTGTAAATTAACCGGCTGCTTACAGGAAGGCCTTTTTTATACTGGTGATTTTTATATGATATAAAAATATACATGAGCAGGGCGATGGCAGCCGTTCCGAAATAAAATCCCGCTTTGACGAAATTTTTTTCTATTGCGATTGGATAAATGGCAAAGCATGCCGCCAGGATAGCAACAACCGCGTTTGTCCAGAGCAGGCTGGCGATATTTTTTGTAAAGATCTCCCGCATACATTTTTTGTATTTATTGCGGCCAAGCCCGTAAAAGCGCCAGTAATTCAGTGATAATCGCATATATAATTTCTCTTTGTAATTTATTTTTATTACTCGTGTATTTTCATCGTTTCATGGTGGATCTCAAAGATCGCTTCGTCGAGCGCTTCCATCGCCCGTTCTTTGCATTTGCCGCAGCCCGTGCCGATCTTCGTTTTTTGCTGCAACTCCCCCCAGGTAACGGCGCCGTCCCGCGCCGCCTGCATGATATCCTGATCGCTCGCCGCCGTGCAGTCGCAGATGATTACTGGCGGGCGCTTTTCTTTACCGAGTGTGACACCGTTTCTGGCGGCGTAGTCGTCGATTGCGGCGCGCAGAGCCTTGTCGCCCAGGACTGAGCAATGCACCTTTGCTTCGGGGAGCCCGCCGAGGTATGCCATGATTTGTTTGGGGGTGATGCGCGCGGCTTCCCCGAGGGTCATGCCCTTCGCCATTTCGGAGAGGGCGGAGGTACTCGCGATAGCGCTCGCGCAGCCGTAGGTTCGCCAGCGGCAATCGGCGATTCGGCCATCCGCGACCTTGATCAGAACGAGCATCTCGTCGCCGCACTGTACGCTCCCGACGGTACCGCTTCCGTCCGCCGCGAAATCCTCATCATCGCGGAGGATGTTGCGCGGGTGTAAAAAATGTTCCTTGACCGTATCGGAATAAACCCAGGCGCTGCTTTCTGCCATTATATGCTCCTTTTGAGCGACTGCCGTTCTGAATTATGTCCTCAGGGTGGACATTGCCCTCAGCCGCGCAATAACCGGCGGTAATTTTTCAATAACGATTTCAATCTCCTCGGCGGTCGTCATGCGCCCGAGGCTGAAGCGGATGGAGCCGTGCGCGAGTTCCGCGCCGAGTCCGCAGGCGGTGAGAACGTGCGAGGGCTCAAGCGAACCGGAGGCGCAGGCCGAACCCGTGGAGACCGCGATCCCCTCCAGGTCAAGGTACAGTAATATGGATTCGCCCTCGGCGGCGCGGAACGAGAGGTTCAGGGTGTTCGGCAGTGCGGCAGCCGCGCATCCGTTGTACCGCGTGTTCGGGATGCGCTCCTCTATACCGGCGCGCAGGCGGTCGCGCAAACCCGCAAGCCGCGCCGAGTCTTCGGGAAGTTTCGCCATCGCGAGCGCGCAGGCCTTGCCAAACGCGGCGATAGCGGGGGCGTTGATCGTCCCGGCGCGCTGCCCCTGCTCTTGGTGGCCGCCGCGCGCGTAGGGGGTAAAGGGCGCACCTTTGCGCCGCCACAGGAAGCCGACGCCCTTCGGCGCGTAGATCTTGTGCCCCGACGCGGAGAGATAATCCAGCCCGAGCGCCGCAGCGTCAATCGGGATTTTGCCGAGCGCCTGCACCGCGTCGCTGTGGACAAAGGCGCCCTTTGCGTGGGCGATGCGCGCGATGGCCGTCAGATCCTGGATAACGCCGGTTTCATTATTCGCGAGCATGACGGAAACCAGCGCGGTATTTTCGCTTATCAGATTTTCGAGCGCATCCGGGCGGACGCGCCCCTCGGCGTCCACCGGCGCGAGATGCAGCTTTATGCCTGCGCGATGGGCGAGATACTGCGCCGTCTCCAGAATCGCGGGATGCTCGATTGCAGAGATAACAATTTCATTTCGTAATTTTCCGCCGCTCCCGCCGCCAGCGCCGATAAATGGGATAGCGCCTTTTCCGCCGCTTCCGCCGACCCCAACGCCGGAAAATTGACCGCTCCTCCCGCCGCCAGCGTATCCATCGCCGCCGGAGACGTCCGCACCGCCTTCATTCGCAAAAATAGAAAGCACGGTGTTATTCGATTCCGTCCCGCCTGATGTAAAGATTATATCGTCGGGATCCGCGTTGATGAGCCTGCCCGCCGCCGCCCGCGCTTCATGCACATACTCCGCCGCCTCGCGCCCGAAGCCGTGCATACTCGATGGGTTGCCGTAGGCCGCAAGCGCCTCCCGGAAGTACGCAAGCACCTCGGGGTCGAGCGGCGTGGTCGCGTTATTATCGAGATATATGCGCTGCATAGGCCTTCCTTACGCGTCGGTCAGCGTGGCGAGCGTGCGCCGGCTGAAGAAATCGCGGAGCAAATCGTCGAGGTCGTCCCAGAGCAGCGCGGAGGTGCAATGGCTTTTTTGGGGGCAGTGGTCGGGGTTCTGGATGCAGTCCACGGCGACAGCGGGACCCTCAACCGCCTCTATAATCCGCAAAATGCTGATCGTGTCGGCAGGCGACGCGAGGAGGTAGCCGCCTTCCGCGCCGCGCATACTGCGCACAACATTCGCGCGCCTGAGCTGCGTGAAGATGCTCTCGAGATATTTTATGCTTATGCCTTCCTCTGCGGCGATCTGGTGCAACGCGAGCGGCCCCTTTGCCGTGTCGTGCGTGCTTAACCGAACCAGGGCGCGGAGGGCGTAGCGCAAGCGCGCGGGTATCCGGAACATAGCGCCTCCATTCGCGGCTCGTTTGCTCCCGTAAGCCGCAAATCATACTTAGCATGGGGGAATAATAGAGTATTCTCCGTCTGCGGGCAAATTTTTATTTTTTGGGGAACGGCTACGCCAAGGAGGGCGTGTCCCGAAGCGCGTACATGGATGTACGCTCTTGCGAGGGGAGTCTCATACTGTGTGCAAATGTAAGGTATATGCTGTGTGGCGCTCTGCCGTTCCGCAAACACGATGTTTGCGCCCCGCGCGCAACAGGATGTTGCAACCGACGCGGGGTAACGGATGTGCCGAAGCTCCATTCCGCAGTATCATTGTTCCGCTGTCAGGCAATACGCGCAAACCATAAAATATATTTCACCATAATACCGGTACGCTGTATTTACGTATATTCTCATCCAGAGTAATAATTGTCATTTTTTCAATTATCGCTGTCGCCACAAGCAGCCGATCAAAGGGATCCCTGTGATACTCCGGCAGGGTGGATATCAGTTGCAGATATTCTCTTTCTACAGAAAGCGTAAGGAAACCATTGGAGTCCGCCACCCGATAGAATTCAGACAAGCCGCCCGCGAGGCGGAGCTTTTTTGTGCCGAGCTTGATCGCAACCTCCCATGCCGATACGATACTTATGTGGTTTTCACTCTCCGGACTCAAAATAGCCGCTTTTGCGGTATCCGAAAGTAATGGTGAATTTTCCGCAATCCAAAGTACAATATGCGTATCCAGCAGATACCTCACTCCATAAGCTCCCTGAATTCCTCCATGGGTGCGTTAAAATCATCCGCCATCCAGATCTTTCCTTCCCATCCGCCGAGCTTTGCGCGGTTTCGCGATGGTTTTGAGATCTCAAAAGGGATGGCTTGCCTAAGCACAATCTGGTTGAGAAAGATATTGATTGCCGTGGACATATCGAGTCCCAGGTCATTGAGAACCGACTGGGCTTTGGCTTTGAGTTCGCTGTCCGCGCGGATATTTATATTCGTTGACGCCATGATCTGCCTCCTTTTTCCCCTGAATGTGCTATACCACAATGTACGCATATTGTCAATACACGCCTTGCGTCTGCCGCGCTTGCCCCTGCCGCTCTTGTCTGGCTAGCTTTCCGTATGCTTCCGCTCGATGCGTTTATAAATGAAGAATCGCTTGCAGCCCTGATCCGCGCCGCGCTCGCGGAGGACGTCGGTTCGGGCGACGCCACAACCGAGGCGATAGTGCCGCCGGAAGCGCGGGCAAGGGCGCGCGTTATCGCGAAGGGCGATGGCGTACTGGCGGGACTGCCCGTATTTTCGCGGGTTATCCGGGCGCTGGATGCTTCAGCCAGTTTCTATCACGCGAAGCAGGACGGCGAGCGCATTTTTAAGGGTAATTTAATTTGCCGCTTTGAGGGCAGCGCGCGCGCGCTTTTAACGGGCGAGCGAACGGCGCTCAATTTTCTTGGGCGGCTCTCGGGTATCGCCACCGAAGCGGGGCGGCTCGCCGCGCTCGTTGAAGGAAAGCGATTGCAAATTCTCGATACGCGCAAAACCACCCCGCTGCATCGCGCGCTTGAAAAATACGCCGTGCAGGCGGGCGGGTGCGGCAATCACCGGCGCGGCTTATACGATATGGTACTCATCAAGGAAAACCATATCGCCGCAGCCGGCGGGATCGCGTCCGCCGTGCGTCTCGCGCGCGAAAAAAATTCCGACCTCAAAATCGAAGTGGAAACCACAAATGAGCGCGAGGTACGCGAGGCTCTTGCCGCCGGCGCCGACCGCATCATGCTCGACAATATGAACGACGATATGATCCGCGATATGGTACGTCTTATCGCCGGCAGCGCCGAAATCGAGGCCTCGGGCAATATGAACGCCGAGCGCATCCGCGCCCTCGTCGATTCCGGCGTCGATTTCATTTCCGTCGGCGCGATTACCCAAAGCGCGCCGGCATTCGATTTTTCCATGCTGATAGATGTGTAAGCGTCAATAATTTTCCGGATCAAACGAATCCTTGATATCCCTGCTGATCGCGGCGGAGAGCCGCGTGATGATTTCCTTCCGCGCGTCTTTGGGCAATCGCCGGAGATAGTCCGGCGTCCCCGATTCTTCCCGCACACGCGATTCGGCGCTCTCATACGCAAATAAGATGTGCGAAGGTGTTTCCAGCGCCAGGGCGATCTTCTCAATCTTCTCAAACGAGGGGATGCGTCTGCCCATCTCGATCTGCCCGATGTAATTGCAGTTCATGTCGCATTTCTCGGAAAGCTGCATCTGGGAAAAACCGCGTTCATTGCGAATTCGCTTGAGGTTGGCAATAAATATCTGCTGTAAGGTCATTGCTCCAGTGTATCGGCTGCCGTGAATTTTTCACTTGACGCAAAGACATATATTCAATATTTTGTCGTATGTCCCATTGACATATACCATATACACCGTCTTTTTCGTCGGGAGGCGGCGCATGGGTATTTGTGCATAGATGAATGGAATAAAGGAGCGGTGGCAATGCGGAGAGTGATACACGTTTTGGTTTTGGCGGGGCTGGTGTTTGGACTTGCGTCGTGCGACGGCGGGGAGACGGCGCCCGCGTTACCTACGGCGCCCACAGGAGTCAGCGCGGAGCCGCTGTCCGCGTCCGCCATCCGCTTGTCGTGGAACCCATCCGCAGGGGCGGTAAACTACCGCATATACTTCGAGAAGGGCAATAATCCCGCGAGAAATCTCGCCGGCACTGTCGCCGGAACCGTCACTGCGTATACCCACGAAGGTCTCGACGCGGGAACCGAGTACCATTACTTCATTACGGCGGCCAATGCCGGCGGCGAGAGCGAATTCTCGTTGCATTTCTCCGCGAAGACCATGATCCCCGGACCCACCGGTGTAGCGGCAGCGGGGTTGACCATAAGCAGCATACGCATCACCTGGACCGCGGTTACCGGAGCGGCAAGCTATAAGGTGTACTCCGCGGTAAGCGCCACAGCCGCCACCAATCTGATCGAGACAGTTACCGATACCTCGTATACCCATACCGGTCTGTCGGCGGGCACTCTCTACTATTATTGGGTCAAGGCAGTCATCGGGGCGGACGATACCGCGTATTCATTGCCGGCGACGGCGCGCGTGTTATCCGCTCCGCCCGCGCCGACCGACGCGGCGGCAGCCCTTGCATCCGCGAGCAGCATCAACATAACCTGGAGCCCCGTGAACGGCGCGGCCAGTTATAAGATCTATTACGCGACGACCGGCACCGGAAGCAAAAACCTGATCGATACGATCACAGCCGGCGCCGCGCCCGCCTATATCCATACGGGATTATTGGCGAATACTACCTACTATTATTTCATTACGGCGGTCAATAACGCCGGTGAGAGCGAATTCTCGGCGGCGGCTTCCGCAAAAACTCCCGCGATACCGGAACCGACCGGTGTTCTCGCTTCGGCGCTTTCGACAAGCAGTATCCAGATATCATGGAGCGCGGTCAGCGGCGCAAACACATATAAGGTATATTGCGCGCCCGACGCCGCCGGTACAAAATACGTGGCGGCCACGGTCGCGGGCGGAATTTCGTACACCCACACGGGATTATTGGCGGGAACCACCTATTATTATTTCATTACGGCAGTCGGCAGTAATGGCGAAAGCGATTACTCGGCGGCGGCTTCCGCGATAACCTTCCCGGGCGCGCCCGCCGGAGGTGCGGCTTCGGCGCAATCGGCAGACAGCATACGCATAAGCTGGAGCGCGGCGACCGGCGCCGCAAGCTACAGGGTGTACTTTGCCGCAAGCGAGACCGGAAGCAAAACGCTCGCCGGTACGGCGGCAAGCGGAACCTCGTATACCCACACGGGATTAGCGGCGGGAACCACCTATTATTATTTCATTACGGCGGTCAACGCCTCGGGGGAGAGTGATTACTCGGCGGCGGTTTCCGCGAAAACCCTGCTGGCCGGACCCACCGGCGTAACGGCGGTATATGTCTCCAATACCATCCAAATATCATGGAATGTGTCTGTGGGGGCGACAAGCTACAGAGTGTACTCCGCAACGAGCGGCACCGGCGAAAAAAATCTTATTACCACTGTTACCGCGGCTTCGTACACCCATGCAGGATTGCAGGCGGGGACGACCTACTATTACTGGATCACGGCATTCGACGGGAATGCCGAGAGCGATTATTCGCAGGCTGCGTCCGCGCTCACAATAGCCGCCATTCCGACCGGCACAGCGGCGGCGGCGCTCGGGACGAACAGCATAAGCATAAGCTGGACCGCAGTCGCCGGAGCGGCAAGCTATAAGGTGTACACCGCCGCAAGCGAGACCGGAAGCAAAACGCTCGTGAACACTGTTACAAGCGGCAATTCGTATACCCACACCGGCCTATTGCCCGGCACCGCCTACATCTATTTTGTTACGGCGGTCAACAGCGCCGGGGAGAGCGATTACTCGGCGGCGGCTTCCGCAAAAACTCTGCTGCCCGCGCCGACGGGCGTGACCGCAGCCGCGCTTTCGGCGAACAGTATTTCCATAGCGTGGGCGGCTGCCGCAGGCGCGACCGGCTACCGCATCTATTACGCGGCGAGCGGCACAGGCGAAAAAAATCTCATCACAACGACCGGCGAGACCACGCATACCCATACCGGATTGCAGGCGGGCACAACCTACTACTACTGGATCAGGGCGTATGACGGCAGCACCGAGAGCGATTACTCGGCGCAGGTTTCCGCGCTGACCATGCCCGCCGTTCCGGTTGTTACCGCAGCGGCGATCTCAGCGAGCAGCATAACCGTAAGCTGGGGCGCGGTCGCCGGAGCGGCAAGCTATACGGTGGCTTATGCCGCAAGTGAAACCGGAAACAAAGAGGTGATTGCCTCCGGTATAAGCGGCAATTCGTATACGCACACCGGCCTGCTGCCCGGCACGGTGTATTGTTATTTTGTGCGCGCGGTCAACGCCTCCGGACAGAGCGACTATTCGGGGTATTCGGACTATGCCTCCGCAGCGACGAAGGCGCTCGCGCCGACGGGCATAACCGCAGCCGCGCTCTCGGCGAGCGAAATTCAGGTATCCTGGAACGCCGTATCGGGCGCGGTCAATTATAAGGTGTATTTTGCCGCGAGCAGCTCCGGCATGAAAACGCAGGCGGGTACGGCGGCGACGACGACGTATACGCATACCGGATTAACAGCCGGTACAACATACTATTACTTCATCATCGCTGTGACCGGCGTCAGTGAAAGCGATTACTCCGTGTCCGCGAATGCGATCACCGCGCCCGGTGTGCCGACAAACCTGCGAGTCACGACGCCGGATCTTGATATTACGGCAACCAGTGTCTATCTGCGATGGAACTCGGTGACCGGAGCGACGAGCTACAAAGTATACTCTGCCTTCAGCGCGGACGGCGAAAAGACACTGGTGGTTACGACCGGCAACTTATCTTCTCCTTCGTATACCCACACGGGTATGTTGTCCGGAACCACATATTATTATTTTGTCACAGCCTCCAACGGCTCCGGCGAGGGCGCGTATTCGGCGTACTTAATGGTGACAACAAAGCCGGCGGCGCCCACCGGAGTGACCGCGACGGCGCAATCCACAACCAGCATTCAGGTCACATGGAACGCCGTAGCGGGCGCGACAAGCTATAAGGTGTATTTCAGGCGAAACACCCAGGTGGGTCTTGCGACGCAGGCCGGCACAGTAACAGCTCCGGCGGTAAGCTATACGCACACGGGGCTGACGGCCGCCACATATAATTACTATATCGTAACGGTTACCGCCGCCGGTGAAAGCGATTATTCGGCGTATACCACCGCCGCCTCTATGCCCACAATGCCGGCGGTACCAAGCGGAGTGGGGACGGATTCGTGGTGGGACGACGGCGGTTTCCTGTTCCATTGCCTCGACGTGACCGCCGCGACCGGCTATAAAGTGTATTCGTCAACAGTATCCGCCAGCGCCGCAAAGAATTTTGTCGGCGAGTTCTCCGCAGCTGAGTGCGATACCGCCTGGAATAATCTCAATAGCTGGGGATATCCGGTAAGTAACACATCAACCTACTTTTGGTACGACGACGCCATACCCGGCACAACCTATTACGTCTGGATCACTGCAGTCAATAAAGCGGGCGAGAGTGGTTTTTCACCGGTCATCACCAAAACATCCGGACCCGCCGCGCCGACAGGCGTGACCGCCGCCGCGCAGTCGGCAACCAGTGTACGGATATCATGGAGCGCCGTATCCGGTGCCACAAGTTATAAGGTGTGGCGGATATTGAACAACGGGGACTACTCGGAAGCGGGTACGGTCTCCGCTCCGACCACAAACATAACCCTTACAGATCTGACTTCAAAAACAACATACAAATATGAAGTCCAGGCGGTAAACGCGAATGGATACAGCTATTCATCCGCAACGGTAACGGTCACAACGCCGTAGTACAAGAGAGGGAGCGGCAGGGGTATGCGAAATTTTGTTGTATGTATGGTAACAGCGGTAATGCTTGCCGGCTTCGCGTCCTGCGGCGGCGGGGAGACGGCGCCCGCGCCGTCGGCAGCGCCCACAGGGGTGAGCGCGACCGCGCTCTCGTCTGCAAGCATCAGCATAGTATGGAACCCGGTGACAGGCGCGGCGAGTTACAGGGTGTACTTCGAGAAGGGCAACGATCCTGTCAGAAATCTTGCCGGTACTGTCACCGGAACCTCGTATATCCACGAAGGCCTCGACGCGGGAATTGTCTACCACTATTACGTCTCCGCTGTGAACAGCGACGGCGAGGGCGCGTTTTCCTTGCACACCTTCGCGAAAACTCTGACCGCCGGTCCGGCCATAGTCACTGCCACAGGGCTTTCCGCGAACAGCATCCGCGTAGCATGGAGCGCGGCCGCCGGAGCGGCAGGCTATAAGATACACTCCGCCGCGAGCCTGTCCGGTGATAAAAGCGTTGTGGGTACAACCATAACCGAAACCACATATACCCATACAGGTTTGCAGGCGGGTACAAGTTACTTCTATTTTGTTACGGCGGTATTGAGCGACGGCGAGAGCGCGTATTCCCCGGGCGCTTCCGCGATAACGGTTCCGGCGGCGCCCGTTGGGGTTACGGCAGCCGCGCAGTCGGCAAACAGCATAAGCGTATCATGGACTGCGGCAACCGGCGCAGCGAGTTATAAGGTGTACTATGCCGCAAGCGCGGGCGGTGAAAAAACGCTGGTCGGCACGGTGACAAGCGGAACCTCGTATACCCACACAGGTCTGTCGGCAAGCACCGCGTATTATTACTTCATCACGGCGGTCAACGCTTCCGGCGAGAGTGATTTTTCACAGTATACTGAAAACGCGGCGGCGGTAACGAAAGCGCCCGCGCCGACCGGCGTAACCGCGACAGCGCTCTCGGCAACCTCTATTCAGGTATCATGGAACGCCGTATCGGGCGCGGCGAGCTACAAGATATATTCCGCCGCGAGCAGCACTGCCGCCAAAACGCAGGCAGGTACGTCCACAGAGACGGCATACACGCACAGCGGATTACAGGCGGGTACAACCTGCTATTATTTTGTGGTCGCGGTTGTGGGCGCCAGCGAAAGCGATTATTCAGCCGCCGTATCCATAATTACATATCCGAATGCTCCAACAGGCGTAGCAGCAACGGCAGCTTCGGCAAACAGCATAAGCGTATCATGGACTGCGGCAACCGGCGCCGCGAGTTATAAGGTGTACTATGCCGCAAGCGCGGGCGGCGAAAAAACGCTGGCGGGTACGGTGACAAGCGGAACCTCGTATACCCACACAGGCCTGTCGGCAAGCACCGCGTATTATTACTTCATTACGGCGGTCAACGCTTCGGGCGAGAGCGGCTTTTCGCAGTATACGGAAAACGCGGCGGCGGTAACGAAAGCGCCCGCGCCTTCGGGCGTAACCGCGACAGCGCTCTCGGCAACCTCTATTCAGGTATCATGGAACGCCGTATCGGGCGCGGCGAGCTACAAGATATATTCCGCCGCGAGCAGCAGCGGCACAAAAAATTTGCTGGCGACGGTGGCAAGCGGCACATCGTATACCCACAGCGGGCTGTCGTCGGCAACCGACTATTATTACTGGATCACTGCGGTTAATAATGACGGCGAGAGCGCGTTTTCGGAATGGGCGTCCGCGCGCGTTCTCACTCTCCCGTCCGTACCGACGGGGGTAAACGCGGCGGCGCTCTCGACAGGCAGCGTCAGCGTATCATGGAACGCTGTAGCCGGAGCGGCGAGTTATAAGGTGTACTCCGCCTCAAGCTCATCGGGGACCAAAAATCTCATTGCCACGGTTACGGACGCCGCGTATACCCATACCGGTTTAACCGCAGATACGTATTACTATTATTTTGTTACCGCAGTGAACGGCGTCGGTGAAAGCGGCTATTCGGCGTATGTCTCGGCAAAAACAGGCACCATCCCCGCGCCGACGGGCGTGACCGTGACCGCGCAGTCGGCGACGAGCGTCATGGTATCATGGAACAGCGTATCTGAGGCGACAAGCTATAAAATTTACTGGTCCTATAGATTGCCGTCGTGGTCGTACAGTGAGACTGTTCTGGCGCAGACCACAACCGGAACGTCATGGCTCCATACCGGAGTGCAGGCGAGTACAACGCATTACTATTACGTTGTGGCGGTCAACGCTTCCGGCGAGAGCGGCAGATCCACGGAAATGTCTGTAACCACTCCGGCTCTTCCCCCCGGGCCGACGGGCGTGACTGCGGCGGCGGTTTCAAAAACATCAACAAGTATTAAAGTAAGCTGGGCGGCGATGTCGGGCGCGTCAAGTTACAAGGTGTATTACGCTACAAGTCCCGGCGGAGAGAAATTGCCGGCGGGTACGTCAACGAGCGCAAGCTATACCCATTCGGGCCTCCCCGCAAACCAAACCTACTATTACTGGGTTACGGCAGTGGCGTCCGGCGTTGAGAGCGCCTGGTCGGCGTCTTACGGCGAATGGCTTCTTGTTCCCGCTCCGGCAAATGTGACCTATACGATAACTTCATTAAACAGCATCACCCTGCAATGGGACGCCTGCGGCGGCGCGTACGCCTACGACGTGTACTACATATCCTCTGCTATGTCGTCGTCCAAATCCCTGGCCACACTCCAAACCTCGTATCTCTTTGGGGGGTTGGCGTCGGGTCTGACATACAGGTTTGCGGTCGTGGCGCTCTACGAAGACGGCTACTATGACAATGAAAGCGACTTAAGCGACTTCGTTCAGTTTACGTGGTGATTTCAGAGCACAGAGAGAGAAGGAAATCAAATTGAAAGGAGAATACAGCCACCACTGAACATAGTTTGAATTTTACAAATTGTAAAATTCAATATCCTGCCCGAATGGTGTGCGCATTTTACGCCCTTGCGAAAGGGCGCTAAGAGAACGCGGTTGTCAACCGCGGAGATATATGAACTTCAAAAAGTGATTAAGGAAGGCAGTACATGAAAAAGTTTGCTGTATACGCGCTTGCGTTTGCCATGCTCTTTGGGCTTGCGGCGTGCGGTGACGACGAAGTTGATGGTACAGGCGCGCTGTATACGCCGGATAACAGTTCCAAACTCAGGGTCAACAATACCTCGGGAGAGAAACTCCTGCTCTACGTTGGCGATCCCAAGGGCAGCGCCCCCTTTGCCGGTGTACTCGGCGGGCAAAACAACTGGGGCGTGAAAAACGCTCCCACCGGACTCAGCGTCCTCTCGGTTGTTCCGCAGGCCGAATATGACAAAGCCCCCAATGATCCCAAAGTGGCGATGTCGGTATTTGTGTTCGTCGATAATTCGGAGGCGACCTACAACATAAGCAATGGCTCTATCGGGAGCTGTCCGATTAAGGTTGAAAACGACGCCAATTGTTTTGTTGAAATCCATTCGGGGAGTTTTGACGGTCCGGTTTTTATGACCATACGCAAGCGCGAGCAGGCGATTAAGTATGTCGAAGAAGGGGAATATTATCTCTTTCCGCTCGTGAAATATGAGCGATCCATCGGCGGGAAGGTTCTGGGCATATACTCCAAGCAGCTCACGACAGGGCTGCAAATGCTGAATCCGTACGTGGGCAAACCGCAGGTGGACATCATTCATGTTGATGAGAATTCCATTCAGAACGTCTCCTTTGAAGCCATGATTTATGTCTACAGCGATGTTGGCTATACCGCAGAGGTGCGCGTTGGTTCCGGAGACGGCGTGATACAGCCGAACACCTTCGGACGCAACATGGTCAGCAGCGGTTCCTCCGATCCCTTTATTATAACGCGCAGCGCTCAGCCGGGTCCGTCAGGCGATCCGCTGATAACAGATTTCCAGATTCGTTTGCAGCTCCGCGGGATACAGGCCACGCAGCGCACAGGGGCATGGGAATCAACCGTCACAGCAGGCAAGGTATATGTTGTCAGATGCAGACAGGATGGCCAATGGGAGCAGCAGGGCGCGGCCATAGACATCAACTAAAAAAGCGCACGGGGTTGAGGCGGAGCCGGATGCAGAACCGGAAGCGCGCGCCATTCATACATATAATCATGCGCAGATCCTCGGAGGCAGAACCGGGGACGCGCGCATACTCGCTTATAAAAAGGGAAGATGTATGCGAAATCTGTATCGATATATGGGATGTCTGGCGGCTGTAATTTTGCTTATTGCTTTTGCGGACTGCGGGAGCGATGGCGATAATTCCGATCTGTATATAAACAGCGCCGCCTCCAAACTCAGGGTCAATAATAATTCCGCCGATGATCTGCTTCTGTTTTTCGGGCAGGTGAGCGGCGCGAAACCGGCTGCCGGTGTGCGCGCGCGCAGCATGGATTGGGGTGTGGCAAACGCGCCCTCGGGCACGACCATACTCTACGCGGTTACGCAGCAGGAATATTCGCGGTATCCCTCAAACCCGCGCATATCCACATCGCTTTTGGCGTTTGTGGATGAAAATAATGACACCGCCTACGATCTCGTTTCACCCGCGCTGGGCGACTGCGAACTCATGATAGAAAACAATTCCAAATACCATATCGAGGTCAGGCGCGATCATTTTGACGGCGTACTCCTGCTTACAGCGCGCCCCTGGGAGCAAAAGCCGAGATTCCTGCCCGATGAGGAATACTATTTATATCCGGTGGCGATGGCGGAGCAGAAAAACGCGCGGAATCAGGTGATAGGTCTCTACTCAAAGAGCCTGATGAATGCCCGTCAGATGGCGTCTCTGGTGCCGCATGCAACAAGTCATTTTGAGATCACGCCCAGTGACGTGGTGATGACGCCGATAGAGTGCCTGATCAAAATTTACAACCGATTCGGCGGGACGGCGGAGGTTCGGGCAGGTTCCGCGAGCGGCAGTCTGATACGCAGCACCATGGGACGCCTGATGGTCAGCGCCGCAAATACGGATCCCTTCATCATCTCGCGCAAGGCGATCCTGATTGACGATGACGGAAATCCCCGTATACAAACCGTGGAGGTCGCGCTTGCATTAAAGGGGATGAATTCCGCTTCGGAGGTGTGGTCGGCGACCTGCACCATAGGCAAGGCGTATTCGATTACCTGTAATTCCGACGGCAGCTGGACGTCCGGCGCGATTGAGGATATTGAGGATTGAATTATACCAAGGAGGCATATATGCGAAGGCTCGCGTATTTTTTGATTATCGCTGCCGCTCTTTTCGCGGCGTGCGGCGGCGGCGAAGAGGAAGCATCATCGTCGTATATCTCGTTCACCATTGACGGGCAAAATTTCAAATGGCAGCGCAATGCCGAGGCCGCGTTTACGGGTAATATAGGAAACGCCTACGCGCCCGCAAAGGAAACCCTCTGGCTGGAGGCGGCGGCAGCCGCCGACGACGCCTTTCCGGGAGACACCATCAAGATATCCGCCGCGCGCCCGACGCGGTTTGATAAATTCACGCCCTGCGCCTTTGCCGGAACCATGATCTACCGCGGATATAATTACATAATAGAAAACGCAAGCCTGACCATCAGAAACGAGCCGTCCGATACCATCGGCGGCTATAACACGCTTCCGGTGCTGGAGGGCGTTTTTACGGGTATCACCGCCAGGCCGGAAAACCCCTTAAACCCCGAGACAAAGACGCTGCAAAACGGTTCGTTCAACCTGAAGGCGGTGCAGAAGTAAAGAGAGAGAAGAAGAAAAAACACGAAAGGATGCAAAAGTGAAAAAGCAAAACGAAGTACGTTTTTGGGGAATGTTGGTTATATGCTTTACGTTCCTGAGCAGCGCAGGGTGCGCGCTCATAGCCTCCGGTATTCCCTGCGACGGAGGAACGCCCAAGCCCGTCAGCCGGCCGGTGGTGACGGAGCCTGTCGAAACACGGGTGGCGGGAGTGTATGTGGGGGTTGTGGCTTTTAACCAAAGGCTCATGGTGCATCCATTGAGCGACGATCTTTCCGCAGCCAAAAGATTTATAGACGCCCGAAGCAACGTGAGGGAAGATTTCACCGCCTTATGCGCTGCGGTATCGCGGGGGGTAGATGAGTTCAAGGCTTTCAGCCGTAAATTGGACGACTATTTTATTGTCACCTTTACAGACGGCGATGATAATTACTCGGGTCCGGTATATTCTCCTGAAATTGCGCAGGGGAGGGTATACGACAGGGCTGTAAATGATCTCAGAACCGAGATCGGCGGCAACAAGATACTGGCCTACGCCATAGGCGCCGGCCCTGCCATACGCAGACTGGATGACTTGCAGAGGCTGGTCTCCAAGCCCCTCAGTACCTATTACGTGAATGCCGGCAGCGGGGCGGAATTGCAGGTAAAATTTGCCGGCATAGCGCAAAGTATCAAAAATACGATGCGCAATGTTACGTTGATGGTGAATAATGTGCTTTGGACGGACCAGGATGCAAGATATTTCAAAATAACCATCAACAATGACGCGACGGTTATATGCAGGTGGGCAAATAATGTGCTCACGAGGCTGCCCGGGGGGAGTAACCGGCTTCAGTTTGAACCCGGCATGAGCCGTCTGTCGAGCAGACAAGGAAAAAGACTTATCCCGCTCAACAAGGTTAGATATATCAACGAGGCGGGGGCTGATCAGAAGTTCAACGATAGTCAGTTTGCGGTTGAGGTATCGGAATATCCGAACAAGGGATTTCGACCGGATACTGAGGAAGCCGGATTTTCAGAAGAGCAAACCAATCTTACGGGTGTGATGATCATTCTGGACTGCACCTCGTCGCTGGACAGCCTTGGCGCGTCAACCTTCAATCAGATGAAGGTTGCGGCGAAGGATTTTATAGACGTACTCGCGGCAACGGCGAAAAATTCACGGTAAAATCGTACAAGAAATGGAGAAAAATAGTGAAGCGTTTATGTAGTGTACTTGCGCTTGCCTGCGCGCTCTCTCTTGGCTTTGCCCAGTACGCGAGCGCGGAAGGGTGGGGGGCTTTGGCGGTGAATCTTGGAGTTGTGAATAACGGTTTCGATGAAGGTGATGAGTATTCCAATACCGCCATTGCTTTTGGTTTTACGTGGCACGCTTATGCCAGCGAGAACTGGGGCGTGGAGACCGCTTTTTTGTACAGCACGCGCGCGGGCGGGTGGGACAGCTACTATATGGAAGAAATAAGCGATATGCACATGACGCTCGATATTACCGTCATGTACCGCCATTCCTTCTTTTGCATCCCGGGCATCTTTACCACCTTTGGCGCGGGCTTATCGAATTTTGTGGACACGTATTATGCATGGGGTTTGGGGCCGAATGTCAAAGCCGGAATGGAATGGTGGTTCACGCAATCGCTCTTCCTCTCCGCCGATATAGGCTACCGCATGTTGTTCGGTTTGGAGGGCGATATCAATAGCGGCCTCGTACTCCGCGCGGGTCTGGGGTTCAAGGTGTAGGAGAGCGGGGCAACGACAGGATGTCGTGCATCGAGCGCGTACATGGAGGTACGCTCTTGCGAGGGGAGTTTTGAAACGAGTGGGGGGAGTGAAGACCGCGAACGGCAGAGAGCGGTCGAAACGAGGGGGAGGCTTTACTGCGGATTGTACGCGAAGAACAATTTACTTGAAGGACCAGGGGGCTGTTGCCTCCCCCATAAGAAAAGGAGAAAAATAAATGAAACGCTTGTGTATAGTGTTTTTTCTTGTCTCGGCGCTTTCCGTCGGGTTTACCGCGAGCGCGTACGCGGTCGGACACGGGAGCGACGACGGCTTTGGCGCACTCGTGATAAACCTGGGGCTTGTGCAAACCTTCTACGATGATTCCGTGGGATCCTTCCTCGGTTTTGGTTTAACGGATCGCGCCTATTTCAGCGAGAACTGGGGCATGGAGATTGGCTTTGTGTATGGCTCGTATGGATATGAAACATATAGCTCCGGATATTATAATTACTGGACGAGCGACTATCTGTCGACCTATATCAACGTCATGTACCGCCACTCCTTCTTCTGTATCAGCGGCCTCTATACCACCTTTGGCGGCGGGTTTACATTCGCGATGGATGCTTTTGAGTCTATCGCCCTCGGACTGAATATAAAAGCCGGAATGGAGTGGTGGTTTACGCGAGGCCTCTTTATCACCGCGGATATGACCTTCCATGCTTTGTACGATTTCGATTGGGAAGAGGTGGTATCGACGGTTCCGTATTTTACGGTCGGCTTTGGGTTCAGGATATAGAGGCCGCAAAGCGCGAATACATGAAGAGAAAAGAGAAAAATAAACTGGAGAAGGAGAATTGCTGAATGAAAATCAGATATGCGATTTTACTATTGCTTGCGCTCGCGGCGTGGGGCTGCGGCGCGGACGATGACGAAATTACGGTTTGGGTGGAATCGGGTACCTACTCCGAATATCTCAGCATAGACGGGCCGCCGCTGGATGACGGCTACTATATCATGGCGGAACTCTCCAACGAGGAGTTTCATCAGACAATATCAGGGACCTCGAGAAAAGAGCGGCAGGTATGGCCGAAAAGCCGGCTTACCGGATGGTTTGTTGAGCGTGGTTGTACCGGTTCTGAAGCCGATCAACTGACCGCACAGCTTATCGCTTACAATCACGCGATCTTCATCGTAAGGCGCGGAAACAATGTGTGGCTGCTTGTAAAATAAAAGGAGCAAAATAATGCAACGCTTGTGTATGGCGCTTTTTCTCATCGGCGCGGTTTGTGCTGTCGGCCTTATCGGTCGGCACTGGGGAGCGAAGGCCGCCGCAGCGCCCGCGCGCGGAAGCGGGCTGTATGTGGGGGTTGTCGCCTATAACCAAAAGCTCATGGTACAGGGCTTAACTCAGGATCTCGGCGCGGTCAGAAAATTTATAAACAGACAAAGCAATGACAGCGGTTTCAGAGCGATGTGCGCCGCCGTGTCCGCCGGAGTAGATGAGTTTAAGAATTTTAAGAAGTCCCGATTGGACGAGATGTTTATTGTAACCATCGCGGGCGGGGACGACAATTACTCTGTATACGCCCGCGTTTCGCAATCCCGGGCGTACGCGGAGGCGGAGCAGGCTCTCGCGTCCGTCATCGGCGGCGCGGGTATACAGGCGTACGCCATCGGTTTCGGAACAGAAATACACAGGCAGGAAGAGTTTCTGTCTCTGGTTTCCAAACCGGCCAACGACTACTATGCAAGAGTTTTTTCCGGGTGGGATCTCCAGACAAAATTAACTGCGATAGCGCGGAACATCCTGTCGCCGGAAGAAAGCGCGGTTCTTATGGTGCAGAACGTGCTATGGACGGAGGAGTATCCGCGGTTTTTCAGAATAACCATCAGCGGCAGCGGCGGAGACGCCTCGGTGATATGCAAATACGCGAACACGATAGTCACGATTCTTGATCACGTCGGGGACTCAAGGCTCGAATTTACTCCCGGGAAGGGCAGCAGTATAGGGGGTGGTAAAAGGATTATCCCATTAAACAACGTCCGGTATTACGACTACGCAAATCGCGCGCTGCCGTATAATCCCGGACAGTTGACGGTTGAGGTATCCGAAAGCGCGGATGGTTCATGGCGGAGAGACAGCGAAGAAGCCTGTTTTGTGAGGCCGGACGCCGCCAAAAATATCGGCGTGATGATCATTCTGGACTGCGCCTCGCCGCCGGACGATATGCCGGACGCGCTTCAACAGATGAAAGCGGCGGCAAATGCCTTTATAGACGAGCTGGCAAGCGCCGGAAGGTAAATAGAAAACAGCTGTCATTGCGAGCCGCGAAAGCGGCGGCAAATGCCTTCATAGACGAGCTGGCAAGCGCCGGAAGGTAAATAAAAAGCAGAGAGCAGCTGTCATTGCGAGCCGCGAAAGCGGCGAAGCAATCCACCTTTTTCCGTGGTTATTCGCGGCTCAAGAAGGAGATTGAAGAATATGTTTGCGCGATTGCAGGGGATACCTTTTTCGCCCGCGCTATTTTGCTTTGCTCTTTTTTATAGCGCGCACTTGCGCTACAGGCAACTCGGCGAGGAGAGCTATTTCTTCTATGGACATACCTTTGGCAAGAAGATTGCGCACAAATTTTTGATTCGTCTGGGCGATTCCCCGCTCCAAACCTTGGGCAAGACCAACTTCAATACCTTCTTCAATACCCTCCTCGCGCCATACAGCCATAGCTTCCTCGGTATTCCATTCGGTAATCCGCATACTGAACACCTCCTCTGCATATTCCCCCAGGAACAGGGCGCGCTATTTTGCTTTGCTCTTTTTTATAGTGCGCACTTGCGCCACAGGCAGCTCGGCGATGCGCGCTATTTCTTCTATGGACATACCTTTGGCAAGAAGATTGCGCACAAATTTTTCATTCGTCTGGGCGATACCCCGCGCCTCGCCTTCTTCAAAACCTTTCCTCGCGCCATACAGCCAT
>JAITCI010000054.1 GCA_031283155.1 Spirochaetota bacterium | reverse complement strand
AATAATATTTGTTAAAAGATTCGACCCGCCGTAGGACACAAAGGGCAGAGGGAGCCCCGTTACCGGCATTACTCCGGTCGCCATACCGATATTGACGAAGATATGAAACGCAAACATGGCCACAATCCCAATGGCGATCAGGCTCCCGAGCATCTCCCGCGCGTTTATGGCGATCAATATGGCGCGGTACAGAAAAACAGAGTACGCAAGCAGCAGGAAAAAGCTCCCGACAAAGCCCCACTCCTCGCCGAGCGTGCTGTAGATGAAATCCGTTTTATTCTCCGGCAGGAAGGAGAGCGCGTTTTGCGGCCCCTTTGTGAAACCCTTGCCAAAGAACCCGCCGGAGCCTATCGCGATCTTGGACTGATTGATGTTATACCCCGTACCCCAGGGATCTTTCTCGGAATCAAAAAAAGTGACTATGCGTTTGCGCTGGTAGGGCTGCATATAGGAGTTGAGCGATACCGCGATGCCCAGCCCGATAACGATAACCAGGAGCGCCGTTCCAAACCGCAGCAATACCTGCCTGCGCGTGAAAAACCACAAAAACACCATAACGGCGATAATGATCGCGAGAATCAGGATGATATTCAGAAGAATGGCGTTGTCGGAGAGTATCCGCACCAGCCAGCCGCTTGTTTCGCCGGTCTCTTTGTAATAGGCCGCGATCATCGGGATGCCGCCGCCAAGGATACCGAAAGAAAAAAGCGAAAAAATATGCTCGAGCTTCGCGCCGGCGGCAAAGAGCATCGCAAACGCGATGGGGAGGAAGGCCAGGCTCGTGCCAAAATCAGGCTGCAGCGCAACCAGACCAAGCGGCGGGAGCAGGATAATAAAAAAGATGATGAAATTGCGTATATCGCGGATGCTGTCGCCCAGCATATTCAAAAAGCGCGCGAGTACAATCACAAGGCAGAGCTTCATGGGTTCGGCGGGCTGAATTGTGCAAAACCCAAGATTGATCCAGCGCGTCCCGTTTACCGGAGGAAAAACAAAGGTCGCGAGAAGCGCAAGCAGGCCAATCCCATAGAGATATACCGACCACTCCACAAATTTCATATAGCTCACGGAAAGGGTTATAAAAAACAGCGCGGCACCAACCAGAACCCACACAAGCTGCATATAAAATTCTTTGTCGATTGCGCCGCTCCCGCTCCAGGAGAGGCTCGTGCTGTACACAGTCAGAATCCCGGTGAGAATCAGAAAAAGCGCCGCAGAGATGAGCCAATAATCGGAATGCGACCGCTCCCTTGATCGCGCGTACCCCATCGCTTTCTCCCCCTAATTGCGGGAATCCCATAGCGCGGCCGGCAAACCCCAAATTGCCTGCATGGTTTCCCCGATGGTCTTATTCTCAAAATGCGAACGGATAATGCAGGCAGCAACCGGCGCGGCCATTGCTCCGCCGCCGCCGGCGTTTTCGCATACCACCGTAACCGCGATCACGTCAAGCGGATTTTTGGCGTCGAGCGGCGCAATACCGGTAAACCAGGCGTGGGTCGTGTCCTGCGAAGTCTCGGCGGTTCCTGTTTTTCCGGCCACCACAACCGCAGGCGACCAGGCGGCGCTGCCCGTACCGCCGTGTACAACACGCCGCATCGCTTCCTTCAAAGTGGAAAAGGTGGTTTTCGATACGTCGGTGGTAAAGAGTACCTGCCGTCCCTCGTTTCGCTCGATGATATGGTTGTTCTGCAAACTCCGGATTTCTTTTTTCAGATAGGGCTGGTAAGCAATGCCCTCATTGTATATTGCCGAGGTGAGCATATTGATCTGCGCGGGAGTCACAAGAAGATCCCCCTGCCCAATCGAAAGGTTCAGGGTATCCCCGTCAAGCCAGGGACGCCCCGCCGCCTTCCTTTTCCATTCGCGGGAAGGAATGAACCCGGCGACCTCGCCCATAAGATCTATCCCCGTTTTTCTGCCAAACCCGAACATGGCGGCATAATGGACAATCGCGTCCATGCCTATCTCCAGACCCGAGTGATAAAAATATACATTGCAGGAATTCCTGATCCCGTCGAGTAAAGTCTGATACCCGTGACTCCCGAACCAGCATCGGAAATATCTGTCTCCGAGAAGATATCCCCCGTCGCAGACAAAAAACGTATTGGTATGCAGCCGCTCTGTCTCCAGCCCCGCTATGGTGGTGATGAGCTTAAAAACGGAGCTTGCGGGATACTGCGCCTGGATGACGCGGTTAAAGAGAGGCTTTTCGGGATCGCTCTCGATCTTGCGGTACTCCTCCACCTCAAGCCGTTTATAAAACAGATTGGCGGCATAGCCCGGATTGGAGAGAATCGCAAGCACCTCCCCCGTGGCCGGGCGCGTCACAATAACCGCGCCGCGCATCTTTCCCATGGCCTCCTGCGCCACCTGCTGCATACGGCTGTCTATGGTGAGAATCATAGGACGGCCATGCTGGGGCTGCTGTCTGATTTTCTGGCGGGTGACCTGATTACGCGCGTCTACCTCGCGCTCAAGTAAACCCTCCACGCCGCGAAGATCCAGATCATATATCCGCTCAATCCCCGTTTTCCCGACGAAGCTGCCGGCGCGATAGCCCTTTCCCGGCGAAGCGCGGAGTTCTTCCTGACTGATATAGCCCGTATATCCCAGGATATGCGCCAGGGTATTGGTGAGGGTATAGACCCGAATTGGCCTGTTCTCCCAGTATATCCCGGGATAGAGATCGGCGCTCTCGGCGATACGGGTGATAGTTTGATAGTCAACGTCTTCTTTCAGGAGTTTGGGGCTGTACTGATCCCAGCTATCCCTGCTTAAGAGGCGCGTGATTTCGTTTGTTGTTATATCCAGAACGGCGCCAAGCCGGACAAACATATCCATTTTTTTTTCCGCATCACGCGGCATGGCGGCGGGAATTGCCGTAATACAGAGTAACTTTCGATTGGCAATAAGTTTTTTGGCCTGGTCGCGGTCGTATATTTCGCCGCGGTACGCGGGGATCGGTACAAGCCGCATTCTGTTTCGCTCGGAGCGCGCTTCATACTCGCTTGTCATAAACAACTGAAGATACGCGATACGCGAAAACAGCACGATGAGCATACCGGTAATTATAAAAAAGAGGATCATGATACGCCGCTTCAAAAGGCGCTGCCTGTCGGGATGAACGACGTATTTTTGCATGGCGTTACTTCCGCGGCGTCGGTGCCGCAAAACGGTTCATAAACCAGAAAAGCGGAATCGCAAAAAGCGGATTGAGTACCAATTCAAGCAGAAAACCGGACACAATATAGCTTCCGTACATCACGCTGATCTCGCCGAAAAACAGGGCAAGAAAACCAAACATGAGTCCCTTGATGATCGTGGCAATAAAAACGATGAGCGCCGAGGTGATATAGTTATCCACGCTCATTTTATGCTGCACAAAGGAGATGCCATACCCGACTACCGTAAAAACAAAGGCGTAAGAACCCAGAAGCGCGGGGGAAAAGAACTCCTGGAATATTCCCGCCGCAAAACCCGCAAGCTGCCCTGCCATCCCGCCGTACTTAAATGCCACAAACGCAATCACGATCAGCAGGAGATCAGGTTTGATCTCTTCTATACTGAGAACATCCACAAAGACCGTACTCTGGAGGAGTCCGAAAAAGAGAATCATGATGGCTATGACAATCGTGTTTTTCACTGTTTCTCTTGCTCTCTCTCGAGTTCTTCGATATCAGCCGAGGGTAATTTTTTGATGACGTACACGTTCTCGAGCCGCGCGAAATTGATCATGGGCTGGAGTTCGGCGCGCAGGAAAAACTGCCCGCTCTCCCGCGAGATATTGGTCAGGATCCCAATGGAGAGTCCGCTTGGATAAATATCGCTCTGTCCGGAGGTGATCACCCAATCCCCGTTGCGCGCGGGCGCGTCGATATCGACGTACTCCACAAGGCAATTCGCGGCTCTGCCGTTACCGCGCACCAGACCATAGTAGCGCGAGGAATCCAGCAGAACACCGATATAACTTTGCTGGCTGCGGATTGTGACAACCAGGGAAGCGGTAGGCGTCGCCACGGAAATGCGGCCGACCACGCCGAGTTTTCCGTTTTCATAGGCAACCACCGGCATACGCTTTGCCAAACCGTCTTTCGTTCCCTTGTCGATAATAAAAGATTGATAATAGTTTTGCGGATCCTTCCCCACGATGCCCGCGAGAACGTGCTCATACCGAACCTGGCGGCGCTCTTCCAGAAGGTGCTCGAGATATTCGTTCCTGCGCTCCAGGGCGTCGATTGAACTCCCGAGTTCTTCATAGCGCTTCAGGTGCATCTGGGTGCGGATGAGTTCCTCCTGGAGAGTCTCGATATCGCCCAGTCCCTTCCAGAGGGATTGAAAGAAGGTGAAGATCTTGTTTATAACATATTCAAACGGATAGACGACGGTAAGAAAGACGCCCTTGAAATCAACCGCGAAATCGGTACTCGCAATTCCCATCATACTGAAGGATACGGCAAGAAGGAGAAGGAAAACCAGTATCCTGCGGTTTCTATTGAAGAAGACGCCGTTCATCTCTGCATCAAACCGCCTGATTGGAAATCAGAATTTGCCGCTCAGTATTTGCCGCGCTGAATGTATTTAAGCTCCTCGAGATAGCGCCCGGTACCGAGTACAACGCAGGTCAGAGGATTCTCCGCCAGAAATACGGGCACCCCCGTTTCCTGCGAGAGATACTCCGGGAGACCTTTCAGGAGCGAACCGCCTCCGGTCATGACAATGCCGCGATCCACCACGTCGGCCGCAAGCTCCGGCGGGGTTTGATCCAAAGTTGTGTGCAAAACCTCAACCACGGCGTTTATCACCTCGCGCAGAGCCTCGCGTATCTCGACGGAATCCATTTCGAGGGTACGCGGCAGGCCCGAGATCGAGTCGCGCCCCTTGACCTCCATGGTTTCCACCTTTTTGGCCGAGGGGGAAGCGTTCCCTATCTGAATCTTGACCTCTTCGGCGGTGCGTTCCCCGATCACAAGGTTATGTACCTTTTTGAGATACTGCACTATCGCTTCGTCGAAATCGTCGCCGCCGATGCGGATCGAATTGGAGAGTACCATGCCACCCAGGGATATAACGGATACCTCGCTCGTGCCGCCGCCAATATCAATAACTATATTTCCGGCGGGCTCATTGATCGGAATATTGGCACCGATAGCGGCGGCCAGCGACTCTTCGATCAGATAAATCTCGCGCGCGCCTGCCTGCTCGGCGGACTCGCGCACGGCGCGTTTTTCCACTTCGGTAATCCCCGCCGGAATGCCTACAACGATGCGCGGTTTCACCAGCGTTTTATGCGAGTGTACCTTTTGGATGAAGTATTTGATCATCCTCTGCACGGTCTCAAAATCGGCGATCACGCCGTTTTTCATGGGCCGGATGGCGATGATGTCGCCCGGAGTGCGCCCAAGCATACGCTTGGCCTCCTGCCCGACCGCCAGGATACGGCGGGAACCGTTTTCCACGGCGACGACCGAGGGTTCGGACAAGACAATGCCCTGCCCTTTTACGTGAACCAGGGTGTTCGCGGTTCCCAGGTCAATTCCCATATCGTTTGAAAAAAGATCATAAATCCTGTCGAGTAGCATACCTGGAGAACCTTTCAATGCAGAATGGTGACTCTAATGCGCTTATGATACAAATATAGGTGATGCTATGAGTCTAGCAAAGAATTTTAGCTGTTTTTGCTGTTTGTGCCATGCTGCGGGGAAAAACGCAGCTTCAGGATCGCGGGGCCAAAATAGGGATCCGCCTCAAGACTTCGCTCCCAATAGCGGCGCGCCGCGGCGGAATCCTCCCGCATCTCTTCCAGCTTGCCGAGCCAGTAGAACCCCTCGGCGTAATTGGTATTGAACTCTACGCTGGATTTGAAAAAATTTTCCGCCTCCGCATACTGCTCCAGGTGAAAATAGATACGCGCGAGCTGCTTGACCGCAAAAAATTTCAACTGGTTTTGGGAAGTATGATCCCGCACAAGCCGGAAATTGGCTATGGCACCGGAATACTCGCCCAGAGCAAGCTCGCAGAGTCCGATATAGACGTGATCCAGGATATTGGGGTTTTTGCTGTTATGAAGCCGGTAATAGCCGAGGGCGTTCGTGTACTCGCCCGTCTGATAATACAGGTAGCCCATTGTTTGCTGCAGGATCTCCTTGCGCGCAAAGGGGTCTTTCGCTTTGGAGAGCTGCATATCGCCCGCATCCATGCTTTCCGCCTGCCGGAGGTACTCCAGGGCATCGCCGTAGTGCTGTTTTCCGCGCTTCAGATAGGCATAGCCGAGAATAAAGTAGTCGAAGGAGCCAAGCAGATTGTCTTTATCGAGCAGAATGGCTTTTTTGAGAGCCTCCACCGCGTTTTGATACTGTTCCCAGCCTTCCTCGGTTTCGGACTCCCCGCGCTCCTGATGATCAAAGGCGACGGCCTGCTGAAAATAATTCCTGCCGAGAAGCAAAAGCGCCCGGACGTCGAGCGGATCCTTCTCGTACAGGGAGCGCGCAAGCCTCTCCGCTTCCTCAAAGCGGCTCTCTTTCGTCATGTCCTGAATATCGCGGTAGATGTCGGGTTTTTGCAACAGACTCATAACAAGCAGCGCGGACGCGGCAATCACCCCCAAAATCAGAAGCGGACGCAAAAAGCGGTACTTAGGCGGGTCGGTATCCCATGCCCTGAACTGCCGCTTTTTCCTTTTATATATCTGCATTCAATCTCTCTCCTGCATTTTAAGGTAACGACTCTTTTACCGAAGGGCTTTTTTTTTATCCTGATTCTTGCTAGATTGTTAGCTGTCTGTTTCGCAGGACTCTATCCGGAGGAAGGTCGCGCCATGCCCAAACATATACAAAATCATCCCTCAGTCAAAAAGGATCAGTGGGATCTGAAACGCATACTCTCAACGATATTTATCGTTTTCATCAGCGGGCTTCTCATTCTCCTCTTTATCACGGGCGATATCGCGAGTTCCTGCGGCGGCGGGGGCGCGGCTCAGGGGCTTCTCGCGAAAATCGACGGGCGGTCTGTGTACTACCAGCAGCTTGGTGATGAGATGAACGCCCTGCAGGCCGAGAACCGGAACGCGGGGCAGGAGATTGACCATGAAGCCATCCTCGACCAGGCTCTTGATCGGCACATAGCAAGAGCGGTTCTCCTGTACGGCGTCAAAAAATCCGGCCTGGAGCTTGCGGAAGCCACGCAGCTCGAAAACCTGCAGCGGTATCTGCAGCAAGCCGAGATCCCTGTTTCCCGCTTCGGTTCCGCTTCCAAATCCTGGCGGCGCGAAATGGAACGCAAGCTCAATGAAGAATACCTCTGCGAAACCTTTCAGTCCGATATCTTCGCCGCGCCCAATCCAACAGAACTGTCGTTGCGCATTGAAAACGAGGTGCGATCAAAGAGAGTAACCGTTGATCTCGTCTATATTGATCTCCGAAATATGGCGAATGCGGCGCTCCCGCGTGAGGGAGAGCTGGAGACCTGGTTTATGCAGGAGGCAAAAGCAGCCGGATCGGAAACCTGGAGGCGCGCAAAGAGTTTTGAAGCCCTCAATTCCGCGATGCGGCAAGAGCTTCTCGATTCATGGAAAAAAGCAAATTTTGCGCAATCCTATTATGCCGCTTTTCAGGAGACTGGAGACAAAATGAAGACCCTCGAAGAGGGCATGGCGGCCGGAAAAAATTTCGCGCTCGCCGCGCGGGAGGCAGGGGTTCCGCTTGTGCAAACAGCGCCCTTTTCCTGGGGGGAAGAACCGCAAGCCGCAGGGGTGTCCTATCCCGTCAATGCGGATTTCTTTCGCCAGGCGCTCACCCTGCAGCCGGGCAGTACTTCCGGGGTCATCAAAATTCCGGATGATTTTCCGATGGTCTATGCCATTTTTCAGGTTCGCGCGAGGCAAAACGCTCCCGGTATCAATATAGACCTCGTTTCCAACAGGGAAGATTTTCAAAAGCTGCCGCAATGGCAGCAAGACGAAATGCGTCAGAATCTCCGCAGTCTCGCGGATCGGCAAATACAGCAAGTGCAGTACGCGCTCTTTCAGGAAATCCTCAATTTTTACTATAAACAAGCGCGCGTAACCAGGCTTCAAAGGGAGAAAGAGATATAGCGCCGATTTGTGATTGTGCGGATACCGGCAGGCGTATCCTTGCGGATGTGTGTGTTTTTCCGATCCCCGGCGCTCTCCCCGACACCGCGCGCCTCGTCAAAGCTCGTAACGGGGAACCCAGTCTCACTCTGAATAATAAATATGTACACAGTGCCTATGATCCCGGCCGCGAGGCGGAATATGTTGTATCGCCATTTCGGGAGGCCGAGGCAGGAGTCCTCATCGGCTATGGGCTTGGGTATGTCGCAGCTGCATGGATGCGCGAGCGCCCGCGTCCGCTTTTCATTGTTGAACTGATCCCCGGACTCCTCGCGCAGGAGACCGCGAACGAAAACCTTCTCGCGCTTGCCCCCTGCTGCTGCGTATCGGGAACGGAGATCAGAAAACAGGAGGAGTATTTCACCGATTTCCTGCGCGGACTTGGCATCCAAACGATCAAAAAGATCGCCTGGATGGAAACACCCGGGATTACCGCGCAGGCACCCGCTCTCGCAAAAACCGCGCTCCGGTTTCTGAAGCAGGCTTTTGAGGCGCATCTCACAAATATCTATACCGAACTCGAATTTGAGCGGCTCTGGTTCCGCAACATTTTACGAAACGCCTTTCTTGTCCCGCAGGCAAAACCCTTTGCCGCTCTCCGTGGAATTTTACGCGAGAGCGCGGTTGTGATCATCGGTGCCGGCCCGAGTCTTGACGATGAAATCGCGACCCTGCGCGAGATCCGCAAAAGATCCCACGCGGTACTCATGGCGTGCGATACCGCGCTGCCATCGCTGCTCCTGGCGGAAATCGCGCCCGATATCGTGGTTTCTCTGGATGGACAGATCCATAATTTCCATGATTTTTGCGGATGCGAGGCGCTTGCGGATATGCGCACTATCTTCCTTATTTGCGACGTTTCGGTATATCACACCATCCCCCGTCTTCCCTTTGGCGAGGTCTATTTTTTTGAGACGGCGGATATCCGCGAGATCGACGGAAGGCAAGCCATAATCAGCCATCCCCTGACACTCCGGATCAAGCAGATCTGCGGCGAACTGGGGGTTGCGCGAAGCGGCGGCAACGTCGGGACGACGGCGCTGGAACTCGCGCGCGTCATGGGGGCGCGCCTGATCCTCTTTTCCGGCATGGACTACGCTTATCCGGGAGGCGTAAGCCACGCGCGCGCAAGCGCGGGTATGACGCGCCTCTGCTTGCGCGAAACCCGAACGAGCGGCGCACTCTGCGCAATGCACAAAAGTCTGCGCAGCCGCGCGCTCTGCATGATACCCGACAATCAAAACAACGTGGTTGCAAGCGATATCATACTGCGCAAATATGCCGACTGGACTGCCGCCGCGTATCTGGAGGCAAAAGACGCGGGCGATACAGCGCCCGCATGGTACACGCTCTCCGGGCGGGGTGCCGAAATACCGGGCGTCCGGTGTATCGGTGCCGACGAAGCGCTGGATCTGCTCGCAGGCTTTTCTCCGCCGCCGGGAGACGTTTTTCGCGCGCATACGCCGTCTCCGGAAAGCGCTCCATCTCCGAAGATGCTTGCGCTTCTGCAAACGATGCGGGATCTCGAGCGCGCCATTACGGAGGTTCTCGGGAGCGCGCGCCCCCTGCCTGATCCCGCGCAGGTGCTTCAGCTTCTGGAGTTCTATCCCTATCTCAGGCGGGGCTACGGCGCGCAGCTCATGCACACCGAAAAAACCGGGGATGTGTCCTTTTTACTTGGCGAAGTACACTTTCAACTGGAACGCATCCTTAAAATTCTCAGGCTGAATCTTACCGGGAAGTCTGCCGGATAAAATGAAGATAGTATATCCGTCTGCCGATAGCTCTCCACTTGCTTTCGTAGAGCGTTGCGGGGTACCCCTCGATTGCTTCCGCATACCCCTGCCCAAAGGCATTTGCCCACTCTCCGCGCTCCTGCCGAGGCAACATCATAACCAGAAGATCAATGATCTGCGGATAGTAATCGCTTACCCAGATTAAGGATCCTCCGGGAGCGATATGGGAAAGCATCAAATCCAGTTTTGCGGGATGATTCAATCGATTATCCCTGTGCCGGTATTTTGGCCATGGATCCGGAAAGTTCACGAGAAGAGCCGCAAACAGGGTTGCCGAAAAAAATCCGCCAAGCAGCGCCGAGGCATCCCCCAGAATATAACGCAGATTGGGCATATCCAGCCGATCCGCCTTGCGGCAGGCCTTCATAATGCGCTTCGCCTTCATATCAACGCCAATACAATCCTGTTCGGGGTGCAGCCGCGCGTACTCCAGAAGGAAATGCCCATTGCCGCAGCCAATCTCGAGGGCAAGCGCCTGTACCCGACGCGGGAATGCCGCATCCTGCGAAAAACAGGCGTCGGTTTGGAGAAGGCGGGGGGAAACGGATGCAATATGTAAGTTCATCGTCAGAGCGCGCGGATCAGTACCGCAGGCTTGTGTATTTCGGGAAGATCGTTGATCGCCTGCATCGCGCGCGCCATATCTTCTTCGACCGCGCTATGGCTGATCATGACTATGGGAACCGGATGATCGGGATTCTCTTCTTTTTGGATCATACGCGCAATACTGATATTGTTTTCTCCGAGTATGCCGGTGATTTTGGATAATATCCCCGGGCGGTCAAGGGTCGTAAAACGCATATAATAGCGGTTGCGCGTTTTTCCGAAGGGAATACAATTTCGCTTTCCGGCGGAACTGAAATAGGGCGGAATGGTTTTGTGATCGCGCATCATGAGCGCGATATCGGTAATATCGCCCACCACAGCGGACGCGGTGGGATGCGCGCCCGCGCCCTTGCCGGAGAGAAGGATATTGCCCAAAAAATCGCAGTCGAGATATACCGCGTTATATTCGTTCCGTATTGAGGCAAGCTGATTATCCTCCAGGATGAGCGTTGGGTGGACGCGCGCCTCAATCCCTTCCGCGCCGTTATCCCTTGCGATCCCCAGGAGCTTAATAACATATCCCAAAACGCGCGCGTACTGTATATCGATACTTTCGATGCCGTCTATGCCCTCTATATAAACGTCTTCCATAGCGACCGGGGTATTAAAGGCAAGCGAAGCCAGGATCGCGATCTTGTGCGCGGCATCCCTGCCGGATATGTCCAGACCCGGATCGGCTTCCGCAAAACCATGCGCTTTCGCCTCGGCAAGCGCATCGCCAAAACTCATCGAACCCGCCGCAGCCATGCGCGTGAGTATATAATTACACGTACCATTTATTATTCCGCGGACTTCCCTGATCCGGTTTCCGATCAGGGCCTCGCGGATCGTTTTGATTATGGGTATCCCGCCGGCGACGCTTGCCTCTATCCCCAGGGCGCGCCCTTTCCGCGCCGCAAGATCGTATATGGCCTGCCCGCTGTATGCCAGGAGCGCCTTATTGGCGGTGACGACATGCTTTCCGTTTTCAAGCGCGGCGGAGATAAGGCGCAGCGGAAAATCGCGCCCGCCCACAAGCTCGACTATAATATCAATCGCGTCGTCATGCACAAGCTCCATGCCGTCGGTAACAATCCGCGCATTTTCCGGAAAAACATTGTTTACAGCGTCAAGCCGCGGTTCCGCGATAGCGCTTATGATAATGGACATACCCAGCCGCTCGCGAATGAGTCCGGCCTGCTGCGTAAGAAGCTCATATACTCCGGTACCGATTGTCCCGAACCCGGCAATTCCTATCCGTACTTCCATCGCGCCTACCCTTTGCTGTCCGATTTATCCGCCGGAAGAAGCATACCCGCAATACAGAGTACCAGACCGGCGATAAGCGAGAAGGGCGCGAGAAATCCTAAAACGCCATGGTGGTTCTTTCCCACAAAAACCATCAGAAGCAGCCCGAGAAAAAAAACGCCGACCCCCGCAAGAGTCACCATCCAGTTGCGGCGTTTCATGCCGTTCTCTGTTTCATCACGCGCAGCCAAAATACACCTCCCGGGAATACCGCCGCTCACAAAACCTGAACCAGCGCAGGATATATACTTTCTCCACAGCGCATCATAAACCCATCGCACTGCGGAAATACCGTATATGCACAAATAAATATACCAAAATCGTGAAGAGGGGGAGAGCCGGGAATAACAGCGCAAAAACCGCAAATAACAGATTTTCCTGTTCAAAAATGACCATGACCAGCGAGAACAGCGTCCCCTCAAGCAGCATAAGCAGAAGAACACTTCCGGGCATGACTGTCAGACAAAACGGCAGAAAAACAGGCAGCAGGATGCGTACGAAAATCGCAAGTCTCGGCGCGCCGCACAGTTCCGCACTCGCCAAAATGGTTCCGGGAAATACCTGCGCGCCCAAAGCGCTCAGAATCATGATCCAGGATGCGGCCGCGAGCAGAAGCAGTAACGCGCCGGGTATTATAATCCCGAACGCGGCGATAGCCTGGCAGAGCGCCTGGGGAAGAAGCGCAAACAGCAGGAGCATCAGAAGCACGAGACGTCTGCCCCGGCGCAGATCCGCTATACCAAAGCCCAGCGGCATTCCGGCGATAACGGCAGCCGCGCCAATCAGCAGGCATACCCCAAACGCCCGCGCAAGACGATCTGTAAAACCCTGGCTCCGCAAAAGCTCCCAAAGCGCGCGCAAGTCTTCTTCCGGAGACAGAATGTACAATAAAACAAGAAGGAAAATGACTTCCAGCAAGAGTATCCCCAGGAGTCTGAAGATGGAGCGCAGAACCAGGGAAGTTGTCATGATTCACCCTTGCCTTGCGTAAACAGACGGGTAAATCTGATAAAAATTGCAAACAGAAGTATGGCAGCGAGCAGAATATACAATGGCATGGAATTACCCGCAATGGCAAAACGGGTAAAACCGGCGTCCTCCTTCCCGGGCCAGGACACCAAAAGCAGATAATAACTCAACGCGAAAATGGGCAGAGCAGGCAGGAAACGAGCCGACAGGGAAAAATGCACAATGTGAAAGAGTTTTCTTCCGCCTGCTAAATACAGCGCCTTGCCCGTATTTCGTGGAGTTAAACCTGCCGTATACAAAAACCCGAGGAGAGTGACGGGCAAAGCCGCGAAAAAACGAAGCCCGTACCAGATTGCCGGGCGAACCTGCTCCGACTCCATAACAAAGCGTGTGGTAAATTCAAAAAGCAAGGGTGATAAAAAAAGAGGCAGAAAAAAGAAAGCAAGCAATACCCCGCGGACAACGTGATTCAGGGAGGCGAGAAAATAACTCAGCGGAAACGCGAATATGATCTGACCAAGAAGCAGCACAAGACCCGCCGCCATATTCCCGGCGAAAGCGGCAGAACCGCTCTCCGATGCGGTCTGGTGTTCGGAAGATGCAAGGAATAATGCGCCAAAAAGCGCAAGCATCATGATTATCCCCAGTAGTACAATCACTGCGCGGCACCAGAACCTTTGCCTGCCATAATGCCCAAACACCGATGAAGCAAAAAGAACAGAGAGGGCATATATCCCAAAAAGTGTGAGAACTCCGGTTCCGATTGCAATAAAATATATGCCGGATTTTCCCTGGTTGAGCGAATGTGCCATATCCGCAAGCGCAAAATCCAGAAAGAGAGCGGTATGCGCCCGCTGGATCGGATGCTCCCCTTCAAGATGGCGCTCAGAAAAATCCCTCTTGAAAATCTCCGATTCCCGGGAGCGGCGTCCATAATCGTCTTCCGCCTCATTGATTAAAACGATTCCTGCCGTAAGAGCAAACGCGAAGAGTATCAGAAAAAAATATTTTCCTTCAATTTTCCTTGACTGGACAAAAACAAAAACAGCCGCAAACGGGATAAATACCGAAACCAGAAAAAGGCCGAGTTCAAGCGGAGGCAGAGCGCGGGGATATTGCAGATCGGCCACAACCAGCCCCGAGTTCTGATCGTATCCGCAAATCGCGCGAACCTTGTTTTCTTTCATGGGAAACGCCCGCGCGAGACTTGTTTCCCTTGAAGCATAGAGCGACAGAAGCCGTATATCATTTGCGCTGAGGCGCGCGTCAAGCCCTCCATAAAATACAGTCGAGTTATCGGAGGCAATAAGGAGCGAGACGTCGGCAAATTCCCCCTGGACAATCTCCTGAAGCGCGAAAAATTCAGGGCGGAGCCTGTCGAAAAGCCTTTGTCTTGCGAAAAAACGCTGCGATACCACGAGATCCATTTTTATCCAGGACGCATCCTGCATGACTGCGCCGGACGCAGTTGCCGGAGACGCATCCTTGCGCAGAAAACCGTTGATCCCGGGCAGGATGCGATCCCCGCGCATCCGCCCTTCCGCAGTCGTCAGAAAAAAAGAATACCCTTCCGCGAGCCTGCTCGGAAGCTGCCAAAAGGGCTGCCCGTTTGTAAAACCTCCCGGGGGAAGAACGCGCATCGCATCGTCCGGCGCATTATAATAAAGCTGCACCTGCGGCTGCGCCCAGGGAAGGGGGCGCGCTTCCAGGAAAGTCTCCCCACCCCTTTCTTCCGCGCGCAAGAGGGCGGAAATATCCTGCCGCGCCTCAAGTACGCGCAGGTATACCGCGCGCGCCAGACAGGACGCGCGGATAAGCGCGTCCTCGCGCGCACCAGCCTGACTCCTTTCGGAGAGAAGAAGCATAGGAAAGAAGCAGCAGCAAAAAGCCGCAAGGGTAAAAAGCAGGAATCGGGGGAAAACTCCCTGCGCGCGGACGGGAAAAAAACTATTTCTGTCTCGACGCATTCCCAGCCCTCGCAGGAGCGTACATCCTTGTACGCGCTTACCTTGTACGCTTCGCGCGGAACAGAACATCCTGTTCTAGCCCTCGCAGGAGCGTACATCCTTGTACGCGCTTACCTTGTACGCTTCGCGCGATGCATCGCGCTATCCGCCATCCTGGCTTGTACCCACAGGGCATAAACGCGGTGTGCAGCCTCGCCTTGCGCGCTGCGCGTCCTGTCTGCAACAGAACTTCCTGTTCTAGCCCTCGCAGGAGCGTACATCCTTGTACGCGCTCGGGACAGAACTTCCTGTTCTAGTCACTGATCTTGAAGCTCGTCAGTATCTTTTGGTAATCCGGGAGGCTGGCTTCATAGACGTCATCCAGGGCGACGTACAGCAAACGGTAATGAATGTTATTTTTAACAAGCACTATAATAGCGCCTGCGTACAGCCTGCCGCCATAAAAATAACACAACTCCATTTTGTATCCCGGGACACCGTTCACGAAACAGTCGGGAGTTCCGCGAGTCAGCCAAACCTGCATCGTACTGGCGCGCAGCATACTCAGGCTGGTCTCCAGCGTTTTTCTGGCGGATTCCCACGGAAGCACTGCATCGACGCGGGAAGAGTATGTGGCTACCGAGAAGAAATATCCGCCTGAGGATGAGAAATCCACATCGCTGTCCTTTAATGCCCCTCTGCGTTCCTCGCCCATATCCTTCCAGGTGTCGTTGGGAATATCAAAGGAAAATTTCTTTTCATGGCTGCTCCACGGGAAGAGCCCTGCCGGAAACCGCACAAACACCATGATCAGTATACCGCAAATTTTTTTCCTATATCCTCCTTAAGTGTCCATTGGTCCGGTCTGATAATGATACTCATGCTCCTATTGTAGCACAAAAAAAGAGATAAGATCAACACCTCTCGCGGTGCGGGGCGGGCGGGGACCGCGCCGGCTCGGCGCTGCGCTTCCTCCTTCTGG
>JAITCI010000035.1 GCA_031283155.1 Spirochaetota bacterium | reverse complement strand
CATTCCGGTTTTTGGGCAAATTTAAGTATTTCCGCAAGCGTAAAGCAAAAATGGCGCGCAGCTTGCGCAAAACGATCCGAGAGGTCAATATCTTCAGCCATTTTACAAAAAACATCCTGAAAACAAGAAAGGTGGTTTTCATCCAGCTTTTTGGTCTGACGATACTCTCCTGGATTTTTAAGTTTATGGTTGCGGTAGCGGTGGTTTGGGGACTGGGCGGCTTAAGCATCAATGTTGTTCAGGCGGTGAGTGTACAGACTGTCACCAATTTTCTTGGTTTTTTTGCGCCTTCCCCGGGCGGGAGCGGGGTGTTTGAGTTTTGCATGAAAAAGGTTTTTGAGAAGATACCCGCGCTTACCCCCGAGCGGCTTTTTATCTGCATCGTGATTTGGCGTTTCATCACATACTATCTCAGTGTTTTTCTGGGAGCGCTCGTGACGATCAGGGTTTTGAACTTCAGGGCGGAGACTCTCGATGACGAGGAAATGATTATCGAACGCGAGATTGGAGTGAACGATGAACTTGAAAAATTCCCGCAGTCGGACGCGCAGGATGTATCACTTTTCCATGAGCAGGGCAAATAGTTTCTCCGCTGCCGTATCTGAGCTGGCGAGTTCCTGGCTCCCCTCTCCCGAGGCTATCGCGTCCAGCGCTTCGCGGAACCGATTGCTTTGATAATAGGCCATTGCCGCCTCAATGGTGCTTCCCATCACGGGGCGCGGCGGGCGTTTTCGCGCGAGTTTTACGGTCTCATCGAGTTTTAATGGCTTCGCGGCCTGCGCGCTTTCTCCGAGCTGCATCAGGACGTAGCCAAGCGTAGCGCGGTAATCAATGTTGTCAGGATGCGCGGCCACATTTTCCAGGGCTATCTGCCGCGCGCGCTGTAATTCTTCGGGCTGGGTGTTGGCCAGTAACCACGCAAGCGAGTCTTTAAGCGCAGGGGTACGCCGGACATGCGAGATGCCGCGTTCCAGTGCGGCCTGCGCGTTTTTGGTCTGGTTGTTGTCTGAATAGAGATTGGCGAGCGCAATATACCCGGCTTCGCTATAGGGCTGTTCGTGAATAAGGCTCTCCAGTACCGCTATGGCTTTTTTTTGCAATCCCTGTTTTGCCAGAAGATCGGACAGGAGCAAAACCACTTCCTGGCGCTTGGTGAAGAGGGTTTCTTCGGAATAGAGCTTCTCAAGGATTCGGATCGCCTCGTCGGTTCTGCCGGAAAATTTACAGGCCTCGGCCCATTTAAGCCGCAGAACAAAGTTCCCGGGGTCGGCTCTGGAGGCGCGCGCATAAAAATCTTCCGCCTCATCATACTTTTGCTGCAGGATACGTACATCGCCTGCCATCGCGAGAAAGGCAAAGCGATTTTCCGTGTCGAGTTCAAGTCCTTCATAAATATATTCAAGGCATCGGGAACTCGAACCTGCCCGAAACGCCGCGCGCGCAAGAATGCCCAGGGTGTCAAGCAGCATATCGCGTACTTCCGGATCAGTATAATTTTTCTCCATGGATTTTTTGAAATTTGAAATCAATCGCTCTCCGTACGATACGGCCTTTATGGTATTCCCGCGCTCAAGTTCAATCTTGAGAATATAGTATAAAGCGTACAGGTTACTGTTTTGAAGCTGAAGCGATTTTTCGAGCGATTGGATTGCCTTGTCCACCGCGCCCTGCCGCCAATACAGAAAAGCAAGCATGGTATGGACGTCGCTCTCGCTGGGATTGCGCCGCAATGCTTTCTCAAACGAATCTATAACCTTTTCCAGTTCGCCCTGCGATAAAAGATGCTTCGCATAGGCGCGGCGGCTTAGCCAGTCGTCAGGATACTGCGCGACGAGCTTCTCCCAAACCTCGGTCGCCTCATCTGTCCGTCCGTTCGCCGCGAGCAGGGCGGCGAGATCGTTCATCAGGAGCGCGGAATCCCTGGCACCCGGCCTGGTATCGAGAGCGAGCGAGAGGATATCCATAGCGAGTACGTTCTCGCCGGCATCAGCCGCCATGCCGGCAACGCGATGCGCCATTTCCGCAGTGCTTGCGGAGAGGGATGCGATGGAATTCACAAGGTTTTGGACGCGGGTCTTGTGCAAAACATACCCCGTGCGATGGATGTATCCGTAATAATAGTTCCTGGCTTTTTCAAGGGCGGCTTTGGTCTCGCTTGCGAGTTTTGGAAGAGCGGCGAATATTGCTTCCGCATTTGTTGCTTCCGGATAGCAATGGCGGAACGCGGCGAGACTGAAGGGTGCGTTTCGCGCTATTTCTGCGGCTATATTTCCGAGTACCAGATTCACAACGGCATAGTCCTGCTGGGCGGAAAGATTTGGATTCGCGAGCAGTTTTTCGTAGGCCTGGATAGCGCCATAATAGTCCCCGCTTTCACGGAGGATCGCGCCGAGCGCGCGCATGATACCTGCCGCATCGCGCGTGGTTAAGGTACTCGCCTTTTCGAGATAATGGCGCGCGGCGGGGTCGCCGCTTTTATTGTAGAGCATTTTTGCTATCATATAAAACCGCGCCGCGCGCGCCTCGTCCTGCCCTTTTAAGGACGCGAGCAGATCCTCATAATACAGTGGCGATGAATCGAGATCCAGGTGCGTCAGTGTTTCGACAAGGAGCGGTACGTTCGTGTCCATGTCTGCGTCGAATTGCAGGATGGCAGCCCGCATTCTCAGGGCGAAAGCGTTGTTCGGTGCGAGGCGGAGAGCGGTACCGATATGCTCGCGCGCGAGAAGATAAAAGTCGTAGCCCGGATCGCCCGCGAAACAGGAAAGCGCCGCGTCGCCGGAGAGGATATGCAGACCGGCGTGTCCGGGCTTAAGTCTTGACGCCGCGTCAAGGCATCGCAGATACCCGGCGTGGGATTTACCAAGTTTCTCCTCATACTCAAGCGCAAGCGCAAATAATCTTTCACTGCTGCGCCGGGCGGAATGTTCCTTACTCTGGAGATCCTGCTCAATCAGGCTGCGTTTTTCCTGCCGGATGGCCGCGCGGTTTTCCTCTGTTGGCTGTATCTTCTCCGCATACGTATACCATATAAGCGCATTCTCGTGATCGTCGGAGGCGCAATAGTGCCGCGCAAGCGTGAGATAATACTGCAGCTCCCCGGGATTTTTTACAGACGCCTTTTTAAGATGGCGGATATACGCATTGTTGTTTCCGGCGTCTGCATAGGCATGGGCCAGAAACCAGGAGACCAGGGCGTCCCTGGGGTCCAGTTTTTCGGCATCATGCAAAATCCGGATCGCAGCCTCCGCACGTCCAAGCCCCAGTTCAGCGCGTCCCTTGGCAATATGCGCGGGAACGAGGGCAGGATTTATATCGAGAACGCGATTTGCCTCTTCAAGAGCCTGCCGGAAATCCCCCAGTTCCAGGAGGTTTTCCGCGATTCTGGTCAGGACGCGCTGCAGGCGCTGGGGTTCATATTCAAAAAAATCCGCGTACTGGCGCAGACGTTGTGTTTCCAGCCCGAGGCGTGTTCTTTTGTGTTCCGCATCTTCTCCGCCCGGGAGGCAGGATCTTGCTTCTTCAAAATACTTTTCCGCCCGATCCTGTCTGTTGTCCTGGTTGAGCGCAAAATGTCCGAGGGTGTTTAAGAGGCGCTGTGAGCGAAGCCCAAGCGCGTAGGCGCGTTCCAGCGCGCGCCGGCCATCAATATTCTTTCCGACGCGCAGGAAGAGAAAGCCGCCCTCTTCCTGCATCGCGGCATCGTCCGGCCAGGCCTGCAGATAGGATGTGAACCAGGTATTCGCCTGCCAGAGATCTTCCCGCGCGAGCGCGTTCTCGGCAAGACGCCGCAAGGCAAAGGCGTTTCGCGGCTCGTAGCGCAGAAGCTGCTCCAGCCAGTAGGGCAGGTATTCGCTGTACCCCTTTTCGTTCAGGGCATAGACGATGCGGGAGAGCAGGCTTGCGTTTGCCGCGCCGGCCTGTATTAAAATTTTAGTCTCCGCAAGGACAAGATGGATCCAGCCTGCCTCGAAATACAATTCGGTCAGACTGCGGCGCAGGGCGGCATTATAGGGATTTCGCTGCAGCTCCTGCCGCAGCCGCAGAATCTCTTCCTCGCGCGCGATCTCTTTTTGGGTGGTTTCGAGCGCGAAGCTGTCCGGGAAGTAGCCGAATCCCTGCGAAAAGGCGCGCTCGGACTCCTGCTTCTTTCCGTTGCGGTATAAAACGCGCGCATAGAGTGCCCAGGATTCCGCTATCACCTCTTTTTTTGCCGGTTTCATGCCCCGGAGCGCGCGGGTTGTGGCCGGGTTCAGGCAGGCTCGCGCAAGCAGCATCTCCGCCAGACCGGACTCGCCCTGCCGCATATACCAGCGCGCGAGGTCGGCGAGCGCCCTGGGGTTGGCGTCATTCGCGCGTACAGCCTGCCGAAACTTCTCCCCGGCATCTTCGGTACGGAAATGCGCGTCTAAAAACTCCCCGCGGGTTGCGAGCGAGGTACTGGATGCGCACGAAAGGGCGGTACAGGCTATGACAAGCGCAATGGTGGAGTAATTTCGCATACTCAAAATGCTCCTGAACGTACATCGGAAAGTCCAAGCAGTATCAAGCAGTATAATACCAAATTTACAGTGTACTCCGGGGCGTCACCCTTGCGCAATGCTTTCGTTGTGGCGCAGGAACGCATCTTTCCCGGGGTAATAGAGTTTGCGCCGCGCGTACTTTTCGGGGTAGGTAAAATATACGATTTCCGCTTCGGTGCAGAGATTCCCCTCGGCGTCCAGCAGGCGGGTCGCGAGGGGTACGAGAGATTGCCTGGGAGTATCGTTTTGGACACAGGTACGCGCCTCGATGCGCAATATCCCGCGATTTGTGGGCGCGGCGCGGCGAAAGCGGATATCGATGGAATGTGTAAACCCCGAGGTGCCGAGCTGCACATATACCGCCCACGCGGCGGCCTCATCCAGCAGGGCAGTCTGGACGCCGCCATGCAGGACGGCCGGATACCCCTGAAAATGATCCTCCGGCTGCCAGAGACACACAATCGCATCGTCCTCTTCAAAAAACCGCATCCGCAGCCCGCTCGTATTATGCGGAGCGCAGCCGAAACAGTTATAGCCCTCAATGCCGATGTAGGGGTTGCGTATCTCTTGCATCACATAATTATAGTAAAAAATTGAAAAGGGGGAGCGGGGAAGGCTTGCGCATAGATTTTCGTAATCAGCTCGAAGTAGTCGGCATATGCTCCCCCTAACTTCAGCCCGCCCGCTCCGCGAGCGGGCTTTCGTTACCCCCACTCATTTGTACGCGCGAATTGTGCAAAGCAACGCCCCTCGTTTCAGGAATCCGTCCAGAGTTCGCGGGTCATCGCCGCCAGTTCCTCGTTCCGGTAAAAATCCTTTATGGCCTCGGGGCGGGTCAGCGCGTCGTAAAACGCCAGTTCCTCGTCCGAGAAACCCATCGCCTCGCCCTGCGCTTTGCCGTCGGCTATGTCTTTCGCGATCCGCAAAAGTTCGGCGATAACCTCTTCGTTGGAGATCATCCCATTCAGATACGCCCGCATTGCGCGGGACATCATCTCCGAGAATTTTTCGCTCTGCACGAGGTTTGTTCTGCGATAGATCAAAACCTGATCGGCAAGCAGTTTTTTCAGAATCAGAACGGCGATATTGCGTTCCTTCATTTTGGCGATTTCTTCGAGGAACTTGGGGTCGAACAGGGAGAAACCGGTATGGACATTCGAGAACAGGTTGATGACGCCCTTGCTCTGAATACTCGCTTTTAATAATTCATTGATATGGTCATTTATCTCCGGGAACGACAGGGGTTTGCCCACTCCTGTGATACGGGTGAGAAGCGCGCGTACTGCCTCGAAATATGCCGCCTCGAATCGCTGTTCTGCGGTAAGCAGCGAACGGCAGAGAGACAATGCCTGCCGGAGGAGCATAGATTCTTTGATGAACAAATCTTTCCTGTCGGGCGCCTCAGCATATCCCCTTGGCGGTTCGGCTGCCATTATAACCCGCTGCCCGCTGTTTTTCTTAACAACGCTCATCTTTGGCTTTTCTGTACCCGACAAAAAATTCACGCCACCCGCGATGACCTGCGCGCGGACAAGATCCTTTTCGGTCGTCATAAATGCCGAATAGTCAAATCCGTGGAATAAGCTGCGGCAAACCTCCAGTTTTTCAATAAACTTTGGCAGAGCGGTTTTGGCGACGTCGGTATCGCCATAGTTGTTTTTGTCACGGTTGGTGTAGTCATTCATCGCCTGTTTCAGCGCGGAGGCAATACCGACATAATCGACTACCAAACCGCCTTCCTTGCGGATTACGGTACCGCCGGTTGTGTGCGAGAATACCCTGTTTACACGGGCGATTGCCTGCATCAGATTATGCCCCGCCATCGGTTTATAAACATACATTGTAGCAAGAGACGGCACATCAAAACCCGTCAGCCACATATCCACCACAATGGCGATTTTCAACGGAGAGCTATCGTCCCTGAATTTTGCTGCCATTTCATTCCTGTGGCGCTCGCCGCCGATAATTTCCTGCCAGTCTTCAGGGTCGTTATTGCCGGAGGTCATCACTGCGCCGATCTTCTCTGTCCAGCCGGGGCGTATATGTAGCAGCTTGCGGTAAATCCGTATCGCAATCGGGCGGGAATAAGCGACAATCATTGCCTTGCCCGTGAGTTCGTACTGGCGGTTCTCCTCATAATGCCTGATGATGTCTTCGCACAGGGCAGTGATGGTTTCCTCCGCGCCGAGGATGGATTCCATCCGGCTGAGTTCTTTTTTGCTTTTTTCAATCGCGTAGGGTTCGGCATTTTGCGCCATAATGTCGTACTCGGCGTCAATAAGCCGCAAAACCTCATCATCAAGTTTCAGATGAATAACGCGGCTCTCGTAGTACACCGGGCGGGTGGCGCCGTCTTCTACAGCCTGAGTCATATCGTAGATGTCGATATAGTTTCCGAAAACCTCAACGGTGGAGCGGTCTTTGCTTGAAATTGGTGTACCTGTGAACCCTATGTAGGTTGCGTTGGGCAAACTATCACGAATAATGCGAGCCGTGCCAAGAATGACACGACCTGTTTTCACGTCTACTTTTTCTTCCAAACCATACTGTCCGCGGTGAGCTTCGTCCGCCATGACAACA
>JAITCI010000078.1 GCA_031283155.1 Spirochaetota bacterium | reverse complement strand
TGCAGCGGCATATAGCTCGGCCAGGGCGGGGTGTGTACGCTCAGCCGCTGGGTCAGATCGTAGATCTTCGCCTTCGCCATCAATTCCAGAAATTCCTGTGTGTTCATGCTTCTCTCCTTGTTTAAGTGTCATTGCGAGCGCGGTTTTCCGCGCGAAGCAATCCAGTTTTTTTCTTTAATAACCCCGCCCAACGCAGGCGTGATGGCTTCCCCCACCTTTTTGTACTCGTAATCTGCGCTTTCTTATTCGGCTCTTACGTGATATTTCGCGCCTTACCGCAAAATACAGAATATAATTTCATACATAAATTAAACTACAGCACATTCTGCCTCTTGCGCCATTTCCAGCCGATATTCGTCAATAATATTTTCAGATAATCGTTTTATTCCAAGACGTTTTTCAGCAAGAAAAATATATTCATCGGAAATATCAGAAATAATGCACCTCCTCCTGTGGGTTATGCAAACAGCGCCCGTTGTACCAGAACCGGCCATCGGATCGTAAATTAAATCATCTGCCGCAGACGACATTAAAACCAATTTTTCATAAACTTTTTCGGGTTTTTGAGCGGGATGCCCGGTTTGTTCTTTCTTGCCTACAAAACCCACAAGCAAAGACTCTTCTATAACAGAACTGGGAGCAGGAATAAACCGCATTTGATTATTCTCAAACCGGAGTTCCTGCTCTGCGTTAAAAAAATTTTCCGGGTACATTTTCGCGCCCTGTACCGCATAATGCAAACAAGTCTGCTGGCTTGATCGCCACCCTCTGATTACAGACGGGCAGTTCTTGAAAAACCATGTCAGCCATGCGACAAATTCCAAAGGCTCATTTATTTTATTTATGAATTGAGCGGCAATTTCAGGAAAGCCCCACAAAAACAAGTGGTTGGTGTTATATTTTACTGTATCGATTATATCAAGCATATACTCAAAATAATCGTCTCTGACGCCGCCTATTCCTCTGTTGTACCAGGGATCCAGTATGGTTGCTGCCGGTCTGTATCCTGAAAATTGCAGAAATCGCATACTCTCTTTTACATCCATTACAGGAAGTATTATGACCCTGTGTTTTTCCAGTTCTTCATCCAAAAAAATTCGCAGATTCATTGCTTCCCGATCTCCAATTTGTGAATATTTCCCGCTTTATCCTGCACATAGCCAAAATAGTCCAATAAGAATTTAAATATTATCTCTTTTTCACTGCTCGTTGACGATTGTATAATGGCATACACATTCATTTTACCTGTATTGGTATCCCAATAATTCTTTTTTATCACTTGATGTCTGCCGCATAATGCCTGCCATTGCTGCGCATCCTTTGTATCGGCGTCAGGATTTATTGAATGTGGATTTTTATGATCCGGCGTTAATTTTACCCTTCCGCCGCCAACAGGATCAACAGCGCCTTCTTTAAGACCGCATATCTCATTCCCCTCCGCCCATTCACAGGAATAATTTGCTCTTTGTAATACACATTGCCATGTATCTTTATCTGGCCGGACTCTTTTTCCTGCGATTGATCTTTTTTCGGATGATGGCATTAAATATTCTTCTACCCGCAGCCAGCCTCTGTTCCGCCATGATAATATAGTGTACCCGTCATCGGTTCTTAGTTCTGAAAGCCGCTGATGCCAGTTTTCTGGCTGCTTTTGAGTTTTAAGATCAGTCGCTGCTTTAATAATTTGCTCTCTGGTGATAACTTTGCCAATGTTATCCAGAAATAAAGCCTCAATACGTTTTTTTACGGACTTTTGAGTATATTTCTTTTTGATTTTTCCATAAATTTTTTTGGTCTTGTCTGATTTCTCTTCCATAATTTTTTCAGTAATCACCTCTCACGCTCTGAACCGGTCAAAATATCTGACCGGTTCCTCAATATGGAATTGCGCCTACTTCAGCTTTGCCGCCAGACCCTCAAAGGCCTTCATGAACGGATCTATCGGCGCCTGCACCACGCCAGCCCCAACCTGTCCCACGCCGGGTTTCTTGTGCGCCACGCCCGTATCAATAACCGGAGTGATATTTTTCGCGATCACTTTGGTAACGTCAATCCCCGTGGGCGTACCCCTGAAATTTAACGCCGGAATCTGGTACATATTATTTTCGCCGAAGGTGATCTCGTACATGGTCATGCTGTAATTGATCGCGTCGCGCGCGGTTCCGCCCACAAACTGCACAATGGCGGGGGCGGCGGCTATCGCAAACCCGCCGAGCCCGAAGGTCTCGGTGATCGCGCTGTCGCCTATATCGGGGTTCGCGTCGTCCTTGGTAAAGCCCGGGAAATAGAGCGCGTCCGGCACGAGCGCGGCGCCGGTGTACCAGGCGTTGCCGGTTCCCGCAAGCTGTATCCCGAAATCCGTACCATTCCGCGCCATCACCACCAGGATGCTGCTGCCGTCCACATTGCGCGCGGCGTCGAGCGTTGCCTTGCCGGCGGGCATCGAGAGATTCAGGAAGAAATGATCGTTCCCGTTTATAAACTCGAGTACCGCCGCCGCCGTTGCGCGATCCTCGCAGGTGCGAATGACCGCCGGCGCAATCGCGCGGTAAAAGAGCGAGGTTCCGGCGCGGTTCCGGTTATGCACCTCATCGCCCATGTGGAGTGCCTGGGCGATCATGTTTTTCAGATCAAGCCCGCGTTCCAGACTCTCTATCGCCTTTTTGAGTACGGGATACATAACCTTCTCGAGCCATTTGAGGCGCTCCACCACATCGTCGCCATACGCGCCGTAGCGCAGCACCTTGCCGAGTCCCTCGTTCAGGGTACAATAGGCCTGGTTGCCGTAGGTTTCATTTTTAACGATAAACACGGGCATCGAAGAGGAAACGATCCCGGCCATCGGCCCCACGGCGCTATGCTCGTGGCAGGGCGCGTACTCAATCGAACCGGAGGCGGCGAGCTTTTCCGCCTCCTCGGGGGTTTTCGCCATGCCTTCATATATAAGAGCGCCGATCACCGCGCCGCGCGTCGGACCGGACATACGATCCCAGGTGATGGGCGGCCCCGAATGCAGAATAAGATTTTTTTTCATGCCGGGGATCGTGTCGAGCGCCACGCCCATACCGATCAGCATCGGCTTGCCTTTCAGGATAATGTCGAGCACCTTTTCATTCGCGGCGGTGATTTTGGCGATATTGTCGTCGATGATATCGAGCGCCTCGCCCGCAACGCCGACCGGCGGTTTCCAGTCAACCTGAATCACGGGTACCCCGCCGCGCGCGAGATCGTCGCGGAACGCGGTCATGCCTGTGTTGATAACCTGTATTTCCTGGGTAAAGAGATCGAGCAGCGCCATTTTATTTTCCCTCCAGAATACGAATGACTTTGCCAACGAGTTCGCTCGCGGCGGCGTTTGACGGCATCATGATCGCGCCGGCCCTCTCGAGTTCCGCTTTTACGCGCGCGCGATTTTGCGGATCCCCGTCGGTACCGGTGATGGAACAGATGATATGGACGTCCGGCGCGATTTCCTTCGCCTTCTTAAAGGTGGGCACAAATTCCGCGAGCGGATCCATATTGGAGCCGTAGCCCAAAACGAGGTCGAGCAGGATAATCGCGGTTTCCTTGTCGGCGGCCTCTTCCAGAATCTTTTTGTTGCGCAATGAAAAATCGATCATCGGATGCGGTCTGCCGACGGTAAACTCATCCTCGCCGAGATCAATGATGGTATGCCCAACCGATTTGAAGGAATCCTTCAGGCGGTATGAGGGGTCGAGCGGGGCGTTGCTGTTGATGAAGCCGATCAGATCCTTGCATATAAGCTGCGTTTCGTCGCAGAGCGTACCGCCGGAGAAAAGCCCGCGCATATACCGCCCTCGGCATTTGGCGGCAAGCTCCTTCGCCTGCTTGTCAATCGCGCCGCGCCGTTCGGCAATTCGCGCTTTACTCTCAGCAACAATCTCCCTATAGAAGGCCCCGCGCTTTTCGCCATCCATGGCGGCGCGGGACGCTCCCATCCGGGTCGCAGCAGCGGCGATGACGGCCGTCTCCTCGAGCGTTGTGCCGGCGATAGCCCCCGCAGACTCAAGAATAGAAGCATCTCCGCCAATGAAAATTCCGACAACCGGTTTCTTGATCGTTTTGATCTCACCGGCGATCTTGCGCAATACGCTCTCGTGCGGCGGCTTCGACACAAGCACGATCACCTTTGTCGCGGGATCGGCGGCAAGCGCGCGCAGCGCGTCGATGAACATGATACCGCCGATGGCTTCTTTCACGTCGCGCCCGCCGGTGCCGATGGCCTGCGAGATCCCGGCACCCTCGTTCGAGATGATGGTCATCACCTCCTGCAGCCCGGTCCCCGAGGCGGCCACGATACCGCAATCGCCGCGCGCAAGCACATTCGCGAAGGCAAGCGGAACGCCGCCTATAACCGCCGTGCCGCAGTCCGGCCCCATCACGATGAGGCCTTTGTCGCGCGCGAATTTTTTCAGGCGGAGTTCGTCCTCAATGGAGACGTTATCCGAGAAGAGCATCACGTGCAGCCCTTTTTTGAGCGCGCGCATCGCCTCGCGCGCGGCATAGCGCCCCGCAACCGAGATCAGCGAGATATTCGCGCCGGGCAGGGCGTCTATCGCGCCCTCAAGGCTCTTGGGGGTAAAGTTGGTGCCGCCCTCGTCCTTTTTATTGCGCAGCGCTTTGAACATCTCGTCGATCTTGACGAGCGTTTCTTTCACGATGGCCTCACTCTCGGCTGAGAGCGCAATCAGGAGGTCGGTATCGTCGCCGGCGTCAAATAATTCCTTGATGTAAAGATTGGCGCCGCGAACTATATCCTTGTTTTGCGCGGTACCCATAACAATCGCGGAATCGGCGATACCCGGGAGGGCGTTCACCTCTTTGGACACGATCATGAGACTGACAGAATCGAAATACTCGCCTTTCTTGATAAAACCTTGCAGCACCATAATTGTCTCCTCCGTCCGTAGGGCGCTCTATTTACGCACACACCAAATCGCGGCTTGCTGCACTTTGCGCGCACTGATGCAGTGCTGTGTATATAAACCCGCTTGCGAGATCGGCGCCCGAACTCGCGCCATGATCCAGCGCGCGTATAACCGCCGACCGAATTATATTGTCTTGTCCGGCTCCGTGCAAGCTCTCCGCCGCGTCGCGCAACCGGCGCGGCCACCTGCCCGCTATCGCGTCGCGCAAAAATGTGCGCGCCATGAAAGCGCTCCGCGAGAGGGTATCCGTAAGCGCATCCGCCAATTCCTGCGCATCATGCGCGTCGCCGCTATGATGCAGCGCGAGCATCACGCCGCACAAAAAATCATCGCCGCTCGGGGTCAGACCATAGCCCACACCCTGCAAGAGCGCGGCGGCTCGGGCATACTCGCCCATTGCGCACGCAGCCGCGCCCTCCAAAAACCGGTCGCAGAGCGCCCGCGCGAAATTTCCCTGAAAATTTTCGCGGCGTGTACTATCCAGCACAACCGCCATCGAAAGCGGCGCGGCGTGTTCGAGAATCGTATCGCGGAAAATCCCCAGACGCCGCATTTGTTCTGTATGCGGGAGCGCGGCGGCGTGTATTTTGTCCCGAAAGAGCTGTAGCTCGTCCCGCGCGAAAATCTGCCCATCGAACACAACCGCGTCCGACCCGACAATGAGTTCGGCAGCGCGCGCGGTCCAGCCTGCCCGCAATCCCGCGAGTACAAGGGTATGCGCGCCGCCCTCGTCCCGCATATCGGTCAGACCAATAATGTCGTCGCCGTCTTTGAAATCGAGGTAATGCGCAAAACGCGCGCACACGGGGTAGCGCCCCATCGCAATCGCGCGCCCCATCGAGACGATTTGTGCCTGTTCCGCCGGTTTCATCGCCCTTTAGGGTAGCGCAGGCGGGGCGGGTTGTCAAGCGGGGAGGCAGAAGAAGGGGGAGCGCGGACTGTGTCCGCGCGCGGGGGAAGGCTTTCCCCCGCACCTGTGTATTACTGCCCCCAATTAGCCGTTTTTCCTGAATTCAGATTAACCCCGGTTCCGGCTGTGTTACTGCGGTATTTTCCACCGTTTTGCACATAAGCAGCATGCCCCCATTCAACTCCATTGGCTCGATTCCTGTCAGCAACAGGAGATGCGTTCATCCCGGAAATAGTGCCGCCAATCTTATTGAATAAAACGCTGCCGCCCACATATACCCCGCCGCCATACCCGCCGGAGGCATTGTTCCCTTTGATGGTTCCGCTGGTCATGGTAAAGCTACCGCTGCCGGTTATGTACACGCCGCCGCCATTCCCCTGCGTGGTATTGCCGCTGATGGTTCCGCCGGTCATAAAAAAATCGCCATTATCTATGTACACGCCGCCGCCATTCCCCCGCGCGATATTGCCGCTGATGGTTCCGCCGGCCATGGTAAAGATAGCTTCCCGGACATACACGCCTCCGCCATTGTCTGCGGTATTTCCTGTGATTTTTGAACCGGGCTGCATGGTGAAGGTAGCATCGTTTTGAACCATTACCAGACCGGCAGTGCCGCTCCCCGCAAGCGTGATATTCTCTCCCAGGGTTAAACGTATACCGGCTGCGTTCGCCGCTCCAACGGTAAAAAGCGTACCGTCCTGCGAAAGCATGATCAGCAGCTCAGAACCGATCCCCTCAATCGTCAGATCGACGCCGGGTACATCCAGCGTTTGGGGCGCGCATCTGGCATCTTCGCTTATAAGCAAAAAATACGCGCCCGGGTCATTTCTTGCGTGGGTAACAGCGGCGGCAATATTATTTACATCGACTGCCGCAACAGGGTTGGGCATAGTATACTGCGCTGTAAGCGCAATATCGGCAGTGACTTTATTGGAGGCAAGAACCCAGACCTCTCCGGACGGCGTCTGCCAATGGCTGAATGCGCAAGCGGCGCCCTGCGCCGGAACCGGCGTATCATATAACCCCGGCGTCCGGGTATAGGGAACACTTGCGGGCGTACCCAGAGGGTGCGAGGCATACAAATCTTTGTTTATATATCGCGTTTCAATAAGAGTTCCGTCATTACGCAAAAACCGCACGGCGAACTGCTGCGTCCACTTTGCGTAGAGGATTGTATTGCTTGTAACCGTATGTGTTGTGAAAACCCACTGAAGCATAAAGGTATCATTGTCTGTATACCAGCCGCCAAATACATGGCCGGATCTGACAAGCTCTCCGGGATCGCTTACCTTGCCGCCCTGTAGCACCGTCCGGCTTTCGGGAACGGGGCCGCCATTGCCGATGAAATTTACGGTAAACTGCCGTATCCATTTGGCGTAGATGGTTGTATTCCCTTCAATCGTATCGATTGCGAAAATCCAGGCAATCGTGCAGCCCGGATCCTTGCACCAGCCGATAAATTCATGATCGGGTTTAGTTGGCGTTCCGGGGGGGCTCACCTTTTCCCCCTGCGCTGCCATCAGGGACATGATCGGAGGGGTTCCTCCGTTGCAGTCAAATGTTACGGTGAACTTCAGTTCCCATTTGGCGTAAAGGGTTATATCCTCGGTGACAGTATTCCTTGCGAAATTCCAGGGGATGGTACAGGCTGCGTCCTGATACCATCCGTTCAGGAAATATCCTCCGTTGACCGGCGCCGGATTGGGCGCGCTTGCCATGCCGCCATACCCTATGACCTGAACCAATTGGGATTGGGCAAGATCTCCTTCTTGCGGGTCGAAAGTTACTCTAATGAGCGGCAGAGCCCACTTCGCGTACAGCGTGATATCGGCAGTAACAGGGGTATACTCAAAATCATAGGGCGCGCCGCTGAGGTTTGCGTCGGCATACCAATTCACAAAGCCGGATACGGCTTTGGAAGGCGGAACAGGTCTTTCCGCATACCCGCCTTTGATCACCGTTTGGGAAGGCACGTAACTGCCTCCCATGGAATCAAAACGCACACTTACCCTGGTCTGTATGGTGACAGGGGCGCTTGTTTTGCTCCTGTAATCGACGGCCCGGATGGTCACAGTATAGATCCCGATTGCCTCCAGAGTATACCTTGCGCCCGTTACGCCCGGAACAGCCTTCCCGTTTTTATTCCATTGATAACGTATGTCTTCTGATCCGCTGTATACCGCGGTAAGCAATGTTCCGATGGCGAGAAGCCCCGACGGGGAGATATATATATTCCCGGGGAGTTCTTCATCGCTGAAATGCGCGATACCGCCCGCCGCTTCCTGCCAGAGATTAACGGAACTGCAGCCGCCCGCAAAACACAGGAGAAAAATCGCGCATAGGGCAAAAACGCGGGGAGCATGGGCGAAATCTGCGCTGAAATACGTTCGCATATTTTTTCTCGTACTGTCCTCCGAATTATAGCTTACATCTGTGGCCGCAAAAAACATATTATAATGTGCATATTGCGGCTGAAAACGGGCAGTAAGCAGAATTTTTTTGGGGGGCAGGGGACGCATACGGAGGTAAATGCGTACCGGCCTCACTTATAAAGGCTCTGCCGCCGCAAGCACGACATTGTGAAAAGAACCCAAAATTTCAAGCAAAAATTTAATATTTTATGCTTCCATATCGGCGCGGGATGTAGTATTCTAGTTTTTAGCAGTGTTTCGGTGGTTTGGCTACGGGCGCTTTTGATCTTGCCGGAATTCTCGTTCGACACATAATGGGTGTGTAGGCAGCGGTTGGGCTGCGCATACCTACTGTGTATAAAAAAAAGCAGGAGTTGTTTCACAATGAGCAAAGGTACAGTGAAGTGGTTCAACGAGAAGAAGGGTTTCGGCTTTATCTGCGACGAGTCCAACAAAGACGTCTTTGTGCATTACACAAAGATCCTCGGTGATGGTTTCAAGAACCTCCGCGAGGGCGAGCCGGTTGAGTACGACATCGAGCAGGGTCCCAAGGGACCCACAGCCGTCAACGTGCGGCGCCTTCAAAACTAAACCGGTCAGGCAAGGTCGGTCAAAACCGCCTCAGGATAGTCTTTGAGGCGGTTTTTTAATCCTCCGCATTGCGCGCCTCTCCGCCCCAGGAGAGAAGACGTTCGGTGATAAAATCGAGCGCCTTTTGGTGTGCGTCCCGCGCGGCGAACCCGGGCTTGATGGGGCGGGAAAATTCAAAATGGACTATGCGGTCGCGGTGGATTGGCCCCAGATCGCGCACAAAGCGTCCGTGCTCCCAAAAATCGGTCTTGAGCGCCACAGGAATGAGCGGTACCCGCGCGCGCTCCGCGAGTTTCGCGCCCAGGGTATTAAAGGTGGCCGGATCAAATACGCGGCTGCGGGTACTCTGCGGAAACACAATCAGGGATCGCCCTTCGCCGAGGATGCGCTTGCCCTCGGTCAGCACCCGTACCAGATCCTCGCGCGCGTTTTCACGGCCTACGGCTATCGGGCGGCAGGCGCGCATGATGGGGCCGAAATAAAAATGGCGCAGCAGACTTTCCTTCACGATGAAGGTCACGTCGGCAAAGGGCAAAATCATAACGGGCAGCAAAAAGGTTTCGATGGCGCTCATATGGTTGCCCACAAACACAAAGGGCGGCACGGCGCTGCGGATATGATCCAAACCGGAAATCTCGATCCGCCCGCCGCAGCGCTCAATATTGCGCAGCATCGCCCAGGACGTTACCGCGAAATTTTCGGGTCCGTACTCCCGTCGGCGCGCGTAGGCTCGCGCATCGGCCTCGACGCGCAGGCACAGATAATGGAACCAGACGCGCGTCCCCAAAAGAAGCCGGTCGGCGAAATCGCGGCCGATATCGGGCGGCGTATTGTACCCGTCGCCCTCAAAATACTGCTGCATATATATCCCCTCGTTTGCGCCCCGCAGACCTGAATACCACAATAGCAAAAACCCTGCGCGGCGTAAAGCGGCACGGCCGAAAGCAACAAAAATGAAGAGGAGCTTCAACTTCAAATTATTGAGGTCTTTGCACACCCGCAAAAATCGGCTATACTCTATCTGTTCCAGGTCGGGCTCTGGTACGCCAAACGGAGGCACTATGCACTACCTCGTACAGCATCCCCTGCTTGCGCACAAACTGGGAATGCTGCGCAACAAAAATACGCACTATAAGGAATTCCGCGAACTCGCGAGCGAGATCACCATGCTCCTCACCTACGAAGCGATGAAGGACGTACACACCCGCGAGGTTCAGATAGAAAGCCCGCTGGAACCCACAACCGCGCAGCACGTAGATGAAAATATTGTGGTGGTGCCTGTGCTGCGCGCGGGGGTGGGGATGCTCGAGGCGATGCTGAGCCTGCTGCCGGAGGCGAAAATCGGATTTATCGGGATATACCGCGATCATGCGACCAGCCAGCCCGTCACCTATTTTGAAAAGCTGCCCGAACCGACGGGACACGCGCTTGCGGTGATCGTGGATCCCATGCTCGCTACCGGAGGATCGCTGATCCGGACTGCCGAGATACTCAAGGAAAAGGGCTTCCGGCGCATCAAAATTATCGCGATCATCAGCTCCCCCGAGGGGCTTTCGGCCGTCGAAAAGAGCCATCCCGACGTGGACATCTATACCGGCAGCATCGACCGCTGCCTGAACGAACGCAACTATATTCTGCCCGGGCTTGGCGACGCCGGCAACCGTCTCTTCGGCACAGAGTAAAGCGGGGTAAGCGAAACGCCGCGCATACCGCGCGGCGTTTGTATATATACTCCGAAAAATTTTCCCGATTTACCGGAATCAGAAAATGATCAGCGCAATCGTTCCGGTCAGGAAGGTTGCCATGGTTCCGGCTAACATCGACTTGAGCCCGAGGCTGGCGATTTCGCCGCGGCGGCTCGGTGCCATGCCGCCGATTCCGCCAAGCTGAATCGCCATGGAGCTTAAATTCGCGAAGCCGCAGAGCGAATAGGAAGCAAGCATAATGGAACGGCTGCCCAAAAGCGTCATCATGGGCTGAATGGTATTCGAGATAAAGGGGAAATCTGTATACAGAATGTTTCCATCGCCCATCGCGTCATAGAGCTTGCGGATATGGATCAGATCCCCCAGATCGCTGTAGGCTATGAACTCGTTCAGAATGGTGCGCTTGCCCATCAAGGCAGCCACATTTCCGGCCTCGCTCCAGGGAGCACCCATCAGGAAAGCCACGGGGCGGAGAACAACGCTCAGGATTTCTTCCATAGAGGTACCGAAGATCCCGAAGAAGAAGTTGATCAGGTACACAGTGGCCACAAAGGCGAGCAGCATGGCCGCGATGTTGATCGCGAGAAAAACACCTTCGCCCGCGCCGCGCGCCGCCGCTTCAAGGGCGTTGCGGTCGAGAATCTCCACCTTAATGGCCTTCAGATCGGCTGTGAGCGGCTTCGCCAATTCGGGCGTTATGATTTTGGCAAACACAATCGCGGCGGGCGCGTTCATCACGCTTGCCGCAATAAGACTGCCCGCATCAACGCCCATACTCACGTAGGCCGCAAGCACACCGCCGGCAACCGTGGCCATACCTCCTGTCATAACGGTCATGAGTTCGGAATGGGTCATGCCTTCGATAAAGGGCTTGATGGTTAAGGGCGCTTCGGTTTGCCCCATTAAAACATTGGCCGCGCATGAAACCGCTTCGGCACCGGACACATCCAGGAGCTTATGCAGCACAAAGGCAAAGGCCTTGACGATGAGCTGCAGAATCCCAAAATAGTAGAGTACGGCAAAGAAGGACGAGAAAAAGATAACCGTGGGGAGAATCGTGAGCGCGAAACTCGAAAACTTTGTTTTCAGATCGCCGAATACAAAGGTCGCACCCTGGGTGGTGAAACCAAGCATTGCGTCAACGACGTCGTTCAAAAAAGCGAAGAGCATACGCCCGGGCGCTGTTTTCAAAACGAAGAGAGCAACCAAAAATTGAAGCAGCAGCCCCAGCAACACAGGCCGCCATTTCACCTGCCTTTTGTTTTCAGACATGAGCCAGGCAACGCCAATAAAAAAAAGTATACCGACAATACCGATAAGTCTTTCCATGCGATACTCCCCTTATGCGAGCTTCAGATCAGTACACTCCCCCCGGTTGAATAAACGCGAAGGTTTGCCGTCTCATTGTAGCGTCTTGGGAAAAAAATGCAAGGAATTTAATCGCGGCTCCCGAGAATCCCGAAGCGTATGAGATAGTAGAGCATCGTCGTAACGGAGGAGATCGCCGCCGCAACGTAGGTCATGGCTGCCGCGCCCAAAACCCTCGAAACGCCCGCCGCCTCCTGCTGCCCCAGGATACCCATCTCGACGATCAATTTTTTCGCGCGTGAGCTTGCGTTAAACTCGAGCGGGAGCGTGACTATCTGAAAAAGCACCACCACCCCAAAGAGGATCACGCCCACGATCATCAGAAACTGGAAGGAAGTGAGCAGCGCGCCGGCAATGATAAGCCAATAGGAAAGGTTCGAGCCTATCGCTGCAGGTTTCGCGAGCATTTGCCAGAGCCCCATAACCGCGTAGCCCTTGCCATGCTGCAGGGCGTGTCCCGCCTCATGCGCCGCGACGCCAATCGCCGCGATGGAGGAGGAACCATATACCGCCTCGGAAAGCCGAAGAACACGCTCTGCGGGGGAATAGTGATCCGAGAGCCATCCGCTCGTTTGCTCCACCCTGACGTCGTGCAGGTCATACGCCCGCAGGATACGCATCGCCGCCTCCGCGCCGGTGATACCGCTTTGCGAACGCACCTGGGAATATTTTGTAAAGCTGCTCTTCACGCGCGCGCTTGCCCACAGCGAAAACAGAAGAACGGGCGCGAGCATTATAAGATAGAGGGGATCGAATCCTATCATGATTTGCCTCCAGACCGGCTATCAATACGAATAGATATACACTATACTACACAATAATACGCAGCCGCTTACTCAATCAGAACCGGCTTGAAGCGCCACTTGGTCCGATGCACACGAAAAGCGTTTCCCGCGAGCGACAGGAGCGGCGCGTCAAGTCTGACGTTATCGGAAAAGGCGAGCGAGTGTTCCCGATCATAGCGCGTGAGCAGGATGCGCCCCAGGATGCGCCGCATCTTCTCCTCGCCGCGACAGTCCGGTCCCTCCATGCGTCCCGTAAAAATGCCGTCGCGGAATTCGTAGAGCGTCGCCACATACAGCGCAAAACCAAGTTTTTCCGCAAAATACCGCACGTAAAATTCCGGCGAGGCGGAGGCAAGCACCAGGTGGTATAAAGGCGCGATCTCCGCGAGATATAGCCGCGCGTCTTCCTTGACGAGCTTTTCAAAAGAATCATCCACAAAGGCGCGGGCGGCGGCGTCAACCTCGGCAGCGGATTTCCCGTGCAGAACCGAAAAGAAAAATTCCTTGATATGCCGCAGACTGATGATGTGCGCTTTCCAGAGCAGAAGCGCAAGGGGTGCCAGCAAAAAGCGCCAGAGTACCCAGGGATGCCGCCGCGCCCACCAACGCAGAAAGGCAAACCCCGTGTCGGCGCGCGTGAGGGTGTGATCAAGATCAAAAAACGCGAAATAACGATCCTGCAATCTGTGTCCTCCCCTGTGAAGTCCTTCCTCCGCCGCCATTAAATATAGTCCCAACACGCGCACACGGAGCGAAAACAGGATCGTCCCGCTCGCAGCCCAAATACGCAGCCTTACCCGCAGGGCACAAGCCTTGCTGCGGGCTGCGCGCTGACGTCCTGTCAGCGGGAAAAGCGTATACTTATATTGACGTTTTACCGCCCGCAACAAGGAGATACTTCATGAAAAAGTACGTTATCGCCGCCATCATCTTTGCCGCCGTTCTTTCCGCCTGCGGAAAAAGCGAAAAAACAGTTCCGGCGCGATCCGGCGATTTTCTGATTCCCGAATCCGCCGCCCTCATTGGCTACGTCGATATGTCCGGTCTGATGCAGCACAACCAAATCAGGACAATCAAGGTAACGGCCGAGGAGCAGCTCGGAATCAAGCTTGACCAGGCAGACGAGATCTTTTTTTGGGTGAGCTATGATGGTTTGGAAGGATCCGAACCGGCATGGTGCATTGCCAGCAAGGCCAAAGCCATTACGGATATCTCGGCGGCCTTTGAGGAAGACGGCGAGATTGACGGCTTTGCGACCTATACCCTGAAGAACGAAGAGGGATTCCGCGCCGTGATTATCTCCGGTTACGCAGTCGTTGGAACAGACGCCGGCGTCGCGATGAGTATTCACGCAAGCAAGGGCGGTAATCTCCCCCAGAGTCCGCGCAATCAGCTCTTCAGTCAGATGATATCAAAGATCCGGGGCGCGCTGACCATTGCCTTTGTACCCACTCCTGAGATAAAAGCCAAAATGTCCGGTAAGAATATGGACGACGAATTTGCGCCTCTTCTTGAGAATTGCGCCGGTATCAGCATCGCGGCGGATTATAAAGACGAAAAACTCCTTATCGCTGTGGTTGTCGATTCCTCAAAGGAAGCCGCTGAAACAGCGGCTGCGGAAATTCTGAAGCTCAAGGAAGACGCCAAACCCTATATCGATCAATTCGGCGCGATTCTCGGAGAACAGCCCCTGTCGCTTCTGAAAATATGCCATGCCTCGTTTACAGCCAAAGCCTTCGACGGGACACTCCGGCTCTCGCTCGAGATCCCGGGCAAGCTCCTGGAGATTATGGAAAATTTTGTCTCCAATATGCGATAAAGCCGCGCTCACCAGAATAACCGGCACCGCATTCCGGCCGAAATCAGCGCAGCACTGCGCCCTCGGATCCGGATGTAACCAGGCGCGCGTAGCGCGCGAGCCAGCCGCTCGTCACCGCCGGAGGCCTTTCCTTCCAGGCGGCGCGGCGGCGCGAGAGTTCCGCCTCGCCCACCTCGAGGGTGAGGGTACACGCCTCCAGATCGTAGCAAATACTGTCGCCTTCGCAAACAAGCGCAATCGGTCCGCCCGCCGCCGCTTCGGGGGAGCAATGCCCGATACACGCGCCGCGCGTTCCGCCGGAAAAACGCCCGTCGGTTAAAAGCGCGACCGACTCGCCCAAACCCATGCCCATGACGTTCGCGGTGGGGGCGAGCATCTCCTGCATCCCGGGTCCGCCGCGCGGCCCCTCATAGCGGATCACAATGAAATCGCCGGGATGGATATTTCCTTTTTCCAATATACCCTTGCAGGCCGCCTCTTCCGACTCGAAAACGCGCGCGCGCCCCTGAAAGCGCCGCATAGACGCCGCGACCGCCGAACGTTTTACGATAGCGCCCTCGGGCGCGAGATTGCCGTAGAGTACCGCGAGCGCGCCCTGCCGCGCGTAGGCCTGATCAAGGGGGCGGATCACCCGCCCGTCGGGATCCGGCGCGCGCCTGAGCGCGTTGCCCAGAGTCTCGCCGGACACGGTAAGCGCATCCTCGCAGATCGCGCCCGCAATTTTCGCCGCCTCCTTCATAATGGCCATCACGCCGCCCACCGTATGCAGCTCCTCAATATGCTGCCGGCTCGCGGGCGCAAGAACGCAAAGCGTGGGCGTGCGCGCGGATACCGCGTCCATGTCTTTCATGGTGAGCGCAATACCGGCCTCGCGCGCGATAGCAAGTGTATGCAGCACGGTATTGGAGCTTCCGCCCATCGCCATATCCAGAACGAGCGCGTTTTCAAGCGCTTCGCGCGTGAGGATATCGCGGCAACATTTTCCCTCGCCGACAAGCGCGACGATGCGCCTCCCGCTCTCCTCCCAAAAATTCAGCCTGCGCGGATCTATCGCGGGCAGCGTGCCATTCCCCGCAAGCGCAAGCCCGAGCGCCTCGGTCAGGCAGTTCATCGAATTGGCCGTGAACATACCCGAACACGACCCCGCGCCCGGACAGGCGTTTTCCTCAAGCGCGTCGAGGCTTGCGGCGGTAAGCGCGCCGTTCTGATACGCGGCTGCCGCCTCAAACACGGAGATCAGATCGGCGGACTCGTCCCCGGCGGTATCGCTCCTTTTTCCGGCGAGCATGGGCCCGCCCGACGCGAATATGGTGGGGATATTCAGCCGCGCCGCCGCCATAAGCATCCCCGGCACTGTTTTATCGCAATTCGGAATACAAACAAGCCCGTCAAAGCAATGCGCGATCACCATGGACTCCACGCTGTCGGCGATGAGTTCGCGCGAGGCAAGCGAGTATTTCATACCCAAATGCCCCATCGCAATCCCGTCGCAGATCGCTATGGTGTTGAACTCAAAGGGAATGCCCCCCGCGTCGCGTATGCCCCGCTTCACCCTGTCAGCCGCCTCGCGCAGATGAATATGCCCGGGAACAATTTCGCAATACGAATTGGCAATGCCGATAAAGGGTTTGCCGAAATCTTTCCCCGCGAGCCCGCAGGCGCGGAGGAGCGAACGGTGCGGCGCGCGCGCGTACCCTTGCGTAATCGCGTCACTCTGCATACAATTCTCCTTGTTGCGTCGATAGGGAATAATACGCAATCCGCGCGGGATGGGGCGCGCGATAGTGCCACCGTCGATCAGCAAAGCTATATTTACGGAGGATCTCATGGCGTATTCCATTCCGCCTGCCGTGCGTATCGTTTTTTTTGATATGGACAACACCCTCATCGCGAATGACTGCGACGTATCGTGGAAGATATTTCTGGCGGACAAGGGGCTCGCGGGCTGGCGCGACCGTGTGCTTGGGCGCTGGCATTATTTCCGCTACTGCATAGGGCGGCTCAACGCCGAGAGCTTCACACGCTTCCAGTTCAAGCAGTTCATCGGCAAAACAGCGGAGGAAATGCGCCCGCTCCTGGACGAGCATTTCCGCGAGCGCGTACTCCCGCGTATCTATCCCGCGGTCTTTCCGCTTTTGGATGAACTTAAAGTGCGAAAGATTCCGCGTATCCTGATCACCTCAACAAACGCGGAGATCGCGCGGCCGCTCTCGGAGCATCTCAAAATGGACGCCCTCATAGCGACGGAACTTGAGCGCGGACCGGATGGCCGCTTTACCGGACGCGCGATGGGCGCTCTGTGCCTCGGACGGCAGAAGCTCCCCGCGATGGAGAAAGCAGCGGGCAGCCTCAACGACGTGATGTACTGGGGCGACAGCGCGCACGACATCCCGATCCTCGCCTCGGTTGGCTATCCCCTGGCCGCGAACCCGGCGTCCAAACTACGCGCGGAAGCGAAAAAGCGCGGCTGGCCCATCGTGGATTTCACAGCTCCGCCGCGAAGCAAAAAAGCAAATACATTTGGCCACGAAAAAAACCGAATGAAAACACGAATGAAAGATTAAAAAAAATTTTGGGGTAAAAGACAAAACCAAAAGCTGAAAACCGGACGCGTTTTGCCCCCCTGTTTTGTTTTTGTATTTACCCTCAGATTGGTTTTTTTGTCTTATTCGATCTTTTATTTGGCTTTTTTCGTGGCTCAAAAGTCTTGTTGTTTTCGTTCTTTTTTCGCGGCTCAGCCAAAAAATTACCCCGCCTGCTCTTCGCCAAGCTGCGCGGGAGCGGCAACAGAAGATTCGTCGTCGTATTTGGAATCTTTGTACTGGAACAATGCCGCGCGCACATTCTCGGCAATGATCCGTTCGCGGCTGCTCTGCTCGCGCTTGAATTCCAGTATATGCTCGCGCGTGATCATACCCACAACCCTGCCGTTTTCAACCACGGGAAGATGCCCGATATTGCGTTCCTTGATGATCCCTTCAATCTTGCGTATGCCCATGTCCCGCGTAACACTGACGACATTGCGGGTCATATAGGCGCTGACCGGCGCGTGCATCTGATTATGCTTGCGTCCCTTTTGGATATCGCGGAGGGTGAGTACCCCCGCAAGGAGGCCGTCCTCACCGACAACCGCCGAACCCGAGGCGTTTATTTGCTCAAGGAATTTGGAGGCGTCCATGAGCGACCACCCGCCGGAAATAAAATTTTCCTGTTCAAACAGAATGTCCTGCGCCGAACTGGAGGGGGCAAGATCCTCGTACAGCCTGGACTGGAGCACCTTCGTAATTTCGCCGGCGTTCGCCTTTTTGATATAGGCCGAGGCCGCGCAGGTATGCCCGCCGCCGCCAAAAGCGCCGAGAATTGCATCCACAGGCACGGTTTCGCGCAGGCTTCTGCCCACAATCAAAACAGCGTTTTCGCGCTTGAGTCCGAATACCGCAAAGGTGGCGTCGTGATCCTCCACCTCGTGGATCTTTTCCACTATGGCCGCAAGCCCGCTTTGCTGGCGAGGGAGTTCCATGGTAACAAATACTATCGAATGTCCGCGGATCTCGCGATAGACAATCTTGTTCAGGAGTTCGTGAAAAAGCGTGATTTGATATTTATCGGAAAGCGGTTTCAGAAAGGTGCGCACTAGCTCAACCGCAGCCCCGCAGGAACGCAGCCAGGCGGCGGCCAGGAAATCCTCTTCGGTAACGGTATCATGCGTAAAATTGCCCGTATCGGCGTAGATGCCCGTCAGCGCTATCGTGGCGTCGTCCTCGTTCGGCTTAATTCCGCGGCTCATTAACTCCCACGCGAGCAGGGAGGTATTGGCACCCACCGTTTTTTGGACGTAGCGCGTGGCCGGAATGGATTTGTCGTAGCTGTCGTGGTGATCATACACGATCAATTCGCCGCCAAAATCCTCCAGATTGGAAAAATATTCGTCGATGCGCGCGAGGGTACGGGTATCCACAACCACAATCCGCCGGACGTCGTTTGGGTTGAGTTCATCAATGGATACCAGCCCAAGCCGGTAGTTGAAGAGGTGGAGCAGGTTGCGCGCCACAGGATGGATCAGGCTGCTGCGGATCAGCACCGTATTGGGATAGAGATACCGCGCGAGCGCCATCGAGCCAAAACAGTCGAGATCGCTGTTCTTGTGCCCAACAATGATGGTTATACCTTGTGCTTTTTCATGGGTATCCGTATCCCTTGCGGAAAGGGTTCCGGGAGCAGCTTTATATTTGATCTGGCCCAGCGCATCCGCAGGGGCATTTTTTTCAATGCGTTCGAACGTGAGCATCGCGGGTTGATTATACCATATTGCGGCGCGTATGCAAGAATAAGCGCCGTAAGAGCAAAATAGAAAAAACGCGCAAACCATGATATGCTGTTTGGGCATCCCGTTTTTGGGAAATACGCGCGAGGAGAATTGAATATGCAGCTGGCATTTCATGGCGCAGCCGGGGCGGTAACGGGGAGCAATCACCTCATCGAAACCGACGGCGGCATTTTGATGATAGACTGCGGGATGTTTCAGGGGCAAAAGGAACTCCGCAACCGCAACTCCCTTCCTTTCAGTTATACGCCCAGGGACGTCAGCGCGGTGATCATCACCCATGCCCATATCGATCATTCCGGGCGCCTCCCCAAACTCGTCAAGGAGGGCTTCCGGGGGCCGGTGTATGCCACGCCGGCGTGCGTCGAGCTGCTCAAAATTCTGCTTCTGGACTCGGCGCATATCCAGAGTACGGACTGCGAGTACGAAAACAAAAAGCGCAAGCGCAAGGGGCTGGCACCATTGGAGCCTTTGTATACCGAGGAAGACGCGGAGAAGGCGCTCGGGCTGCTGAAACCCATAGACTATCACCGCGAGTTTCGCGCCCTCGACAACGTATCTGCGGTTTTCCATGACGCAGGCCATATCATGGGAAGCTGCTTTCTGGAATTGTCGATCACCGAAAACGGGATAACGCGCACCCTGGTTGGCGGCGGGGATCTGGGGCGTTCCCACCAGGCGCTGATCGGGGATCCCGAGGTGCGCGACCGCGCGGACATGATTATGATTGAATCGACCTACGGCAACCGCAGGCACAAAACCGAGGAAGACACCAATACCGAGTTAATCGGTATTCTGAAAACAGTCGTCGCGGGGAAGGGTACGCTCCTGATTCCGGCATTCGCGGTTGGGCGCACCCAGGAAATGATATACCGGCTTTTTGAACTCTCGGAATCCAGCAGCATTCCGCGAATGCCCGTGTACGTGGACAGCCCCATGGCGCGCGAGGTAACGCGCATCTACGCGGCGCATAATGATCTCTACGACCAAAAAACGCTTGAGTATGTGCGCCGGGGGAAAAACCCATTAAGCAATCCGGATATCCATTTTGTCGAATCCATTGAGGAATCCATCCGGCTCAACACTGTTCCCGGACCAAAGATCATCATCAGCGCCTCGGGTATGTGCGACGCAGGCCGTGTGCTGCATCACCTGAAGCACAATATCTGGAAAAAGGACTGCCATATATTGATCGTGGGATTTCAGGCGGAAGGCACACTCGGACGCCGCCTGGTGGATGGCGCGAAAAGAGTCACCATCCTCGGGGATTCCATTCAGGTGAATGCACAAACACACACCATCGGCGGGCTCTCCGCCCATGCCGACAGGGACGAGATGCTCGCGTGGCTTAAATTTTACCGGGGTTCGCAGCCAAAAGTTTTTATCGTACACGGCGACCCTCCGGCAAGCAAAGCCTTTGGCGAGAGCATCCAGGCGGAACTGGGGCTGGAGTGCTTCATCCCGCAATGGCATGACACGGCAAATATCACCTTCACGCCAAATGGATTGGACATATCCTGGCAGCAGGCAAACGCGGACACGGGCGTCCAGGAGCAGCGCGAGCGCCTGGCGGGCTTGTGTGCAATGATAGACGCGCATCTTCAGGGAGTTTCCGCGGAACAGGATGGCGGAAGCGCCGCTTTTCTGGAGAAGCTCAATATCGCAGTCAACGATATTCTTGAGGAACTCCGTAATACGCGGTGAAGTGTGCTATATTTATAATCAGAATACTCCTGCGCAGGATCCTTTCGGGCGTTTGCGCTCGCGGCGGCACAGCAAGCGCAAGAGCGCCTTTGCCGGGTGGAGGAAGGGAAATATGTTACGCAAATTCCGACAGGCCACACACATAAGCGCGGTTCCGCTGCTGATTTTGTTGGGTCTGCTCGCCGCAAGCTGCGCCGCAGAGTCCGGCGGAGGAATATCCAGCTATAATACGCCATCAAAAACAGATCCCGCAGCGCTTGAACTCAAAGTATATCTGGATTCTTCCATTCAGGTGGCGCCGGACACACCCATTCGGGTGATTTTCTACACAAACAAAAGTTCCACAATCCGTGAATTTCCAATGCCTCCTCCCAATACCTCCGGCGGTTCCGCAAACTCCGATAGCTCCGCCAGTGCCGCCGCGCTGCCTTTTCGTGTATTTACGATGAGTTCCGCAACCTCTGTGCATATGCCAAACTCCTCAAGTACCGGAAGATCAGCCGGTATCGAAAGTTCTGCAAGCTCAGTCGGCATCGAAAGTTCCGCGAGCGCGGCAAGTTCCCGAAATTCTACAGCTGCGGCAAGTTCCAAAAGCGCAGCGAATTCCACAATCGCAGAGAGACATTTAAGTTCTCAGTATGTCGCTTGTATTATACCCAATATCGTCAATCACCCTACCTATCTGCTAGCCTGGTATGATGATGACGGAAGCGGCCGGCTCAAAAAAGGACAATATATCGCAAGTTCGGGCGACGGTATAAGCTACAACACTCTCGAAGCGCTGCGTCTGGACGGCAGAAAAACAAATACACTCCAGTTTCTGCTTGACGACAGATACGCATACCTCACGTATACCCTGCGTATTGCGCTGACCTATGAAAAAGAGACAAATGAGAATATACAAGACAGGAGTCTTGGAGTCTCTCTCTACAGAAACAATTCTTTCAACAACGCCGGCTTCATAGACAGTAAATTTGTTGATAGTGCTTTTATGGACGACAAAGGAAGCTATACTTTTACCTTTTCCAAACTTGAGGAACCCATTATCTACATACAAGCTTGGCTTTCCGGCAAAGGAAGCTCCAGATATCAACCCGGCACTCCATATATCCTGTATAATGCTTCTTCGGAACACGGCGTTGACGATCTATCGAAGGCGTCAAGAATCACTGTTCCGCCGGACACAACTGTATTCCAGAGCATTGTGCTGAAATTTGATTGTACGCATATAACATTCCCTGAACAATGACGCGCCTGCTATCAGCACTCGTAATAACGGCCATTATCTGCACCATGCCCGCCCTGGAGCCTCGCCCGCGTTTTACTCCCCGCCAAAAAAATAGAGCCACACGCGGAGCTTGCCGTTATAGAGCTTGCGGTTTTTCCCGTAGCGCTTCGTAATACCCAACCGCGCAAGATCGCGCTCGGGCGAAAGCAGGGCGGCTCTCCAGGGTACGCGAAATTGCTCAAGCGAATCAAAAAAGCCGGAGAGGTTTTCCGCCGTTTCCTCCTCATCGCCGAGCCGCTCTCCATAGGGCGGATTGGTGAGAAAGAGCGCGCTTTTGTCCGGCTGGGCGAGGCTGCGCGCGTCCGCCTTGAAGAGCCGAATCCGCCCGCCAACCCCCGCGCGGCGGATATTGCTGTCGGCGATGGAGATCGCCTCGGCGGAAATATCGCTCGCGCGGATGATCGCGGCAGGCCTTGCCGCGCCCGCCTCCGCCCGCGCGCGCGCCTCCAGGCGTTCGTTCTCAAAGATCGCGTGATCAAGAAAAGACCAGTACTCGCTTGAAAAATACCGCATAAGTCCGGGCGCTATATCCGCCTCGCGCATCGCCGCCTCAATCGCTATGGTGCCTGAGCCGCAAAATGGATCCCATACAATTTCCTGTTCGCTTTTCCAGTCCGCGAGCATAATCATGGCAGCGGCCGTGGTTTCGCGAAGCGGCGCGGCGCCGGGTTCCAGGCGATAGCCCCGGCGGTGCAGGCCATCGCCGCAGCTATCCAGCAGCACGGCGACGGACCCGGCGGCTATATCCAGCATCACCCTGTAGGCCTCGCCGCTCTCGGGAAAAAATTCCCTCCCGGAATACGCGCGCAGCCGGTCGATGATCGCGCGCTTGCCAATGGACTGCGCGGAGCGCGCGCTTGTAATGGCGGCATTGCCGGCAAGCCCGCACGCGACCCCAATAGCGGCGTCTCCGGGAATAATATCCTCCCAGGCGATAGCGGTCATGCCCTCAAAGAGATCGTCAAAATCCTGCGCCGCAAACCGCGAGAGTACCAGATACACGCGCTCGGCGGTGCGCAGCCAGAGCTGCATCTTCGCGAGATCGCGCGCATTGCCCTCCGCGAACACCGCGCCATTCGCGACCGACAGCACCTTCACCCCAAGCGCTTCCATCTCGGCGCGCGCAAGCGATTCCAGACCAAACCCTGTGCTGACTTGAAATGAAAACATGATCGCTCCTTATTGCCATGAATATCAAAGATACGCAATAGGCCGCGCGCAAGAAGCAGGGCTTTTGTATCGATTGCGCTTCGTATGGCGATGTGTTTTCATTTTCGGAAGGCCAGCGTACCGGGCTTCGCCAGTATATACCCCGCACAGCGGGAAAATTCAGATGTATTGATAAAAGCCGGAACCGCTGCCGCGAAAGACGTCAAAAATTTTGGCCACAAAATTCACGAATAGAAACTCGAAGCTGTTCGCCGCTTATAATCCATCCTTCCAGATGCTATGATGTACATTTTTGAAATTAATCTGCTTTCTCAGTATAAGAAAAGAAATGGAGAGTGAAGAACTGATTGCCCACAGCTGAGGTGCCTGCTGCAATCATTTCCTCATTGCAAATCTTTATGCCTCTGACGAAGCTGGCCTGTCTCAGTGACTCATTATTGCAGCCAGACTCAGAGAGAATGTTGGCACGTCCAATTCACGCTGAGAACTTCACTCTCCTTGAAAATCTAATAAAAAGATTCTACTCAAGCCAGATTCTGGCAATATGGAGAAAGGAAAAGCCCCCTACTCGTATAAAAACCATGCTTGCGTTATAATTGCGTTGGTTTGCTTAGGAGTGCCCGAAAACAGGATTATTTTTAAAGGAGTCGAATTCGACCCCTTTACATATCGCGCCGCTTACTCCCATTGCACATCGGGCAGGCCGACAACAATATCCATTGTTTGTGCGCTGACCGCGATCACCGAGAGCAGCAAGTCCAGAATGTACTGCGGATTATTGTGCTCTTCCGCCCAGTCGTTGGGGTTGTTTTGTATACCGCTTTCCTTATGGGTGGTGATCGCGTACCGCTCCATAATCCATTCAATCGCCGATTTGCCATTAACAATATAGGTGTATGCTTTTGGGGGAATATTGGAAATGGTCAGAAATGCGTTATACAGTATGGTATCCTTTTGCCCTTTGGCCGGAAATTTCATTTGATGAACTTTCCACTCTCCACTTTCTACTCTCCGCTTTCCAGTCTCTGCTCTCCACTTTTCAATCTCCATTCCGTTTATACATATTTCCGCAAGCGGCGGCTGATCTTCGTAGTTCAGGTGCAGATCCGCCAGATCGCGCCCCGCTTTGGAGAACGCCCAAAAGTCAGCTGCTTTTTCCACCAATGGTAAACGCGGCAGCATTTTTTTCAGATCGTTCGCAAAGATCCGGCGGTATTCGGGATGGTGCAGGATACCGTACACATAATAAAAAATATCTTCCTTTATTATTTTGCCGCCGTAGCGCGTTTTCGCCTGATCAAGAATAAAGTCCGATACCGCGTCATGGCGGATATAGGCGTCTGCGGAATCCCGAAACAGCTCGCTTTGCGCCGCGTTTTTCTTTTCGTACCAGTACAGAGGGAAACATTGGGATTTTCCAATGACTTCCAAATCAGGTAATAATTCAGTAATAATACATGAAAAATTTTTTGTAACTCCAACACCTGAAACACATATCAAGCGATTCTCACTGCCATTTTCAGGGAAAAGTTTTGTTTGTTGGTATGTTCTTTGAATAAATTGTTTTTCATTAAAAAACTGCAACCTTGTAAATGGACGATATAAAGAAGTACATATTTTATTATTCTCGACCGTATATGCTACATCGTCTTCGATATCCTTCAGAAACATATCTGTCCATGTAATTTTACTTAAGTCATACTCAACACAATCTTTTGCTTCTCGCTTTTTTGCATCCGGCAATTTGTGATAAGCTATTCTCTGGCCATTGTAAAAAGCAACCATCTTTTTAACATTCTTTTCGAGCTTATCCAAAGAATAATTGTATAACCATGCGTCTTTATTTGTTGCAATACCTAAAGAATAAAGCGTAAAGAACGCCTGCGCCCCCTTATCAAACTTCTTTTCCGGCGCCAGCGGAATAAAATCATCGAAATTTGAATTGCGCGTATGTATCCAGTCCCCGTGTTCATTGGGCGCAAGGCGGGTCATCCCGAGAGCGGGATTAAGAATACTCCCGCCCTCGCGGACAATGCGCAGCTTTTCCTCGCGGGAAAGATAATCACCAATATCCTTATAGAAAATTTCAGCCTTGCTCATTGCAAAACCTCTGCCATAATTTTAATTGTACCGGATTCGGTATAATTAAAAAACCGCCCCATTCCCTGTCCTCTGTCACGCGCCAAACGGATTTTTCTGATCGTATTCCTTTGCTTTCCCCAAAAAATCATCGAGGGGCTGATCGGAAAAATATTTTCGCTGCCATTCGGTATAATCAAAATTTTCCCTTATCAGTGAAGATATAAATACTTCTGTTTCCAAAACTCCCAGGGATTTCAGCAGACAATCCATGCCTTCTTTCCTGATCACTGTTACGCTACGCATCTGTCCTGACCTCCAGCTCATTCAAAAATTCCAGCGGGTTTCGTATTTTAATTATATTGCCTGTATATTTTTTTATCAATTTGTCGTCAGTGGTTATAAAACAGGCGCACTCAGCTTTAATTGCGCAGGCAAGATGCGCCGCATCCTTCATTTGTATCCCCTGCTTCATTAAATTATCCGCCGTCTGATAAATAGTATCCATATTTTCACTTCCAATGTACATAGACGCATGTACAAAAAATTGGTTAATGGCAGCCCTGGTTGAAGGATCAGGATTTTCATTGTTCTCATGCCTCAAAACAAAAGAACAAACAAGCTGTAACTTTTTTTGAATAATAAGACTCTGGATATGCAGCTTGGCCTGGGTTTCCAGAAAAACACGCAGCTGCCGTTGATCATCGTATGGCCTGTTGTAACAACAGTTATCAAGATATATTTTCACTTCCCGCTCCCCTTTTTTACCAAAATCGTTATCGTTACCGGAGTTCTGCTGCCGGAACCAAAAATTTTTCCGCCCTCTCTTCGGGACAACTCGCCGGATGTTCGCTGATTCCCCCGGAGATTATACACATATATGGACGAAAATTCCTGCTCAAGGCTTTTGCGAAAACCGTCCAACCCATTGCTGTCCAGCCATGAGCCGTTGGAAACAAAAGCGATAATCCCGCCGTTGTCCGGATCCAGGCGGTCGGACGCCCAGCGAAAGGCTTTTATATACGAATCATAAGCCGCCTTGTTCAGATTGGCTTCTGAAGCAGCCACGTATGTTTCGGCGATGCGTTTTTCCAGCATGGGATACTCCTGATTTTGCGCGTTGTCATTGGCGGACTTTTGCCCCACCGAATACGGCGGATTGCTCATAATCACCCGCAATGGCGTTTTTTGCTGTTCCAGCACCCGCTCCGAATTGTGCGGAAAAATTTCACTGAACAAATTTTCTCCCTCTTTCGTTTCGCCCAACTGAAAGGTATCCGTGAGGCAAATACCGGGAAATGCGATGTATCATGCCCCCCCCCACCCCCCCCACACCCCCCCCCACCCCCCCCTCTCCACCTCCCTCATGTCACCATCTCT
>JAITCI010000061.1 GCA_031283155.1 Spirochaetota bacterium | reverse complement strand
AAAATTTTTGCAACAGGAAAATTTACAAAAAGGTCAAAAACGAACCCGAAAACAGCCACAAAAACGGCATTGGGCCACGAAAAAAACCCACTGCAAGGCATTTGGCCGCGAAATTCACGAATAAATGCTCCCGGGACGCACAAATACCCCCGGGGTACACCCAAAAACAACCTGCTTTTTATTGAAAATAAATCGCACCTATCGCCTCTGTTGCTGCTTTACTCTATCGGGCGCTTAACGCCCTGCAGAGGAGGCTTTTATGGCTGTGAATCATACCTACAAAAACAGTGTTTTTTCGCTGCTGTTCAGCGAACCGGATATTTTACGGGAATTATACTGCGCTCTGGAGAACGTCACGCTCCCGCCGGACATTCCGGTAAGCATCAATACCTTGCAGAATGTGCTCTTTATGGATTCCATCAACGATATTTCGTTTGAGATAGGCGGGAGGCTTGTCGTGCTTTTGGAGCATCAAAGCAGTGTTAATCCAAATATGGGATTGCGATTCCTTATGTACATATCCAAGATTTATGAAGAAATGAATGAGAAAAGAGCTCTCTATTCAAGCAAACTTGTAAAAATTCCAAGACCTGAATTTTTCGTGCTGTACAATGGGCTTGCGCCCTGCCCGGATGAGCAAACTCTGAAACTCTCGGATTCATTTATGGACACAGAAGCGCTGGGGCTTTCGCGCGTGCAAGCGAAACAAGAGCCTGCCCTTGAGCTTACGGTGCGCGTCCTCAACATTAACAATGGAAGAAACGCCGAGCTTGCTTCCAGATGTAAAATTTTAAGCGAGTACAGCAAATTTGTTGCGCAGGAACGTGCCTTCGCGCGACAACTGGGCGACAGACAGGAGGCAATGAAATCCGCTGTGCGGTACTGCTTAAAACATGATATACTCAAAGAGTTCATGGAGAAGCACAAGCAGGAGGTGCTTAATATGCGAATCACCGAGTGGAATCAGGAAGAAGCCATCGCCGTGTGGCGCGAAGAGGGTATAGAAGAGGGTTTGGAACGTGGTCTTGCTCAGGGACTGGAGCGTGGTTGGACAGAAAAACTGGAAATCGCCCGAAAACTCAAAGCTTTGGGTGTATCCGCAGAGCAAATAGCCACGGCAACTGGGCTCACTCTGGATGAGTTAGATATAGAACAGGATGTTCTGTGAGGGGTTCACTATAGCCCCACGGCTTTTTGCTTTGTCTTTTACCCCAAGACTTTTTTGGACTTTTTCGATCTTTCTTTCGTGTGGTTCGTGGCCAAAGAGCTTTTTGTCGTGTTCGCGGCTCAAAAAAGCGATAGCAGCCCCGACCCTCGCAAAAGCGTACATCCATGTACGCGCTTGCCTTGCACGCTTCGCGCGGGACAGAACATCCTGTTCTAGACAGCGGGACTCTGGGAGTCATTCAGCACATACGCAAAGACGTCCAAAAACGCGCCCATTCCGAAAAACGAACTGAAATCAGGTAGAATACTCGATGCGGTTGCTGGGCGAAACGATTTCGGTAACGCGCACGCCGAAGTTTTCGTCGATCACCACAACCTCGCCCTTCGCGATGAGCTTGCCGTTGACCAAAACGTCTACCGGTTCGCCGGCCAGCTTGTCGAGTTCCAGGATTGATCCCTCTCCGAAGCTTAATATCTCGGATATCTTCTTTTTTGTCCGTCCGAGTTCCACGGAGAGCTGCATATAGACGTCCATAAGGACGCTGATGTTGTGGGGTATCTGCGCAGAACCCAAGCCCTGCGGAAGTTGTGGATATTGCACCGCTGCCACTCCTATCTGGGAGGATAACCCGGACGCCATCTGCGAGGCTCCGGAGAACCCGCCCCCCAGTGCGCCCATCGTACCAAAATTCATATCGCCCATGCGATTATTGGAGATGGAATTGACCATTTCCCGAACGCCGGAAACCGGAATTATCTGCGCTACCTGTATTGAATTTTGCCCCTCAATGCGTAGTTGGTAACTGAGCCGCACACAACTGGAGATGTTCGGCAGATTGAGCGAGAGGCCGCCCTCCGTACTCTCGGCGTGTGCCTCGCTGAACCGTACCATCTTGCCCAGACGCGCCGACATACTGGAAGCCGCCGCCGAATATGCCTGCGTGATGGTTTGCGCCAGAGAGGAAAGCGCCATCGGCGACATTTCATGATTATTCTGCCCCATGGCCAGATTTGTCAGGAGCAGGGCGGAGGCCTCGGGGATGATCAGGATATTGGAACCGCTGATTCCGTCCGCGAAATTCATGGTGATCTGGGCAAGCGCCCCGCCGAGTTCGTTGCGGACGTCTTCGGCGCGCATGACGTCCAGCGCAAACGCGGCAAGACTGACTTTGTTGGAGATAAGCATACCCATATTGCCGGCGGCGGCCTCAATGGCGGCTTTCAGCACTTCCGACGCGGTTCCCTTTTCATGCTCAGAGAGGCTCTCAACGGAAACTGTCGGCGCGGTAAACGTGGTTGTCACCGGCGCAGCACTGGAACTCCCGGACACAATTGTATCGGTACCGCGCAGCAGGGCATCAATTTCTTCCTGGGATAATGAACCATCACTCATTATCATCCCCTCCTAGCGCAAGCTCTTCAAGAGATTCTTCGGTGACTTCATCGAGTTTGCCTGTCACCTGCACCGCCATACGGCTCCCGACGATACCCGGGCGGCACTTGAATTTCGGCTGATCGCCGACTTTAATAACCATATCGGAATTTATTTTTGATGTGGGGAGAATAATCGTATCTCCCGGGCAGAGCAGCATCAGATCGTTGCTCAGTATCTCCACCGCGCCCAGCTCCGCGCTGACGATGATATCGACCGTATCGAGCCTGTCCTTGATCACGTTCAGGTTTTCGGTTGTGGTTCCCTTGCGGATGCTCGAATACCAGTACTGCGCCGAGAGTTTGGAGATGATGGGCTCAATCGTGATATAGGGTATGCAGAAATTCATCATGCCCTCTACCGGACCCACCTTTGTTTCTATGGTAACAAGCACCACCATATCGTTCGGCGGCACGATCTGCGCGAATTGCGGGTTGGTTTCAATATCACCCAGGCGCGGACGGAGGTCAATCACGTTCGCCCAGGCCTCCCGTAAATTGGAGAGGATACGCACGATGATGTTTTCCATAACCGATTGCTCGATATCGGTCATTTCGCGCGAGATCTTGGCAGACTCGCCCCCGCCGCCAAAGAGACGGTCGATGATCGTGAAGGTTATGGCTGGGTCTATCTCAAAAATCGCGCTGCCCTTCAGGGGATCCATGTTGATCACCGCAAGCGTGGTGGGGTTCGGGATGGAGCGGATAAATTCCTCATAGGTTAACTGATCCACGGTGGCGACGTGTACATGTACCATGGTGCGCAGGAGGGCGGAGAGGCTGGTTGTTGTGGTGCGCGCGAAGTTTTCATACATCATCTGCAGGGTGCGGATCTGGTCTTTTGAGAATTTGTCCGGGCGCTTGAAATCGTAGATCTTGACCTTGCGCTGCTCCGCCGCGATACGCGGCGCCATATCGGAGCTTGAACTGATGAGCGTCGTCTGCGAATCGCCATCGCTGGCAATGGCGGATAACAGGGCGTCTATTTCTTCCTGGGACAATACTTCAGTCATTGCCTGTCTCCATACGCCCTCTGCGGGATTGCTTTCATCTCTTCAAATAATACAAAAAACAGCCATTTACGCTATAATCGCCAGTTTTTTTATAATGAATAAGATCTTTTTGCGGCGCATCCTCAGTTCACCATGAAATCCTTGAAATACACATTTTTTATCTCACCCTCCCGCAGGAGGCCGTTGATGAGTTTCACGAGTTCTTCCTTGAACTCCTCTTTCTGCCCCTTGGTGTGGAGATCCTCCGCTACCTTTGAATTGAGGGTAAGGAGAATCAGATCCTCGATCTGCCGCCGGCGGTCGGAGAGTTCGCTCTGCAGGCGCATATTGGGTCCTTCGTAGGCGAGGCTCAGCTTTAATTTTACGAAATGCGTCGTATCTATGTCCGCAAGCCCGGTCATAAATTCATCCATCTCAAAGATGGCGTAGGCCGGGGGGCGCTGCTCCATTCCCTGCCTGTCCTTAATCTCTGCGGTATCGGATTCCTTGCCGTCGGCCACAACCGAAGCGGTAATGACAGATATGATGACTACCACGATGGCGGCTGCCACATAAAGCAATATTTTGAGAACTGCGCCCGAGAGAAAGCGTTTAAGACCGCCGCCGCCCCCTCCGGAATCGGAAGATTCGGTGGATCCGGAGTCCGCACCCCCTTCGTCGTCAAATCCTCCAAAATCTTCATCATCCGGCATGACGTTCCTCCTTGCTTAGTTCCGCAGTATCACGATATCAACGCGGCGGTTATATGCCCGCCCCTCGGGCGTATCGTTATTTTCTATGGGCTTGGTTTCGGCATAGCCGACGACCTGCAGACGCCGCGACGGAACGCCCTCGCCGGCCATATAGTTCAGCACCGATTGCGCGCGCGCCGTGGAGAGTTCCCAGTTGTTGCGGTATACGTCCGTACCGCCGACCGGGGTATCGTCGGTATGCCCCTCGACCGCGATCCGGTTATCCGAAAGAGACGCCGCAAGCTGTATCACCTTGGTCAGGAGTTCGGATCCGCGCTCGATGTTCAGATCGGCGGAACCCGGCGCGAAGAAGGTATCGGCGGCGAGCGAGATGGTGATCCCGCGCTCATCCTCGGTGACGCGCACCTGCTTCGCGCGGATCTCGGGTTTGAGTATCTCCTGCGCCTGGTTCTTGGATCGCGCAAGCGCGCTCCCGCGCTCGACCGAGGGCAGGGACTCGATGGTTTGCCCCATTTCGGCAAGCGCCCCCGAAGAGAGCGTCATACCGCCCTGAAACACCCCGAGGGATCCGTTGAAAGCGGAAAGCAAAAGCTGCATCTGGCGCGGATCGGCGGCGGTATCCCCAATCAGGAGTACGAAAAAGGTCAGAATCAGCGTCACCATGTCTCCATAGGTAAGCATATACTCCGGCGCTGTGTTTGTCTTTTTCTCTGATTTCTTTTTCTCGGCCATATTCAGTCTCTCTCGTCGCCGCCTAAGGATGCGCGCTGCGCGGGCGGCAGATAGGACGCCAGCTTTTCTTTAACTATGCGGGGGTTATCGCCCTGCTGAATCGAGAGCGTTCCCTCGATCATAATTTCTTTCATCATCAATTCGTTTTTATTGACGCTGTCCAGCTTGGTGGCCAGAGGCGTCAGGATAAGGTTTGCCATCAGCGAACCGTACATGGTCGTGATAAGGGCGACGGCCATATTCGGGCCGAGCGAGGCCTTGTCCTCAAGGTTGCGTAACATCGCGATGAGTCCGATGAGGGTTCCAACCATTCCGTAGGCAGGCGCAATACCGGCGGCAAATATCATCAGGTTAATGCCTTCCATGTGGCGCTCCCCGATGTTATTGAGGTCGGTCGAGAGCAGGTTGCGCACCAGTTCCGGGTCGGTACCGTCTACCACAAGCTGGATGCCCTTTTTCAGAAAGGGATCCGAAACCTCGGAGACGTCGTCTTCCAGGGCGAGCAGACCCTCGCGGCGCGCCTTCTCGGAAAAAGTTACCAGCATATCGATGGTTTGCGCCGGATCCGCGGCCTTTGAGAAAAAGGCCCACCGGAGAAATCCGAAAATACCCAAACACTTTTTCAGCGGGAAGGCAATAGCGGTGGACATGATCGACCCGACAACAACGATGAATATAGAGGGTATGTCAAAATATGCCCCAAGCGGGCTGCCTGCCCACAGGATACCAATTATAACGGCCGCAGAGCCGCCGATCAATCCGCCAACGGAACCCAGATCCATGCCCGCACCCTCTCCCCGGTGTTAAAACGTCGTATCGTTCCCGATATAGCCCAGATGTCTGCGATACTCGATAATGCGTTCTATGACCAGAGCCGCTTTTTCCGATACCACAACTTTTTTATCGGAGAACAATTTGATTACAGTATCGGGAGTTTCTTCCATAAACTCAATCTGATGCGGATTGATCCAAAACTCGCTGCCATTCAGCCGTGTAAGCTTAATCATAAGCCCCTCCTCTGCGCGCTCCGCGACATCCTGTCTGCAATAGAACATCCTGTTCTAGAGTATACCTATAAAATGACGCTGCCCGCAAGCAAAGACCCAAAAATGAAACCGCGCAGGGAAGGAGCCTGTACAGAACTCCTCCCGGCGCGAAATCCATCAACCTATAAGACTATCTTACCTCTTCAGGGTGAGCACTTCCTGTAACATCTGATCCGCTGTCTGGATCACGCGGGTATTGGCCTGGAACCCGCGCTGGGTGACGATCATATCCGTAAACTCCTCGGAGAGATCCACATTGGACATCTCGAGGGAACCGGAGCGGATCGTTCCCTTATCCTCGGTGAGCGCGGCGGAGACACGCGCGCTTCCGGAGTTATTGCTCGCGACGTAATAATTCGATCCCGCCTTTTCGAGGCCGCCCGGGTTGGTGAAGGTGGCCAGTGCAACCTGCCCAATCAAACGCTTCTGCCCGTTGGAGAAAATACCCGTGATCGCGCCGGAGTCGTCGATGTTAAAGGCCTGCATATACCCCATGCCGTAGCCGTCCTGGAATACCGACTTTGTTGTGGAGGTTTGATCAAACTGCGTCACGCCGTCCACGAGTCCGGATGTCCCGAAATTAAGCTGGATGCTGTTATCCGATCCGTCGGGGAGGGTAAAAGCGATATTTGCGGTCAGTTCCTCGCCCTCAACCAACTGCGCCGGCGCATCGTCGGGCTGGGTATTGCTCACACCCGCGATGGTACCGTTCCGGTTAAAGGTAAAATACAGGATATTGGAGTTGTCCTGCCCGGGACCCGGCACATTGGTACTCAGGTTTGTGGTATCGGCCACCTCAAACTGCGCGCGCCAGATATTCACTCCCTGCCGCGTAAAGGAAGCCGACATCTTATGCGCCTCGCCGTAGCTGTCGTATATCAGCGCCTCGGCGCGGTGCGTGTTCCTGAAGGCAAAATCCGGCGAGAGTTCGGCGGAAGGAGCGATGAGCGGCGTCAGCGAATTGAGGTTGCACTTGAAGTCCACATTCTGCGTCGCCTTCGCGGGATCCTTGGTTCCGACCGGGATGTTGAGATCCCCAATCGTGGCCGAGGTATTGATCAGATATTCCCCGCCGCCGCCGAGAACGGACTGCCAGCCCTGCACCTTATAACCGTTTGCGGGATTCACAAGCATACCGTCGCGGTCAATGTTGAAATTGCCCGCGCGCGTATAGAATGTCTCCGCACCCTTCTTGTTGATAAAGAAGCCTTCGCCCATGATCGCGAGATCGGTATTCTTGCCTGTGGTCTGCAAACTCCCGTTGGTGTGCAGGGTGTCAATGCTCGCCACCATCATACCGAGGCCGACCTGCTGCGGGTTCACGCCTCCCTTTTCTTCCTCCGGCCTGGCCGCGCCGGAGAGTGTCTGCGAGAGCATGTCCTGAAAGGTCACGCGCCCCTTTTTGAAGCCGTTCGTATTGACGTTCGCGATGTTATTGCCCACAACGTCCATACGCACCTGATGGTTCTTCAGACCGGAGACTCCGGCGTACAGTGAACGCATCATACCTGTGTACTCCTCCTTTCCCGGCCCATTCTCCTTATAATTGGGAATGGGATTATAACAGGGGCGCAAGAGTTCCGGCTTCCCGGGAAGGGTCCAGCCAAATCGCGCCCCTTTCGCCCGCGTTTTTAACGGGCAATAACAGCACTGTCAATATTGGTGAAGACGTTCTCCTTGCTGGAGTTGTCGTCGACCGCCGTAATGACAGTATTGTTTTTAACACTCACAACCAGCGCGAGATCTCCCATCAAAACAAGACTATCGCGCGCTCCCTTGCGCCTGAGGGTACCGACTGCCTCTTCAAGCCGCTCGAGATCCGCCTGACCGAGTTCGATGCTGCGCGAAGCAAGCCGCTTTTGGGCATGACGGGAGAATTGCAGCCCCCCCGTCTGCGGGAGAGCCGCAGCATCTCCGGCCTTCGCGAGCATATCCTTAAACGAAAGACCTTCGGGCTGTACGGTTCTCTCGGGCGCGGATGCGCCTGAGGGCGCACGGATACCCATTTGCAGTGAAATTTGTCTTGCATCCAGCATAGGGCTTCCTTTCGCGTCAGAAAGTCTCGTCTACCGCATCTTCGGCAGACGTATCCGCGTCTTCGGCACCCGGCACCCTGCGCGCCATCGTTTCGTAGGCCCGGCTCGAACGCATCGTGTCCGCAGATACTTCCTGTGGCGGCGGCATACGCACCCCCGTGATCGCAGCCATATCGACGTCAGTATTGCCTACGCGAAGCATGGGATGTCCATCACCGAGGATGATCGCCTTCACAACGCCGCTCGCGAGTTCGCGGGTGTCCGCATTGTACCAGCTCACTTCCTTGCCGAGCATCGCGTAGCTTTCGCTTAAGCGCGCGGAGCTTATCGACTTTTCCATATTGCTGTTCATCTTCGTCATTTGCTCCAGCGAAGAGAACTGCGCCATCTGCGAGGCGAATTCGTGATTCTGCATCGGATTTTGCGGATCCTGGTAGCGGAGCTGCGTGACCAGGAGCTTCAGATATTTATCCTGCCCCATATCGCGCTCGCCGACGATCCCGCGCGCCTTCAGATCGGCGTTATAAACCTCGACCTGGCGCTGCACCGCCGCCATCTCCGCAGGATCCATCATGATATTTGCAACACTCTCTACACTCATTCCTGTCTCCTTTGTTCCTTATGCCCGCACATCGAGAAGCCCGTCATGCTGCCGTACCCCCAGCGTAAATTCAACCTGCGCGCGTTTCCCATCCCCTCCCGATACAGTTCCGATCATGGATGGCTCGCCCGACTCCTGCCCGCCTTCGAGACTGCGGCCAAATGAGGACTGGCTGTGCGCACCATTCGCGAGTACCTCAAGCTGCGCCACCCGCACACCTGCGTCGGCGAGATCGCGGTTGAAGCCGGAGAGATTATCCTGGAGGTATTGCCGCACCGACTCGTTTGAGGCCGCAAGCCTGGCCGAGAGTTCGCCGTCAGCGCCCAGCGAAAAGTGCATCGTGATGCGCCCCATGCTTTTGGGATGCAGCGTCAGATGCATATCGGTCTTGCCGCTCTTAAGGGTCACGCGGGCGTGTTCCACGATCTCCTTCATGATCTCCGGCGCGTTTTTCAGCGGCGAGCCATTCTCCATCGCGCGGGCTTTTTTGACGGATTCCAATCCTTGCGAGGTGAAATTGTGCTGCATAAACTGAAACGACTGCTGCCCTTCCTTAGGCGCGCCGGATGCGCCCGCCGGAGCAATACCCTGCGTTTGCGGCGCAGGCGCGGGTTTCACCGCATTGACGGAAGATTCCCCGGTATCCTTTGGCTGCGCGCTCTCATGCCGAATCTGCATCGTACGCTGCGCGCGATGCGTGACGCGCACGGTTTCGCGCAAACTATGCGGATCGTTCATCCGCTGATCGCGAACCTCAGCAACTTGCGCGTCTTTCTCCGTGATGCGCGGCTTCGCGCCAGGCAAGCCATGCTTCATCCCCTGCTTAGGATCCTGAGGGTGTACGTCAGACTGCCCCTTCTGCTTGTCAATCAAACGCATCGCTTCCTCGGCACCCGGCAAAAGCTGCGCCAGTTTCACTAGTAATGTCCCCTTATTCGATACCGCCCCCTGTTGCCCCTGCGTGCCATTTTTTGAGGGATTCTTTTCCGGCGCGGCAAGAGCTTCAACTGCGCTCTTTGCCAGCGCTTCCATATCCTTCTTTGGCATGAGGGGTGCCAAAAGGTCCAGCAGTCCGCGAATATCCTCCGCCAGCTTTGTCCGTTTCGTTTCGCCCTGCGCGTCTATACCCCGAGTCTGTGCGCCGCGTACAGCCTTTACCTCCCGGCGAATGCCCTGGCGTACCTTGTCCAAAGCCTCAAGCAGATCCCGGGCCAGCGAATGCTTCCTAATCTGCTCTGCGCCTTCCGCTTCATTCGGCTCGCGTGGCGCATCCGCCGCTTTTGCCGCATCTGCGGATTGTGCGACATTCTCGCCGCCAGGTTCAGCCTCCCGCTCAACCCGTTCGGTTTGCTGTACCGCTCTGGACTCCGGAATAACCGCGCGATCCTCATCCATGCGCAGATCGATCATCGCGATATCCGGTTCCCGGGGTGCTTCCTTAAGCAGCGGCGTATCGGGAGCGCGAACCAAAGCATTCGCCAACAACGCGGCAAACGCGGTATCCGCAGCTTCCGGGCTGTCCTGCTTGTGTGCGCCGGGCGGGCGCGTTTCAAAGGGCAGGGCGCGCGCAAGAAGCGCCACACCTGCATCGTAGTGCATACTTCTCCTCCTTTCGTGGGAATATCAATCCTAGTTTCGGTAAGAAAGGGAAATGGATGAATGGGAAAGATGGTTTACCGGCGTAAGCCATACACGAAAAAAAAGACTCAAGTATGCGGGATGGAGTGTATACAGCAATCGCGGCTGCAAGAGCAAATGACCGGAAGAGAGGGGCGTTACCTGAAAAAGCGGTTAAAAATCGTTTTCGTTGGTGAGCCTGGAGATATTGGCCATTTTTGCCTGAATGACCGCCGCGCGCTCCCGGTTCATCAGCGAGATGTAATACGGAACGACGGTGCGCCTGCCCTGCGCCGCAGAGAGGGTATTTATCGCGTTTAAGATATCGATCACCAGGAGATCGTCGGTTTGCTGTTCAATCCGTTCCACGGCCTGCTGCGGCGGCATATTCATAAGCTGATTTGCGACCTCGGCAACCCGCTCGCTGCGCCGCACCTTCGCAAGTTCATCCTCGCCGGTCTTTTTTTCGCGCTCCTGGAGCTGCTTCTCAAAGGCGATCAGCTGATCCTCTTTATCCTGCAGGCGCTGATCATTACTCATAAGGCTTTCGATATTTTGCGCATATTCATCTTCTTTAAGCTGCAGGGAGAGCCATTGCTTTTGCATCTCCTCGCGCTCCAGCAAATACCGATCTTCTATTTTTATGCCATCCTCGTCGCTTACCCCAAACGAGGAGAGGAAGCTCTCCATGCTGATGGTTCCGGTGACGTCCAGAATGAATACCAGTATGAGAAAAAGAAAAAGATTCAGGAGGAGCGCAAATATGATCTTTTTCATGTCACGTTTCATAATCGGATCTTCCTGAATACCGGAATATTACTTAAAAATAATACCCATTCCCTCAAGAGTAACTTCCATAAGAGGCAAGAACACGCTGCACGTACTCCTTTGTCTCGGGATAATTCGGGACGCCTCCGGATGAATCCACTGCGGCAGGACCGGCGTTGTAGGCAGCGAGCGCGAGCGGAAGATTCCCGCCGTAGCGTTCCAGCATCTCCTTCAGATAGGCGCTGCCCGCCATGATATTCTCAGCGGCGTTAAAGGGGTTGCGCAAACCCAGAAGCTGCGCCGTTTTGGGCATGATCTGCATCAGCCCCTGAGCGCCGGCGCGGCTTATCGCGTGCGGATTAAACTGGCTCTCCTGCTGAATAACCGCCTTGATCAGCGCAAACGGCAATTCATGTTTAACCGCCGCATGGCGGATCTCATTGTCGAAGGCGGATGCGCCATAGACCGCAGGACCAAGACGCGCGGCCTGGCTGGTCAGATCCCCGGCGCGCCCGGACTGCCGGACTTGCGAACGCAGAATCGCCTGCTCCACGCCCATGCCCGTCCAGGAAAGATCATCATCGCCAAAGGTATCGAGTCTTTGTGCGAGATTGGCCTGCTGCAAAAGCTGCGCCGCTTCCGAGCCCGATATCCCGTCATTTCCGCGCGGCTCTTCGCGCCTGGATTCGTCAGCATTCATTTTTTTGGCAAGCGCATCGGCAAAATTCTCTCCATAGCCCGATAGATGCTGCATCTGCTTCTGAATCGTATCGATGCGCTCCATAATGGCGTCCAGTCCCTCAAGCATGGGCGTCCTCCTCCTGCCGGATGTGCTGCTGCTCCGCGAGTTCGGAGAGCATACGCTCTTCGGCAAGCCGCTCGCGGCGTCTGTATTCCGTCAATTCGCGTTCGCGCAGTTTTTCCATGGCGATACGATCCTGCCGCGCGCGCGTGTAGGCTGCGCGAACCCGGTTCAGCTCAGGTTCCATATTAAGAATGCGTCTCTTTGCCGCAGCCCTGCCGTCGCAGGAGTTTTGCATCAAAAACGCAAGCAGACCGGTTTCGGCGCTATCCAGAATTTTCGCGTCGCGGTTTTTTGCATTCTTTCGCCAGGCGGCCAGATCCTCAATCCGCATATACTCGCGGTTGATGCGGCTCTGCACCCGCGCGAGATCGCTTTTCCTTTCATCCTCAACCCGTACCCGCTGCCTGAGCACTTTTTCAAACCGGAATTGAAACTGAGCCACAGCTCTGCTCTCCCTTTGTCAACTCTGTTTCATGCGCCCTGCCGACGCGCGCGCCCGGTCCGCACCTTTGCCGCGACGCCCTTGGGAAAAAGAGCCGCAAGCTGCAGAGCGGCTTCATCGGGACTCGACGCTTCGAAGATCCCCTGCCGCAGGTATTTATTGATATCACCCTGCATCGCGATTGCCTGATCTATTTTGGGATTTGACCCGCGCGCGTAGGCACCGATATTGATGAGATCCTCCGCATCGCGCCATACCTTAATCATCTCGCGCAGGTTATTCGCGTTTTGTATGTGTTTTTCGTTCACAAGATCGATCATGACGCGCGAGATCGAGCCCGGAATATCAATCGCGGGATAGTGGTTTTTCATGGCAAGATCGCGCGAAAGAACGATATGCCCGTCCAGATGCCCGCGCGAGGCGTCCGCGACGGGATCATTGATCACGTCGTCGCCTTCCACCAGAACGGTATAAAACGCGGTGATCGATCCCTTATTGTTTGTGCCGGCGCGCTCCACGAGCTTGGGGATCAGCGAAAATACCGACGGAGTAAATCCGCGCATGGTGGGCGGTTCGCCAATCGAGAGGCCAATCTGCCGCTGCGCCTGCGCAAACCGCGTCAGTGAATCCATGAGCAAAAGCACATTTTTGCCCTGATCGCGGAAATACTCCGCGATGGCGGTGGCCACAAAGGCGGCGCGGATGCGCACCAAGGGTTCCTGCTCGGCCGTCGCGATCACCAGAATGGAGCGCCCGAGACCCTCCTCCCCCAAATCACGTTCAATAAAATCGCGAACCTCTTTGCCGCGCTCTCCCACCAGAGCGAGGATGGTCACGTCCGCGCTCGTTCCGCGCGCCATCATGGAGAGCAGGGTCGATTTACCGACGCCCGATCCCGAGAATATTCCGACGCGCTGCCCGCGGCCTACGGTCAAAAGACCGTCTATCGCGCGCACCCCAACCGCAAGAGACTCAGTGATGCGCTTGCGGGTCAGGGCATCCGGAACCTCCGCATGGATCCCTCTCCAGCTCTCCACGTCCAGCGAACCTTTATTATCAATCGGGCGGGCTATCCCGTCCAGAACGCGCCCCATTAAATTTTCCCCCACGGGAATAACCAGGCTGCGTCCGGTTGCGGTAATCACGCACCCCGGCGCGATTCCTTCCATGTCGCCGATGGCCATAAGTTTGATAACGTCGCGCTCAAAACCCACAACCTCGGCGAGTACCTCATGCCCGGGCTTGATGCGGATGCGGCACACTTCCCCGATGCAGGCCTCCGGTCCGCGCCCCTCGATGATCAGCCCGCGGACATTCCTGACCCGTCCGTAGTATTTGATGGGATCCATGCCCTCAATCGCGTTGGTGTATTTCAGGAGATGCACATCGGAGAGCGGATTGTCGGTGCGGTAATATTTTTCGTATTCCTTTTTTACCGTATCATCGACGTAGATTGAATGTTCGGCAGCCTCAGCCTCAAGTTCAGCCGCTGTTTTTATGTTTTTTAACTCCGCGAAAGATTCTTCAAGGAATCTGGTATTGTCCATCCTTCCCCTCCATTACAGCAGGCGCGTACCGTCGTCCTCAACCGTGATAGGCATGATCTCCTTGATGCGATCCTCGATCTCCTGGAACTGGCTTGCGATGCGGGCGTCGATATTGCCGAAATCGGTTTCGATGATGCAGCCGCCGCGATCAACGGTGGAGTCCTCAAGTATCGAGACGTTTTTGATATCGTCCATGAGCTTCAGGAATTCTTCCTTATGCTCCGTGGTGAGTTCAAGGTCTTCGATATTCACGCGAATAACCACGTCGGTGCGCCCGCGTACCTTATAGAGCGCCTCACGGATGTTTTGCATCACCACGCCCTTTTGATGCTCCGATATGGTTTTGATCACCTTGCGCGCGATCAGAAGCACGATCATCACAAGCTGCTGCTCAACATTCTTGATGATCTCGTTTCGCCGATCAATGGTCGCGGATATAATGCGGTTCAGCGAATTTATGAGGCGGGAGACCTCCTCCTTGCCCTCGTCATATCCCTTGTTGCGCCCGTCGTCATAGCCGCGATCGCGCGCCTGCAGCTCTATCTCCGCGACCTTGCCCTCGGATTCCATCAGGATCTCCTTGGAGCGCAATTCAGCCTCGGAGATGATCTCCCGCGCGCGCAATTCCGCTTCCGCGATCTTTTGCTTGGCCTCGTCGGACGCCTTTTTGATGCGATCAAAGGCATTGTTTTCGGCGTCGGTGCGGATCTGCTCAAAACGCTCCTTCGCGTCCCGTTCCGCCTGCTCCACGTCTTTCTGCGCTTCGGCGCGCAAACGCGCGACCTCCGCTTCCACCTCTTCGACGGAAGGTCCCTTATACTCGGATTCCTCCTCCGACTCGGCGCGCTGTATCGTGGGTACAGGCACCTCAAGCGAGACATGACGGCCAAGCTGCGATATCTCCACTGCCTTAAAGAGCGCCTTAGACAACGAGTTGATCCTCTCCCGCGCGCGCGACGACTATTTCACCTGATTCCTCGAGCTTGCGTATGATATTGACTATCTTTTGCTGCGCCTCGTCCACGTCCTTCACGCGAATCGGTCCCATAAAATCCATATCCTCGCGAAGCATCGAAGAAGCGCGTTTCGACATATTGCGGAAAATTTTATCCTGCACCTCGGCGTCGACAGACTTGAGCGCCTTTGCGAGATCCTGCTGATCCACCTCGCGCATTACCTTTTGGATGGAGCGGTCGTCCAGAAGAACGATGTCCTCAAAAACGAACATCCGCTTTTTGATCTCTTCCGCGAGTTCGGGATCATCCTCTTCAAGCTGCTCAATGATCGCTTTCTCGGTACTGCGGTCAACGCTGTTCAATATCTCGACAATCGCGTCCACGCCGCCGGCGGTTGTATAGTCGTCGCTCGCGAGAGTGGAGAGCTTGCGCTCGAGTACACGCTCCACCTCGCGCAGGATATCCGGCGAGGTGCGCTGCATTAAAGCAATACGCTTCGCGACGTCCGCCTGCACCTCATGCGGCAGGTTCGCGAGGATCTGCGCGGATTTATTGGCGTCCAGAAATGCCAGAATGAGCGCAATGGTCTGCGGATGTTCGCCCTGGATAAAGTTCACAAGATGCGTCGGGTCGGTGCGGCGGATAAAATCGAAGGGGCGCACCTGCAGGGAACTGGTGAGGCGGTTGATGATGTCTACCGCCTTCTGGCTGCCGAGCGCGCGCTCCAAAACGTCGCGCGCGTAGTCGATGCCGCCGGTGGAGATAAAGCCCTGCGCCATCATCATCTCCTGGAATTCCAGGAGAACTTTGTCCTTCTCGTCGGCCTCGACCTTGTCCAGACGAGCTATCTCGAAGGTGAGCTGCTCTATCTCATCCTCGCGCAGATATTTGAATATCTCGGCGGAAACATCCGATCCGAGCGTTACCAGAAATATGGCAGCCTTCTGCCGTCCCGTAAGCTGCCGCTTGCCGGCTCTGCCCGAACCCGCAATCCCAGGGGCTGCCTGTCCACCGCCGCCGCCGCCTTTTCTTGCCTCTGCCATATTTCCACCTCCACAAATCCAGCGCCTTTATGTACTGAATCGGTAAGCTTACTCTTCCAGCAGCCAGGTGCGCACAAGCGCGGCCACATCCTCCGGGCGTTCGCGCGCCATATTGATCGCGTTCTCCTGCATCTCAAGCCGCGCCTTTTCCTCAAGCGAGAGTTCAACCTCAACGCCCTCTTCCTCGGCAAGGCGAAGAGCCTGCTCGCGCAAACGCTGCTGCTGAAGCGCCAGCTCTTCCTCACGGATGCGGCGGCGGCGAGCCATCTCCTTCGCCAGAACACGGTAGGCGATTGTCCCCGCAAAGATCAGGAAGAGCGCTCCCACGCTGATCAGCAATATCTTGCGGAGACGTTCCTTCGCCCTGTACTCCTCGTCCTCCTGCTCGTGTTCCGAGCGGCGATCATACTGGAGATGCCGCACAACCACCTGATCGCCGCGCGCGGCGCTGAAAGCCATCGCGCTCCGGAGGATATCGTTCACGGTGCGCAAATCGGCGTCACTCGCCGGAATATATTCGCGCTTGATGCCATTCTCTTCTGTAATAACAAGCGCACCATCCTTATAAACCTTTTTCCAAACACCGTCAATCCATGCGGCGACCCCAATGCGCTTAATCGCGTAGGGCGCTTTTTTGGTCTGCTCTTCCTTGCGCGAATACTCATTATTCTCAATCTTTTCATCCTTGTTATAATGGGAGAAGCGGTTAATCTTTTCCTTCAGCCCGGGAGGAATATTGTTTTCCGTACCCGCAGGACCTTCGGGGATATAGGTCGGTCCCTTGAATTCCTCCGTCGTCTTTTTTGTGGACGTGGCCGCCGCAAGCACAACCTCGCGGGTATTATACGCTGCCTCGGGATCCTGCTCCTGCAGGACAATCGGAATGATCTCATTCTTTTTGACCGTGGTCTGATCAAAATCGAGTTCGTACTTTATGGAAAGATCAAAGCGATCCTCGCCAAGCACCCTGCGAAGCTGAACACGGAGCTTATTCTCCAGATCCGCGCGCAGTTTTTCGGCGATCTTGTACTCCTCCCTCGTACGCACCAGATAATCGGTCGCTTCCTCGGCGGAAAAATCGGAGAGAATGTTGCCCTGGTTATCGGTTACAACCACATTCTCTTCGCGGAGCTTGTCAATGCCGTTGACCACAAGGCGGATGATGCCCTTGATCTTCTTTTCATTTTTATATATGTCCGAGAAAGGTTTCGCGACAAGGGTAACGGAGGCCTTCCAGGGATCGTCCGACGACATATAGAGCGAACCCTCCGGCATCGAAACGGTCAGGGTCGCGTCCTCCACGTCCTCAAGCATGGTGAGATGCCGCGTCATCGCACCGATGATGGCGCGGCGCTTCATGATGTTGCGCTCAAAATCCGTGGTCGTCCATTTTTCGGTATCGAAAAGTTCCCACCCTTTAATATCCTGGGGGAGCATATTGTCCTGACCAAGCCGCATACGCAAAGAAGCGCCGCTCGCCTCGTCCTTAACCATAATATAGCGATCTTCCCTGGTTCTGAACTCGGCACCATATTCCTGGAGCTTTTTGGTGATGCGCGCGTAGTCTTCCGCAGAGAGCGGCCTCTGAAAGAGGTAGTTATACTCCGGCGCGCTCGACGTCGAGACCGCCACGATAAAAATAACGAGCACCACAGCCGACGCCGCGCCGATGATGATCTTTTGTTTTGCGCCCAGTTTTTCGTACACCGCCCTGAACTGAGCCATGATCTTTTGCAGCCATTCGCCCATATATCCCCTCCCTGATACAGGCAAAAAATAAATCCTTTACCGCATATTCGTAATCTCGGTATAGGCGCGAACCACGCGATCCCCAACCGCCTTCGCCATCGAGAGCGCGAGTTCCGCTTTTTGCGCCGATATCATCACCGTATGGATCGAAACGCTCTCGGGCTCAACCAGCATCTGCTGCGTGAGCTTATCCGAATCGATCAAAAGATTATTGACCTTGCCAAAGGAATCGGAGAGCAGTTCGCCGAAGGATTTCACAACCTCGTCGTCGCTCTCGCGTGCCTTTTCCGTCCTGTAATGGCTCGGATGGGTAGCTTTCATCACCACCCTGTTCCCGACAACCTCATCGTTCCCGTATAATTTCATTTTATCCCCTCCTTAAATCCCTATCTGCCAATCTCCAATGCCTTTGTAAACATCTGCCGCGAGGCATTCACCATGGTCATATTGGCCTCATAGCTTCTGGTCGCGGAGATCATGTCCACCATTTCCTCCACCACATTCACGTTCGGCATCTGCACATAGCCCTGCTTCGGGCCGTACTGGATCGCGTCGGGATGCGTCGGATCATACATCAGGCGCGGATTGCGGTTATCTTTTTCGATCTTCATCACGTTCACGCCGTCGCCGGTGGTAGGCTGCAGGCGCTCCGGCAGCACCGCCGAGATAAAACGCAAACTATCGTTTCGCGGGCGGAGAATGACGCGGCTTCTTTGGAAGGGGCCTCCCTCGGTCGTTCGGGAGGTATTCACATTCGCGATATTGTCCGATATCACGTCCATGCGCATCCGTTGAGCTGTCATTCCCGATGCCGCCACGTTCAATGCGTGGAACATCCCCGGCATTCCTGTTCTCCTTTCAACCCCTAGCGCGTCAGCATGGAGATCATCTTGTAATTCCGGTCGATGCGCTGCGCCATGGCGTTATACATCAGCATATTCTTTGTCGCATCCACAATTTCTTTTTCGATGTCGACGTTATTCTTGTCATTCCTGTAATTCGTCTCGTGCTCAAGCTGAATGCGCGCCCGAACCCCGCGATAATCAATGGGATCCTTAAACGGGATATGCCGCTCGTGCGTCATTTTCGCAGGCATCGCGTCCCGTCCCTCGCTGTCAAGCGCGCGCTTCAACTGGCTCTCGAAAGTCACCTCGCCGCGTTTGAAATAGGGGGTATCCACATTCGCGATATTGTCCGCAATGACCGAGCGCCGGATGAGCGACGCATCCATGGAGCGTTCCAGAAGGAACTGCGTTTTGGAAAACAAATCCGAGCTGCCAAACATATCCGCCTCCGCCGAATCACAGAAATCAGGGAGCTATCCAACGGATACCGCCCTCTTCTACTGTTCGGAAGAAATGGAATATGACTTTAGCAATGGATTATGTACGCGACCTCCAAGCAGCGCTTTTGGCAGACAGCCGACGGTTCCGGATCCCCTCACCCGAAGCCGACACAGCGTATAATACCACGCACCGGAGTGCTTGTAAAGAGAAAATTACGGATATTTTTTAAAAACCGAAAAGCCGCGAATAGGTATTCGCGGCTTCGGCTGCGCCTCGTACCCGCAGGGGCATAAACAATGACGAAAAAAACACTTTAGGGACACGCCCTAGCCCCTCGCAAGAGCGTACATTACCCACAGGGCACTTCGCCTTGTACGCGCAACGCCCTACGGGCGTGGCTGAGATGAAAATTATAGGCGTCGCTTCGCGACGAACAGTATCGGGGTAGAACATCCTGTTCTTCCCCTTCGCAAGAGCGTACATTACCCACAGGGCACTTCGCCTTGTACGCGCAACGCCCTACGGGCGTGACTGCAAGGAAAATTATAGGCGTCGCTATCGCGACGAACAGTATCGGGGTAGAACATCCTGTTCTAGAGCGTCATTCCCGTATCGCTCGCATGGATAGCGGTCGCTGTCTCCGGCTGGTTATAGGCGTCCGAGCCGCCGGCTATTGTGGTAATGTCATGCGTATAATACTTCAGGGAATAGGTTTTGCTATTAACGCCCGCAACGGGAATACCGCCGCTATAGGAACCGCCCACGTTGCCGAGATTAAAATTGGAACCTCCCGCTTGCGCTATAACGCCTCCCCGCAGTCCGATACTTACGGAACTGCCGCCGAATACACGGCTGGATGTTTCGGGCCGCACAACCTGCACATGTCCGCTGGAACTGTCTGAATTATTGCGCCAAACGGTAACGGTCGGGAAACCGTTATTCGCCCTGTTTTGCGCAATCGTCGGATCCACTTCCGTCCAGCCATAGAGCCTGGCGTATTCCCGGAACCACTCATAGAGCATATTCGCGTTCAGCTCATAATACCCGCTGGTACCGCTTGCGGTTCCCGCCGGCGGAACATAGGGCGTTTTCACCATCGCCCGTCCGGAGACAGGTACAGAGAAAGTACCGTCAGGCAACGCCCAATGCGGGAAGTGTACCCGCATGGCTGTCATCACATCCCAGTTAAATATGTTGCAGAATGTCGCCGTCGTGTTGCCGGAGCTGTCTCTGGTTTGATTATAACGCGCATTATACGTTGTTGTTGTATACACGCCGCTGCTGTTGCATGTGTTTTGCCCGACGTTAAACTGATCGATGACCGCGTTATACGCCTCGGGTCCGCGTTTCCCGACCAGGTTATGCAATCCGGGATTATTGGTTGAAGCCTTGTTGGATACCGAAACATTTGGCGAAGCGGTAACGGTATCATTAACACCGCTGGGTATTAAGATGCTGCCGACCGCGATATAGCCCACTTGCGTCCCGTTGTACAAAATCTTATACCAACTGCCTGAAGAACCTTTTTCGATTATCAGAATAAACGAATTCGCTTCGATTACCCCCAGTTTATTGGCTGTTGATTGGGCAGCGTATACAAATTTATTTGCCGTCGCTTTGCCTACGCGGCTTGTTAATACGGCTTCGGTGGCGGATCCGAATGATACAAAAGCGGTTTCATTCCGTTCATATTCAACAACCAGCCACTTTGAGACTGCGTCTATTTTTGTGATATGCACAAAACTGTTTGCCGGCAACATCGTGACTGGGGTGTTTCCGGAAGAAGACGCCACAGATCTGACGTTTTGATTGCCTGTTACCTTGCCCGCGATGGACAGCAATGTAATATTGGGATTCGATAAATTTTCATCCCACTGGGCGTACACGGTAATGCTGGAATTCACCGCCGTGGTTGCCGTAAATGCCGTGCCGCTCCCGCTTATTGTGGTATTCCAGCCCGCAAAAACGTATCCCGTCCGCATCGGCGCTGTGGGCAGCGTACCCACATTTCCGCCGGAAGCGGCCACTGTTTTCGTCTGCGGATTCGCCTGCGTGGTTGCGCCGTTTCCATTAAAGGTTACGGTGTATCCGGCGGCCGCGCTGCTCGCTCTGCTTGAACTGGCCGCGCTGCTGGCGGCACTGGACGCCTTGCTTGAACTGGCTGCGCTGCTCGCGGCACTGGACGCCCTGCTCGAACTGGCCACGCTGCTTGAACTGGATACCGGCGGATCCACCGCGCCTGTTTCATATTTAACCTGGTCGATGTAGAAATCATACGCTATCCCGCCGCTGCCGCCGCCGCGCAATCCAAAGAATGTGTCCTGAATCGTAAAACCTCCGGGCGCGCTGGTCAGATCTACCGTGATTTTCTTCCAGCTGGCGACATTTGCCGCTGCGGCACCGGTGGTATAATTCCAGGAGGATGAGCTGGTATCCCAGGAATTATAGGTCGTCCCGGAAAGTCCCGTGAGTTCAATACTGGGGTTAGCTGTCGAGCGGGTAGTATTGGCAGTGCTGTTTTTGTCGCCGAAGAAGAGGTACAGCCGGGTGTTCCCCGTGGTACCCTTTACATAGAAGGTCATCTTCGTTTTGCCCGGAGCGGCGTAAAAATCATTCAATGCCGCCCAGAGCCAGCCGCTGCCTGTAGCCGTACCCTGGATCCGCAAGCTGCTCCCGCTACCGTCCCAACCGCCTGTAGCATAGGTATTATTGCTGGCGGTAATTCCTGTGGCGGTGCCGGAGAGTCCCGATTTTCTCGCTACATTCGTGCCGACAGTTCCCTCAAAATCCGCGCCCGCAAATGCCATATCAGTCGAAACAGAGGATGTGGCTGAACTGACAGCGGATGAACTCGACGCAGGCGCGGAACTTGGCGCAGGCGCGGAACTTGGCGGCGGTACCGGACCATCCTCGTATTTCACCTGGTCAATATACAGATCATAATCCCCTGCGCCGCCGCGTAACGCAAAATAGGTATTGTTGATCACAAAACTGCCGGGGGCGCTGGTCAGATCTATCGTGATTTTTCTCCAGACCGGGACATCTATTGCCGCAGACCCGGCACCGGAGAAACTCCAGTCGCCTGACTGGATGTATGTATTATAGGTGGATTGCGCAAGACCGGTGAGTTCAATGCCGGGGTTGGCGGCGGAACGGGTATTGCTGCCAATATTGGTTTTGTCGCCAAAGTAGAGATACAATTTTGAACTGCTTACGGTTCCGCGCACATAGAAGGTCAGTTTCGTTTTGCCCGGAGCGGCGTAAAAATCACTGGGCGACGCCCACAGGGTACCGCTGCCTGTGGCGGTACCGTTCAGCCACAGAGCGGTTCCGCTGCCGTTCCATCCTTCCGGCGCATACACGAAACAGCTATTTGCGGCAGTAAACCCGCCGGCGGTGCCGCTAATCCCCGATTTCCTTGCCGCGATAACGCCTTCCGTTCCCTCAAAATCCGCGCCCGAAAATGCCAGATCAGTCGAAGCAGAGGAAACGGCGACACTTACCGCAGCCGACGAACTGGAAACGGCCGAGGATGGCGGCGATACTACCGCGCCGCCCTCATAACACACATGGTCAATATGGAGATCGTAGGATACGCCGCCGCTGCCGCGCAGTTGGAAATATGTATTTTCGATTGCAAAGCCCTGCGGCGCTCCGGTCAGGTTTATTGTGATTTTCTTCCAGCTGGTAATATCTACCGCCGCCAGACCGGAGGACCAGGTCCACGCGCCTGTGGATGCAAAGGTATCGTAGATCGATTCGGCAAGACCTGTGAGATCAACACTCGGGAATGCAGCCGAACGGGAAGAATTTCCGGGATTGGCAGCTTCGCCAAAATAGAGGTATAATCTTGAACTCCCCACAGTTCCGCGTACATAGAAGGTCAGCTTCTGCCTACCTGTCGGAAGCAGGAAGTTCCCCTGTGGCGCATAGAGAGCGCCATTGCCTGAGGGATCGCCATTCAGCCACAATGCAGTCCCGCCGTTCCAACCGTCTACGGCATACTGCGCAAAAGTGGGATTTGAGGTTCCTACGCCGCCTGCCCATGTCACATTGAGTCTTCTGACTACGGTGGCACCTACTGTTCCCTCAAAATCCGCGCCCGCAAAAGCCAAATCGGGATTGATTGATACAGACGACGAACTCGCAGCCGCCGAACTCGGCGCAGGCGCAGAACTCGGTGCGACCGAACTCGAAACAACGCCGGAGGAACTTCCCGTAGACGGCGAGCCGCTGGAAGCGGTGAATGCTATCTGATAGGTTGTACCGCTATACGAGGAACCCGGACGCACCCGGATATAATACGTCTGCCCAGATGTAAACGGCGACCGCACGGCGTTCCCTGTGCTGCCGCTGGGACTGTATTCGCTTCCCACCGCATCGCCGTTGGCGTCAAACGGTGCCAGGCGTATGCTCGCAAGAGTACCTAAAATAAAATGGAGATATTGCGACCCGTTATTTGCGGTAAATTTGAACCACTGGATATCGCCCGCATCACTAAGACTCCCGTTGATCCAGGTGTTTGCCGCCAGCGAAATCGTACCGGGCGGGCAATATGTCGCATTAAATCCTATCTTGTAGGTACCGCTGTTCGCACCGGTCGGCTTTACCGCAATGAAGTATGTCTCTCCGGGCGTCAACTGGCGCGTGGTATTCCGGCTGTTTAAGCCGTTATGCGTTGTTTGGGTATCCACCAGCGCGTTGCTGCTGTTGTACACCCGTATAGTCAATCCGGACAGAGTGCCAAAATACACATGGATATACTGCGTCGCGGCAGTTGCTGTAAACCGGAACCATTGCTCGCCGGACGCAGCGGGAATATCCCCATCAGCCCATGTGTCCGCCGTGAGTTGGAGAGGGCTTGCGCTGGACGCCGCGGTTGCGGAACTCGCCGCAGCAGAATTCGGCGCAGCGGAGGATATCGGCGGCTCTACCTCTCCATCCTCATACCGCACCTCATCAAAGTAGAGATTGTATGTGGATGCTCCGCCATAAATAACGAATGGCTTGCCGGCTATGCTGTACCCCACAGGCAGCGTCGACAGGTCAATGGTGATCTTTTTCCATGCCCCCCCGGTATTGATGCCGGCCCCACTGTTGGCGTTATTTACGTTTGCCGCAGTACCTGAAGTCACAAAACCGTAGGTTCCCTGCGAACAATCGCCGGAAAGAATCACAAAAGGATTGTTAGCCGCAGGCGTCCCGTTTTGCTCGAAATGGATACCTACGGTGCGCGTATCTACCTTGCCGCGAATATAGAAAGTGAGCTTCGTTCGGGTACCGGGCGAAAATAAGACGGTCGAAGACCATAGGTTGCCATTTCCTCCGGGCGTCCCGGTTAAATGCAAACTATTCCCGCCGCCCCAGCCTTCGGCGGCATATATCACGTTTTCGGCGCCAAAAGAGGACACATACGTTATGCTGGTACCGGGGGCGCCGCCCCTGGAGACGGTACTCCCGACAGACCCCTCAAAATCCGCGCCCGCAAAAGCCAAATCGGGATCGGCAAACGCGGAACTCGCCGCAGCGGAGGTTATCGGCGGCGTGACCGTTTCTTCCTCGTATTTCACCTCATCAATATACAGATCGTAGCTCTGCCCATTTGCGCCGCGTATCTGGAAATTTTTGCCAATAATATTCGCCGGCGTCAGATCGCCAAATTTAAGCGTGATATTTTTCCAGCCGTTCAGCGCTATCGTCCCTGTGTAACTCACGGTACCGCTCGCCGCCATTTTAAAATCATCTGTACTCGCGTCGGTAATCCCCGTAAGAGATACGCCCGGACTGGCGGCAAAACCGCCGGTTGTGCCTAAAAGAACACTCACCCCGGTACCGGTTCCCTTCATCCAGAACGTGATCCTGTTTTTGCTCCCGGGATCATACATTGTGTTCGGTGATATATATAAAGCTCCGCCGTTTGATGATCCGCCTGTCGTTCCCGTAATATGTAAACCGGTTCCGAAATCTCCGGCAGCGTATACTCTGACATTATTTACAGATGCTCCAAAACTGGTGGCATACGTACCGCTCGCTGTTGATACCGTACTCCCGGCAGTCCCCGTAAAATCCGCGCCCAAAAACGCCAAATCAGGATCCACAAGCGCAGGCGCGGAACTCGCCGCCGCCGAACTCTCGGCAGGCGCAAAACTCACCGCTTCCGAACTCTCGGCCGAGTCCGAACCCGCAGACAACGAGCTTTCCGAACTTACCGACGGATCCATTCCCCCGGCCTCGTAGCAGATCTGATCGATAAAGAGATCGTAATCAGCAGAACCGGTGCTAGTGACGCCGCCGCGGAATGAGAAATAGGTATTCAGAATGTCAAAACCGGCGGGCGCTTGCGCCAGATCTACCGTGATTTTCTTCCAATCGGCAATATCGGTGGATACGCCGCCTGTCCA
>JAITCI010000085.1 GCA_031283155.1 Spirochaetota bacterium | reverse complement strand
CGCCTGCTCATGCTCTCCTTCTTCGGTGCTTATATCTCCCAAAAAACGCCAGCAATTTTTTTCATAAAATCCGGATTCGGACGCTTTCCTGAAGCAGTCGTATGCCTCTTTCTTTCTTCCGCCATAAAAATGAATACACCCTTCAAGATACTGCTTTTCTCCGCACACCTTAGCATCATAATTCAGCTTTTCGAGGAGCGCAAGCGCCTCATGATGGGAACCTGCCAGCATGAGACAACGCGCCTTAACCAAACAGAGCCGCGACCCCATAGCGGAGGAAGGCAAAGCGGCGCAGTAATCAAGACATGTCTGCGGATCGCTGCGAGCCAGAACATTCTGCGCTGCAAGCGGATAAATCGCCTTATCCGCCCGCCCGGAAGCGCATAAAATATCGATGCAGGACGCCCAGGATGCAGGCATTTCGTTAAGCCCAAGCGACTGCATACAGGCCGCGCGGGCTTCCTCTTCGCGTTCGAAATAAGCAAGCGCAATGCAGAAGCGGTACCAATCGTCGTGATCGAAGCCGGCGCGCAATGGCAATGCAGCGTCATAGAGTTCCGCGATTATTCCGTACTCCTCATCAGCGTATACATCCCGGATGAGATCACGCAGCAAGGTTCTGCCTCCCGGAGAAGAATCCGCCGAAACGGAAGCAATCAGCATTTTCAAAGCGTCCAGCTCGCGCGCATGGTACAGACATGGAAGAGCCAAACGCAGGATGGAAGTTTTACCGGCCAGACATGGAATCAGTTTTGCAAAGGCTTGTCCGGCTTTTTTTGTATCTCCCGTTTTTGCGAGAGATATGGCCTGAAGTAATTGGGCGTCCAAGGCATTTGTATTCGCGCTTGCCGCCCGCGTTTCGTTCCTCTCCCGCTCAATGGGCGGCTCGGGGTTCGGCTCGTTCCATGCAATTGGAACAGGCGGCAGGGGCAATACGGCGTCCGGCTTCGCTTGCGTATCGTAAACCACTTCGCTCCGCTCAATAAGTATGGGCGGCTCGGGGTTCGGCTCGTTCCATGCAATGGGAGCGGGCGGCAGAGGCAATACGGCGTCCGGCTTCGCTTGCGTATCGTAAATTACCTCGCTCCGCTCAATAAGTATGGGCGGCTTAAGCGATACGGCGTCCGGCGTCGCTTGCGCGTTAATCGGCGAAAGGGGCACAGTCGGCTGGATCGGCGCAGACTCTGCCTGCTGCCCGGCGGGAGGCTTGAGCTTCGCCTGCGTATCCATCGGCGAAAGGGGCACAGGCGGCTGGATCGGTACAGGCTCTGCCTTCGCCTGCGTATCCGGCTGCCCGACGGGAGGCTTGAGCTTCGCTTGCGCATCGTAAACCACTTCGTTCCGTTCAATAAGAGTGGGCAGTTTAGCCGGCGCAGGCAGCCTGATCGATGCGGACAGCTTGAGCAGTTCAGGATTAAGTCTCGCTTGCGTATTGAGCGCATCCGGGAGCGGAATACTTGCGTACTGCGCAAGCGAATCCAGCTGTAGATACGATTCCATCTCCGGGTTTTCCCAAAAATACCGATCTTCAGAATTCACCATTATATTCCGCCCCGGGATATATATATCTAAAAAAGGCCACACGATCCCGTGTGGCCTTTTTTACAGATGAAGAGGTCATCACCAATAATCGCGCATATCATCCTTGTCAGCCTGAAATTCGTAGTACAAATTGACTTGCGCTGTGAGAAGGTCAAAATAGATATAATAGGTTCCCTGCGCCTCCAGCGGATCGCAGTTGATGAGGAATCCGTCAAAGGTGATGCCTATCTTCCGTGGATCTGTATTTCTGTAATCGCCCTGGAGAATATTTGACTTGATGGGGAAGAGTACCCTGCGCCAGCCCAGATGTGTGAGCGGCCGCATAGAGGATATAAAACGCTTGCTTCCTTCGTAGTCGCGCAGCATCAGCCAAAGCGAGTGATTATAGCCGCGTCCGACAACATATACGGATATTGACTTGCTGATGCCCGGAATCTTGATGGGAAGCGGCGGGCGCACCGTAAACCATTGACTCCCGCGTTTTAAGAACTCAACACGCACTCCCAGTACATATTTGTTCTCGCCATAGGGAAAGCCGACAAGCGGGTTATCGCGCGGAATGACGCCCTGTTCTGTTTTCTGCTGCAGGAAGCGCGCATTCTCATTGCTGATGGTCTCCGCCGCCTTCAGAACCACTGCGGGCGCGCCGTCGCGCTGCATGGAGAATATCACACCCTGATCCCGCGGCATATCCACAATCCAGGATGAAGCGCGTTCAAAATCATCAAGAATGTAGGTGACGAGTTCCTCATCGGCCGTGGCCTGCATATCCGGCTCATCACCCGCGTTCTGCGCAATGCCCAATGTTCCCAAAAGAAGGAACGAAATCAAAAGCAGCGCCAGAATACCAATTTTGCAAATTTTTTTCATTACAAGGTCTCCTTCCATCGACTGCCAGCCCCTCGCGGACCACACGACGTCCTGTGTTGCAGCGAGAGTCAGGTATTAGTCCATCTTCTCCAGCTTGGGTATCCAGCCGGATTCATATCCCGAGTCAACAAGATCGTCTCCATCGAAGCGATCCAGGAAGATATCTGTCTGAATCTGCATACGATCAAAATATACGTAGAAATTATCAGGGCGCTCGCCGGGATGCGAAAGCAGCACAAATTTCTCGAAACTCAGAATCTTCTGAGCCGGGATGTATTTTTCCTGCTGCGGAACATGAGCGGGGATCTGAAGCCGAATACTCTTCCAGCCGGTATAATTGAGCCAGCCGGCGTCGAGGATGTGTTTATGCCCAAGGTAGTCGATAAGATGTACCTCCAGGCGATAGTTGAAATTGCCGCCCCAAACCCAAACGTCGATATATTCAACCTTTCCCTTCATGGGCAGGTGGCGCGAAACGAGCTTGCCATCGGCGTCCTTCTTGACGGGATACACGTCGATCCAGTTATAGCCTTTGCGATCAAAACTCGCGCGTACCGCGAGACAGCGGTTTGTGGCAGTCTCCTGCGATACGCCCCAGGGCTTGCCTACGACATTTGTCCAGCTGCATTTACTCACATCCAGCTCGTACTGCTTGTGGTCCAAGTTGTATTTCTTGACAGCAAAAAGCGAGAAATCAGCGCGCCAACTGTTTGAGTCTTCGAATGAATCGAAGACAAAGGACTGAACATTCTTCGATTTATTCGGGTTCATATCAACCCCCCATTGCGCCGTGAGCTGCGAACTTCCGGTAAGCCCGGCAAAAGCCAGCACGGCTGACAACAGAGCTATTGCAAGAAAACATTTTCCGGCTCGTATCATTGCTATCCCTTCTTTCAGCGCTCCATGACCAAAATCGCAATGGAGGCGAAACTCATTTTAGGCTGCATCGAGGTACTTATCGGCAAGTATAGGCGAAAAATAGAGCCATTTTCAAGGATTTTGCCTCGCACCGTCCCGCTTGTGGTTTTTTTCATCAACAAACACCATGCGGGGCTGATACCGCGCAAGCTCGTCTTCGCCAAAAAGGCAGTACGCAAAAATAATGACGAGATCCCCTGTCTGCACAAGGCGTGCGGCTGCGCCATTGATACATATCGTGCCGCTCCCCTTTGGGGCGCGGATCGCGTAGGTCTCAAACCGCGCGCCGTTATTGATATCCACAACCTGCACCTGCTGAAACTCGCGAATCCCGGCAGCTTCCAGCAGATCTTCGTCGATGGTGATACTTCCCTCATATTGGAGATTGGCGTCTGTCACCGCTGCGCGATGGATCTTAGCCTGCAGCATCGGATAGAGCATCCAGCCCTCCCTGTATTTCAAACATATTGCAATACTCCTGAAAACGCTTCAGTACATCCCGCACACCAATGGAGGCTATGCCCGAAACCGAAAAGCCCTGCACGTTAAAAGAGGCAACGCAGGTTGCGTATGCGAGAGCTTTTTTCCAGGCTTCCGGCGCAAACGAAGAGGCGCGATCAAGGTAGGATACAAGAGCGCCGGCAAAGGAATCCCCCGCTCCGGTGGGATCGACAATCCTGTCGAGCGCAAATGCCGGCAGAGCCGCTACCCAGTCACGTGCTACCGCAAGAACCCCATGTTCCCCTTTTTTGATGATGACGTAATCCGGTCCGCGCGTTAATAAGTACCGCGCGGCGGAGAGCAGACTTTTTTTCCCTGTCAGGCTCAGTATCTCGTCGCTGTTCAGAATGACAGCATTCACGCAGGCTATAACCTGGTAAAGTTCTTCGGGTATCGTATCGATCCAGTAGTTCATCGAATCGAGAACCGCAAAGGCGCTCGATCCGATATCCCTGCGTATATGCAGCTGCAATGACGGATGGATGTTGGCGAGAAAAAGGAAACCGCTCTCCCGGGCTAAACCCGAAAGTTTTGGGGCAAAATTCTGAAAAACATTCAGTTCTGTGGCTTCGCTGATGGCGGTGCCCATATTCCCCTCGTAGCGGCCTTTCCAGAAAAAGGTTTTGCCGCCGGGAACAATTTCGAGACCGGAAAAATCCACACCGCGCCGCTTCAGAAACTCTATGCGCTCGAAAGGATAATCCTCACCAACCACGCCAATCACATATACCTTCGTGCAGAGGGAGGCTGCGTTGGAAAAGTGAATGGCCGAGCCGCCAATTTCCTTCTCGACGCTTCCTTCGGCGCTGGCAATAGAGTCAAGCGCCACAGATCCCACAACCGTAATTGCCATTGCTGAGCCTCTCTTTTGGTGTACCCTTTCAGCGCTGCCCCCTGGCTCCTTTGCCCGTTTTGGGAAGCGCCTTGCCGTTTTTGGCCCGGGTACCGCCTTTACCCCCGGCGGTTTTTCGTGTTTTTGCCTGACTACCCGATTCATCGGCGATCTTTTTTGTCCTTGCCTTTTTGGGAGAGGCTACCCTTTCGGACGCGAGAGCCTTTTTGGCGGCAGGCCCCGATGCACGTTTCCGGCTCCGCTGCGATTGCGAAGTGCGCGCGCCCGGGGGTGTAAACACCTCATCGACGGGACGATAGGAAAACTTTTTGACTTCCTCGGTTTCCTTATGATCGGGCGCAAGCTGATTTCCATCAACATCCCGGTGCGGGAAACAAAAGGCGCACAATACATAATTGCCGTCATGCGGTATATCTTTGATATACCAGCGCTCATTGGGCGGAATATCGCGCACCTCAGGACAGTCGGAATCTGTCCTGTGTACCACCCGATTTGTCGCCGACCCTACGTAGGGTGTAGTTTTCAAGAGAGGAGAATGTTTTGGATCAACCATGAAGCCCCCGAATCAAACTGTATTGGGTTATCCGACTCATAAATAAATATAGCGTTTGATCAAAAGCAAGGGCTATCCGAATTTTTGCGAGGTGTACCATGCCGCCATGCAATATCTGCGGAACAGAGATCACGCCTGCTCCCCCGCTCTACACCATAGATCGCTTCATGCAGCCCTTTGATATCCATCAATGCCCGTCCTGCGGCTTCCTGTTCATGTATCCCGCGCCCGACGCCGGAGAACTCGCGATAATCTATTCCGAGGACTATTATACAGCATCCGCCGGAAAAAAGCGCTATACCTATCTCGATGAACGAAAAAATCCCGCCGGGCATCGCGCCGTCAATACCGCGCGTATCGCGCGCGCGCTTCGCGCTGTAAAAAAAACCTTCCTCGAAATCCCCCTCAATTTTCTGGATGTGGGGTGTTCCTTCGGCGCTCTCGTTCAGGAGGCAAACGCGCTGGGGTGCAGAGCCTGCGGTATCGACATCTCCGCATACACGGTAGACTACGCGCAGCAGGAGGGGCTGGATGTGCGCCGGGCAAGCCCGGAGGCCATCCCGGATTTTGGGTTCGCGTTCCATATCGTGAGCATGATCGAAGTGATTGAGCATCTCCCCGACCCGCGCGCCGCCCTCGCGGAGATAGCGCGCGTGATGTGCCCGGGAGGACTTCTCATTGTACAAACAGCCAATATGGACGGTCGGCAGGCCAGAAAAGCCGGATCGGCGTACCACTACTTCCTTCCCGGGCATCTCTCGTACTTCAGCCGGAAAACTTTATCGCGGCTTTTGCGGGAATGCGGGTTTGAAAAGATGCAAACCTTTTATCCCTGCGAATTCGGTCTCTTGCCAAAGCTCAAAAAGTCGCGCGGCAATTTCAAATCCCTGCGTGATTACCGCGCATGGCCGAGGATCGCGTGGTACCACCTTATAAGCAAAATCCACCGGGGGGACTTTGCCCTCACCAGTGGAATGGTGATCTACGCGAGAAGAGCCGGTTTGTAAACTCCGGTCACATCTGCACTATATAGCACCCTTTTCCGTCGCCACTGTCCTGAATGGCGCGCATCGCGTTCGCGGCGGCGTCATAGCTCGCGAAACCGCCTACCCGAACCCTGTAGTAGTCCTTCCCGTTCACGACCGTCTCCATAATGGTCGTTGTATACTGCTTTTTCTCAAGGGTCTTTGAGAGATTCTCGGCGGATGTGCGGCTCGAGAGCGAGGCTACCTGAACGAGATACTTGCCGTCAGTTTTTGCGGTCTGCGTCTTTGCCGCCGTCCCCGCGCCGGACGCCTCTTTCTTTGCGGCCGGTTTCGGCGCGGAAGGTTTTGGGCTTGCGGCGGCTGTCTGCTTTGGAACAGCAGGCGCGATAGGCTTTGGCTGCTTCAGGGCTTCAAATTCATTCTTCTCGGTTTTTGTCACAAAACTCTCATTACTGACCAGGGGTTTCTCGTCTTCACCCGGCTGCGCAAGCAGAGCATTGTCGCTCCGCCTGGCGTCCTGTGCGCCGTCACCGGTATTCTGCTGCCCGATACGCTCCAGCTCGCTCTGAAGTGCATTCGCGCCCGTATTTCCCCGAGCGTCGCCGAAGACGGACATCCCCGCCGTCACCGTGTCATGCCCTATCCAATACCCCAGAAGAAAGAGAAAGGCGAGAACCAAAAGCGAAATCACCACCACCCAAAACAGCCTGCCGCTGTCAAGGCTCAGGATATAGAGTTCCTTCCTTCTGCCGGTCGGGCGCTCGTAGGTTCGCTGCATCTCCATTGGCTTGACTCCGTATAAAATTTTGGGCAAAACCGTCGAGCGCGTCATAAAAATCCGCAAGCGATGCGGCATTCCCTATCACCACATCGGCATAACTGCGGCCTGTGTTTATATCTTCCTGCCGCGAGAGCATTTTCTCTATATCCTCGCGCGTACGTCCGCCCTTCGCGAGCGCGCGGGCAATGCAGATCTCGCGCGGGGCGTCGATATAGACCACTGTCCCGCAGAGCGCATCCAGCCGCATACGGTAGAGCAGGGCGGCATTGACGACGACACAATTATTGGGTATGGCGGCCAGGATGCGCGCGACCTCATCGCGCATCGGCGGATGGAGAATGGCTTCCAGGCGCGCGAGGGCTTCATCGGAGGCAAAAACGATCCGCGCGAGCGCCGGACGGGAGACCTGCCCTTCGGCGTCGAGGATCGCGTCCCCAAACGCGGAGAGGAGCGCGCCGCGCATCGCGGGAAGTATGCCATGCCCAACGCGATCCACATCGATCTCATCCATGCCAAAATGGCGGCGCAGCCGGGAAGCGGCCTCGCTCTTTCCGCCGGCCATCCCGCCGGTGATACCGAGCACATATTCCTTTTTCATCGCTCTTCCCCGGCTAATGCGCCTCATCCCAGTTTTGGCCGCAGCCCGCCTCGACCTCGAGCGGAAGATCAAACGGCCAGGGCTTTTTCATCTCCTCGACAAGAATGGTCTGCGCGCGCTCGGCCTCATCGCGGGGCGCTTCCACAAGGAGTTCGTCGTGCACCTGCAGGATAAGCCGCGCCCGCATCCCTTCCGCGCGCAGCCGCGAGAAGACGCCGCTCATGGCCAATTTGATGAGATCGGCGGCGGTTCCCTGAATGAGGGTGTTCAGGGCAAGGCGCTCCCCAAGCTGCCGAAAGGTACGATTCGCGCTCGCGAGTTCCGGAATGGGGCGTTGGCGGCCAAACCAGGTGCGTACCAGCCCCTCTTTTTCTGCCCTTTGTATCACCTCGGCGGTAAAGGCCTTCACGCCGGAGTATACCTCAAACCAGGCGGTGATGAAATGATTCGCCTCGGTGCGCGATATCCCGAGTTCGCGCGCCAGGCCAAACGCGCTTTGCCCATAGACGACCCCGAAATTGATCGCCTTGGCTGCGGCGCGCCGCCCGCGATCCACAACGGCTTCCGATATCCCGAATATCTGCGCGGCGGTGCGCCTGTGGATGTCTTCGCCCGAGGTATAGGCGGCCGCGAGCGCGGCGTCCTTCGAGAGTGCCGCGAGGATGCGCAATTCTATCTGCGAATAATCCGCCCCTATAAATACCCAGCCCGCCGCCGGGACAAAGGCGCGGCGCAGCATCCGTCCCGCATCCTCGCGCGCAGGAATATTCTGCAGGTTGGGATCGCTTGAGGAGAGCCGGCCTGTGGCGGTCACAGCCTGGTTAAAGCTGGAATGTATCCGCCCCGTTACCGGATGCGCGAGCGTTGGCAGCACGTCGAGATAGGTGGCCTTGAGCTTATGGGATCGCCTGTATTCCAGAAGGAGCCGCGCAACCTCATGGTGCATTGCCAATTCGGCCAGAACCTCTTCGTCGGTGGAATATCCGGTCTTTGTTTTTTTGATCGGATGGAGCCCGAGCTTCCCGAAAAGCACGTCCGCGAGCTGCCTGGGCGAGTTAAGGTTGAACTCCATGCCGCTCTCCGCATAGATGCTTTGCTCCAGCGATGCGATCCGCTCCCCAAGCTGGCGCGAACTCGCCGCAAGAATCTCGCCGTCATACGCTATCCCGGAGATCTCCATCGCGGCCAGCACGGGGATGAGCGGAAGCTCAATGGTATGCAGCACGGGCGAGAGCTTCGCTTCATCGAGAAGCGGCATGAGACGCGCGGCGAGACTGAAACAGACCTCGGCGTCCTCGGCGGCGTAGGCGAGTACGGCGGCCAGCGGCGCGTCGGCAAGGGTACCCTTGCGGCCGGGAACCACCTCTTCGTAGCGTATCGTGCGGCGGCCAAGATATCGCAATGCGAGATCGTCGAGATTGACCCTGCTCCCGGGTTCCAGGAGATAGGCGGCGATCATGGTATCCAGCGCCAGCCCCGCGACCTCTACCCCGCGCAAATTCAGTATCGCGATATCATATTTGGCATTCTGGCCAAATTTTTTAATGGATGCATTCCGAAAAAGAGGACGAAGCGATTCCAGTACAGATTCCTCGGGCAGGCTCGCCTCCTTATGGCCAATGGGTACGTACCATCCGGTATGCTCGCGGCAGGAGAATGACAACCCAAGCAGGGCTGCGGAATGCAGCCCGAGCGAAGTGGTCTCACTGTCGAAGGCAAAAACGCCCGCATTTTCCAACTCGGTAATCATTTGTTGTAATTTTTCGCGCGTGTCCGCAAGCGTAAAAACACAGCCGCACTCCGCCGAGGACACAAGCCCGTCCGCGATCTTCGGGGACTGATCGCCTGCATCCGTAAACGCGAACAACTCCTGATCGGGCTGCGCAGATGAAGTTTTTCGCGCGCGCTTTGCCGCCCTCTTCGGTTCCGGCGAAGGCTCGGATAATTGCGCGTAGGCGGCGCCGGTGAGGTCCTCCATGAGTTTATGCAGCTCAAGTTCGCGAAGACGCGGCAGGGCTGCGTTCACCTGGAGAGCCGTAAAGCAGCACGCCTCCGGCGCAAGCGGGCGCGGGAGATCGCAATCCAGGCGCGCAAGGCGGTACGAAAGCCGCGCGCTCTCTTCACCCGCGATCAGCTTCCGGCGCAGGAGATCCGGGGCAACGGAATCTATGTTACGGTAAATTCCCTCAAGTGATTGCCATCTGGAGAGGAGCTGGAGCGCGCCCTTTTCGCCAATCCCGGGTACGCCCGGGAGGTTATCGGAGCTGTCCCCCGCAATCGCGAGATAGTCGGGAATGGCCTCCGGCGGGACGCCGTATTTTTTGCGCACCTCTTCCGGCCCAAACTCGTCAAAGAGCGCGGTCGGATCCTGCGCCGGAACAAGGACGTGTACACTATCGCTCACGAGCTGCATCAGATCCTTGTCGCCGGTGAGTATTTTAATATCGCGCCCCTCTGTATGCCGCGCGAATGCCGCGATGAGATCGTCCGCCTCGTAGCCTTCCAGCGAGATCGACGGAATCCCAAAGAGGGCGACAAGCTCCATTATCCAGGGAAGCTGCGCGATCAGATCCTCGGGCGCTTTCGCGCGGTTGGCCTTATATTCGGGATAGAGATCATGCCGGAAATTTTTTCCGCGCGCGTCAAAGACGATCACCAATTCCTCAGGGCGCTCCGCGCGCAAAAAACGCAGCAGCATACGAAAAAAATTATGCACCGCGCCCGTGTTCTGCTGCTTTGAGTTGATCAGCGGGCGCCTGATCAGGGCGTAATACGCGCGAAAGACAAGCGCAAACCCGTCCACAAGATATAATGTGCGCATACTCGCCCCTTTTTCCTGTTTGCCTGCAATCCTACCGCGAAAAAGCAGGTACGGGCAAGCGCCATTACGAAGATGTTCTTCGCCGGATTATGAAAAAGGACGTCCCCGAAAATACATCGGGGGCGTCCTCGGGATGCTGATTACCAAAACGCGCGGTATATATCTAGTCTTCGTAAATGACGTTATCGATGTAAAAATCGAGCGCCACCCCGCTGCCCGCGCGGAATTTAAAGGGAATAGCCGGGTTGGTGCCATTCAACCCAGTGCCTGCATGCCGATAGAAGCTCTGTGTGGACATATCCAGGCTGATTTTTTCCCAGGCAGAGAAACTGACGACGCCGTTGTAATATGTATTACTGCTCCACTCGTCATATCCGCCCGCCTCCGGCGATAATTTCCAGATAGTATTGGCATTGCCGCCATAGCTATCAACGGCATAGGTTCCTCCGTTGGCGCTATTGAAATTCAGAAACATACCATTCGCGCCGGAACTCGCCGTGCCGCGCACCCACATGGTTATTTTTGTTTTGGTGCCAGGTCTGCCTAACGGAACCGAATAGGCGGACCCGTTAGCGCTCATCGTACCGCTGAGTTTCAGGCAGTGGTCGCCGAAACTCGTGTTTCCCGGAGTGTCGTAAGCAAACCACGCTGCGACTGCCCCGCTCTCGGTAGTACCGGGTACAACAATGTTTTCAAAATCCGCGCCTGCAAAGGCAAGGGTAGGCGCTGTGAGGGTACCCGACGGGGGATTAAATCCGCTCGCAGCTGATGAATCGCCGTCGCAGGGGTTCCCCGGAAACGGAGAATCGTACATGATAAGTTCTTCCGGCGCGCAAGCCCCCAGGCATATCAACACGCATACAAATCCAAACAGCGACAGAATGGTTCTCTTTGCCATGAAGCGTGACCCCCCTCGTGAAGATCGGTTCCTTAGTTACCACAGATATGTTGCGCCTTTAGCCCTTCCGGGTGCGCAAAACATCGACGATTTATAGCAGGTCTTGATATTATCCTGCGCGCCTGCGGCATGGTTGTTATATACGTACCAGTCGTCGTAACCGCTTCCGCGAGGTTCATTAAAGCTGTTTATAAAACGCACGGCGCTGCGGCGCTCCCTGGGCAGAGCCGACCCCGGAAGATAGTCGCGTTTTGTAAAATCAACCGTATCGGAGGTTCGCCCGCCCGGATCCTGTACCCGTATCCTGAAATGCGCCTTCGGAATATACATATTGGGTACGCATAAGTCGAAATACGAAAAAGCGCCGTCGGTACCCCTGCCAATGGTATACCTGCCGCCCGACGGGATGGACGCCTCCGGGAGAGTGATGAGGCGCAGGGTTTTCCCGGCCGCATCCGTAAACCGAACCGTCCAGCCTTTCATGGAACGCGGGAGTATATCGCCGTTATAGAGTTCGATGAAGCAATCATCGGGCTTGTTGTAGTCTCCGTCGTTATCAACACTCCCTGCCCAGTGCAATTCGGTAATGGATATCACTCCTCGGATGTCGTCGGTTACGGCGTCAATATTATAATGATTTTGCGCAGGATCACTGATTCCGCCGCAGGCCGTATATACCGCGCACACGAAAAAAGCGCCCATGAAAAGCCGGATTATATTTTGAAAACGCATATTTTCCTCCTCGCCTGGGTTTTAGAGAAGAGCAGAAACTGTGGCATCAAGCGAAGCCTTGATTTGTTCCACCGTTTCTCCCCTGATAAACAGCGCAACCCCGTCGCTCGCATTCATGGTCGCGGCAGCGGCAAAGGGAAAAGTCGTAAAAATAAGCACTGCGTCCGAAGTTCCGGCGTCGATGATTATAATATTGCACGAGAGGGACTTGCCGTTGGCGAGCATATCGTCCACAAAATTCGGATTTGGCGGAGTTGCCATATAGCCGCTGCAAAAATAGGGCGCAGGGCCGTTGTTTTTCACGAGCGTAAAGGTGGTATTCAGCACCGCGTTATTATAGGCTCCGGCATAGACATCAACAGACGCCCGTGCCTGCCGCACCCGTGTGCAGATGTAGGCGATCACATCGTTTCTGTATGCCCCCGAATTCACCTGCCGCGGAAGAAGATACATATCAATATCGCCCGAGACGCTTGGAAAAACTATCTGCGTATTGATAAGATTTTGCTTGGCGGTGCCAAAGAGACCGTCTTTGAACATCTGGGAAAATTCTTTATTCAGGGTTTGTATCAGATCCGCCTGCCGGATGGTTATCGCGATAGTGGCCGGTTCGCTTAGCGCGCAATCCGAGAAAAAAACGACTGTGTCATCATCGATTATCGCAAAATTGGACTGCATATTCCCCGTGTTGCCCGCCCTTTTTCCCACTTCACCCGAGAGACCGCCAATCGTTCCTGCATTTGCGGCGCTGTACACGACATCAACAGCAACCCCGCTATCGGCCTTGTCGTTCAGAACTTCGATGAGTTCAGTCCCGACAAATTTATTGAGGGCAAGTTTGATTGAAGTTCTTGCGGACGATACAGCGTCCGCAAGGCAAGCGGCGGCGCTCACATCACCGCGATACCGGACGCTCGAATACGCCGCCCCCGATGAAGGCTCTCCCAGACCGCATGCAGCGGCCATAAAAAACGCAAGCGCCACAACAACCGCTTTACTGTGGAATAGTTTATTCTGTTTCATCTTCCCTCCTCTTCCGGCGCTCAGATACGCAAAGCAGTGTACACCTGCACACCAAAGAATGTGCTGTTTCCTGACGGGGAGCGTGTATCGGTGACAGGATGGGTAAAGAATTTTCCGGGCACAAAAATTGCCCCATTCACGCCTACGGTCAAAAGGTTATGATACACCGAGTACGCAAGACCGACGTCCAGCTCCCAGCCCATAAACTGCCCGAAACGCCGCTGATCAAATTTGTCAACGCCCAGCGAGTCCGAAGTAAAATCCGCATTGCTTGTGCTTGTGTCCACAAATGCCCAGAATTCCACAGTGATATCAATCCCGTCTTCCGCCTTCTGGAACTTGATCGGGTCGAAGCTGTCAATGTCAAGGCGCAGCGTGGCTGCCGCCATGGGTGAGCGCTTTGCGGCTTCCGTCGGCTCTATGGTTATGCCCCTCGCGCCGAGTATCGTGTATGGATACACGCCGTAATAATCGCGGAAGAGCCAGCCGCCGGCCTTGTCGGCCTTAAATCCGACATGACCGTAGCTTGTGTAATTGCCCTCAAGATCTGTTTCTGCTCCCTTGGAAAAAACAGCGCCAAGCGTTACAGCGCCAACATCCCCAAAGTTGTACGCCAGAGAGGCATGACCCATGAACCCCGAGATGTCTACATCGGGAAGAAGATCCTGTGTGCGATCCTTGCCCATCGAATACGCAAACTCCAGATAGGCCGAGAACCCTCCCATGCGCGCGTATATCGTCAATCCGCCCAGACCCAGCCAATCGTTATCCGCATAGTTTCCGGACGCGCCGGCTATGGTTTGATTATTGCCGCCCATGGAACCGTCGGGTTTTCCTGTGGCGCCGACGCGGCTGAACATTGCAAAGGGTTTGAATATGATTTTTGTGTCTTCGTTATATACCGGCCGCAGAACGGGTGCCAGCACAAACCGTATGATGTTCACATCACCGTTAAAGCCATGCGTCACATTATCATGACGGCTTGCATGCAGCTCATAGACCGCATCAATCGGCGCGTTCATCGAAAAAAGATCGGCAAAGAGATCAATCCCGAAAACAGACTCTTCCTTGCCGTACCGCAGTAACACGGCGTCCACTATATCGGAGAGCACATAATTGTGATGCGTTCTGTCTGTATTCAGAGCATATGTAAAACGGCCAACCGTAGCAGAGAGATCGCCGACCAGGGGCAGCGAGAAAAAGACGTGCCGGAAATAGATCGGATTCGCAGCCACATATTCCGGTGAGTCATTGCCCCAGAACCCTACGCGGTAGACGTCAAAATAAAACCGTATATTTTTGACTACCGTTACATCCAGCGTTCCGCCGACTTCGAGATAGCCAAGAAAAAGCTTGTCGTCCGTCGCCTCTACCGCCGACATACTCGTTTCGTCCAGGCTGCGGAGATCGCCGTTATTGAATCCGTAGATGTAATTATTGAAATACGCAGAAACTTCGGGCTTAAACTCGCTGAAAAGCGACGCAAAAAGCGTTCCCGACACGCACACAGCCAGAAAAACACACACGACAAGCTTAGCAGTTCTCATATCCCTCTCCTTGTGTCAAGTTGTACATATATCCTGAAACAAATATCATGGCTCCCACTGGTCTGAATTGTTATACGCGCGCCCGGGAAAGGCGCGGGTGTATGTTGTATATCCATCACGCACGGCGTCACTGCTCTCGCCCACAGTTACCCAGCCCGCCGCACTCAGACCATCCGGGCCGATTCGTTTTTGGGAAGCGTAATACGTACTGTTTGAACCCAGTCCGGTGGCCATTCTGCCGGCCTCATCTATGGTTTTTTGGTTGACGTCCCGCAGGCGCAAATAACAAACATTGGGCAGAGTAGATGGCATCGGATCGAGGACAGGGCGGCCGGAGGTTACAGCAGTGGGCATACCTTTGATATACCCAAAGGAACCCCAGGTGGAATCCCAGGTAAAAGCGCTGGTTTGCGGCGTATACCCTACTATGTAGTAGCATCCATCCCTGAGGAGGGTCCTTGCGGGAATGACGTGTCCCATGATGCGATAGCTTGACGATTTCGCGCCCCAGAGCAGCCAGCCGGAGATATTGATATCCCTGCCGGAACGATTCCTGAGGGCGACAAATTTATCGTCCGCATTTGTGCTGCCATTGTCCGCCTTGCTTCCTGCCCAGTTGATTTCGTCTATAACAACATCCAGTAAATTGGCTCCTTCCCCTCCGGTGGATCTCGTGAGATGCCACCCGTGATTATACATCTTCATGATTTCTTCGCTGTAGCGCTGCGCTATCACTCTGTTGTGTATAAAAATGCTGTTTTCATCGTTGCCGTCCGTAGCCGCCGAGGGAGAAAAATTGAGCGAACCCGTCAGCACCATGGGATCGGCATCGGGATGATCAGAGTCGGCGTCGATCACCAGGAGTTTATTGTGTATCTTGCAGCCGTGGTAGGGATTTTTGGGATCATAATTGTCATTCCCATCCATGCGGACATCCAAACCGGCATCGGTTAAACGCTGATGCAGGGCATAGGCGTTGCTCTCGTGCCAGCCTGCGTCAAACACCCCGTATACATGCACTCCCCTCTTATGCGCCGCTTCCATAGCTGTTGCCGTATCCCTGTCGGTATAGGAGAATATCGCGAAGTGGATGGTGGATTTAGCTTTGTTGATAGCGTCTATCATCCTAAGTTTTGTATTTTCGAATGAACGCCCCCCTCCTGTCGCGTAGGGAGAAAACCAAACCTCCATTTTTGTTTCGCTGGGTTCACCCTCATCGAGAGTGAAAATATTGTTCGCAAAACCTTCAAATGGTTTTTTATCCAGACCGCGGGCGGCGTAAATGAACATATTGTTCATTTCCTGTGTATAGTATTTGGCGATCTTTTCATTTTGGATAAAAACCACGTTTTCATTATTCCGGAGCGCGCTGACGTCGGTGTAATTCATGGAACCCATGGTGATACGCTCTTCATCGACAACCACAAATTTGTTGTGCATGATGCTCGTTTCGCCATAATTGTTGATATAATTGGCGATACACATCGGAACGCCGGCCGCAGCGAGAGCCTTATAGCCTTCGTAATCGCCGTTATCGCCGTCCCCCACCATACGCACCCTAAGCCCTTTTTTGTGCATATCGACGACGGCAGTATAAATAGCGGGCGCGGAGAGTTCGTAGATATTGATATCGACGCTCTTTTTGGCCGAACGGATGAAATCGCCTATACGCTCCGCCATCTTGCGATCCACCCCGGTTCCCATGGATATCCCCGGTTCGGTGAAATACACCTGAAAACTCTTCGGCCAGGTCTCTCCCCAGGAACCTTGCGCCCGCTCCCCCATGTCGAACAGGGTACAGGAGACGCACAGCAGGGAAAGACCGGCACACAGCAGACTGAAGATGAATTTTGTGCAGTTTTTCTTTTTCACGATTGAATCCTCCATAACATACGCTTGGTGGATAAACAACCACAATTTTTGCCGGAAATACGAACGAACAGCCATCTTTGACTGACCGGTCTGGATACCTTGTACGAACAATGACGCGACTGCATCGGAAACATATATACAAGTGTGCAGTTTACCGGAAATCCGGAAAATGTCAATATAATTTTATTTTTCTGCCGCCCAGCCATTGACATTTTGAAAAATAGGTATAGCATAGCAACAGGCGATGGCAGTTTGCCATTGAGCACAGAACAAATAGCAAATCCAAAGGACGGTGCCATGAGGAATACACTGGCTGGAGTATGCTGCGCAACGCTTCTGATGTTTGCCTTTGCGGCCTGCGGCGGGGGCGATGAAGGCAGCAGTTCATCGACAAGATCGATCTTCATCTCTGAGTATATTGAAGGAAGTGGTAATAATAAAGCTCTTGAGCTGTACAACCCAAACTTTACTGCTTTCGACACGACTGGTTGGAGCCTAAAACAGTATCGTAACAACGCAACAACCCCAGAAACAGGTTCACAGTACATCTATCCTCTCACCGTCGTCATTCCGGCCAGTAGCACATACATCTTGGTGAATAATTCTGCCGGTAACGCCCTTAAAGAAAAGGTTACTTCCCCCACTGTAGGCGTTATTTTCCCCGCTTACAACACAGAAATCCCCGGCATTAATGTCTTGTCTTTTACCGGCGATGACGCCATTGGTCTTTTCAGAGGGGATACTTTGGTAGACATTTTTGGGACGCCAGGTCAAATGGTTACGTCTGGTGCTCCAAACTTTGCCGATGATACTTGGGTGCGAAAGCCAGGCTTTGGACCTTCCACAACTTACCTTTACAGCGATTGGAATAAAGCAAACGCAGTAGATGATTTTTCCAATCTGGGTCAGCATACCTACACCTCTCCATAAGGGCTTTAATTCCATACAGAATTTTTCGCCGAGCGGCCTCCCGGCCGCTCTTTTGTTATACCCTTGCCCATCGCGCGGCGGTATGCTAGGATGAGGCATCCTGACATAAGGCGGAGAATCTATGAGCAAGCGCGTGGTTGTACTTGCCCTCGGCGGCAACGGAATCCAGCCCTCCAATTCAAAGGGCTCCTATGAGGATCAGTTCAAAAACATCGACGTCACCGCAAAGCAGATCGCGGGGCTGATCGAGAGCCGCTACAAGGTCGTTATCACGCACGGCAACGGGCCGCAGGTCGGCACGATCATGACGCAGATGGCCGCCGCTGCGGAACAGGTTCCCGAACAGCCGATGCGCATCTGCGGCGCGATGACCCAGGGGCAAATAGGGTATCTCCTGCAAAGCCGCCTCCAGTATCACTTACTGAAAATGCGCGGCGCGCCGGTTCCGGTCTGCACCGTGGTGACGCAGGTTGTGGTCGATAAAAACGATCCCGCTTTTCAAAATCCCACAAAGCCGGTCGGCTCCTTCTATACAAAGGAAGAGGCGGATGCTATCGGCAAGGCCAACGGCTACACCATGAAGGAAGTCGCCCCCGAGAAGCCCAAGCCCTGGCGGCGCGTGGTTTGCTCCCCGAAGCCGCAGGATATAGTGGAGATCGATTCCATCATGCAGCTCCTCGATAACCATATCGTGGTGATCTCCTGCGGCGGCGGCGGGATACCGGTGGTGCGCGCGGGCGACGGCGACTATGAGGGCATCGACGCCGTTATCGACAAGGACTACACCGCCGCCCTGCTCGCCAAAAAGGTTGACGCCGATTTCCTGATGATCCTGACCGATGTTGAGAAGGTGGCCATCAATTACGGCAAGCCCGACCAAAAGTGGCTCGATTCGCTCTCCAGCGGCGAGGCGGAGGATATGCACAAAAGGGGCGAGTTCCCGGGCGGCTCGATGGGGCCAAAGGTAACGGCCGCGATAGACTTTGTGCGCTGGGGCGGCGAGGCGGCCATCATCACCTCGCTCGAAAAGGCGCGCGAAGCCCTCGAAGGCAAAACCGGTACGATCTTCAGGAAATAGAGTGGCGTCCTCAAGGCTTGTGTTGCTTGCCGTAATCTCGTTGGCGTTGCTTACCGCCTGCGCGGATTCCGGCACCCTTAAAATTGCGGTATTTCTCCCGAACGATGCGGAATCCGCGCGGCAGGGCATGGAACTCGCGCTCCGCGAGATCGACGCGCGCGAGGGTATGCGGATGCTTGTGCGCTTTTTCCCCTATATGGGCGCGACGGAGGCAAGCGAAAATATCAAAGAATTTTCACCCGCAGCCATGCTGGCGTTCGGGCGTGGGATCGCCGGGAGCATCGCGCCGCTGGCGGAGGAGAAAGCGCTTCCGCTGATCGGGCTTTCCGTGCCTGACGATGGATTCACAGAGGGCAAACGCTGGATCTTCCGGAATTCGATCACCTACGCGGAAGAGCATCGCGCCCTAACAGCGCTCTTTCGCTTCCTGAACCTGCGGCGGATCTGCGCGGCGGGAAGCGCGGAAGACGAATTCATCGCCGGATTTGAGGAAAAATTCCGCGCGGAAAATATCGAAATGTTCCATGCCCCGGCCATAAGCGATGCGGTTTCGGCGACTCCCGATGCGATCCTGCTTGTGGATGCGCCGGAATCCCTCTCCAACACGATCTACCGCTGCCGCGAACTGGGCTATACCGGAAAGATCATCGCGCGCGCGCTATCGCCCGCGCAGCAATGCAGCACACCGGTCTATGGGATTGCGCTCCATCAGATTCATGCCGGACTCTCGGGACGGGTATTTGACATTTTCCAGACACAATACGAAAAAGAAATGACGCCGGACGCCGCGCTGGCGTATGACGCCATTATCATGCTGAGCAAGATCCTCGTTTCGGACACGATACACCCGGAAACAGTGCGCGCCGCGCTCGACGCGGAATTTGTGTATCCCTCGTTCCTGGGGATTCGCTCCTCGCCCGCAGGCGAACATGATTTCGTGCCGCGCCTCTTCCCGGTTCTGCTCGATCCCGCGCGCGGGCTGGAGTATCTGGAAGAGGAACTCGACGATGCGTTACTCCTGAGATAAAAGCGCCATGACTTTCAGGAAGGCGCTCGGGAAGGCGCGTTCGCTCCCGGTACACAGATTATGCCACGCCATATTTTCCGGAAGCGGGCGCGTTTGACCGGCGGCGGCCATAAACGGATACATCGTGATGCGGTATTTTGTGTGGCTGTGCCTGACTCTCTGTTCCAGAGCGCGAATCGAATCAGAGAGGTCGTCCAGCCCGGCGCGCGCTTGCAATGCGGCGAATCCCCCAAGAGCCTCCGCGTTTCGCGCATCGGCGGAAGCGGCGCTCGCATAGATATACGGAAGCCGCCAGAGGCCTGCCCAGAGTTCGCCGCCTGGAACCTTTTCCGCGAGAATTTCGTTTTCCCGGAGTACGCAGTACACCAGCAGATCCAGCTTCTGATACTGCTTCGCGGCCAGGCGGGTGTAGGATTCGGCGTCCCCCGCGCGCGCGGCGCGGCACCAGGGCGCAAGCGGACAGATCGCGCAAGCCGGATTCTGGCGGCGGCATATCTGCTCGCCCAATTCCATCAGGGCTTCGTTGACGCGCGCGGCGCTCCGGTAGCGGAACATATCTTCTATATAGGGACGCGCCTCTTCGTCGCGGAGGGCGCTTAAAGGGCTTGCGCAAAGCCGCGCGAGGATCCGGCGCGCGTTCGCGTCGATGGCGGCCACCGCTTCGCCGTGCGCGATGGAAGCAATCGAGGCGGCGATATAGCTTCCGATCCCGGGGAGGGATTCGAGTTCCCGCGCGGTTTCGGGCATCGCGCCTCTCTCTTCTACTACAAGCCGCGCGGTACGATGGATGTTGCGCGCGCGCGCGTAATACCCAAGCCCCTCCCATTCCTTGAGGACGCTCTCAACCGGCGCGGCGGCGAGCGCCCGGATATCCGGAAAGCGCTCAAGCCAGCGGCGGTGGCGCTCCTCGGCGCGCGCGATCTGGGTCTGCTGCGCCATGACCTCCAGTATCCAGATCGAATAGGCGGAGGGTTCGCGTCGGAATAAATAGGGCTTGGCGTTCTTCTCAAACCAATCCACCAGGGCATGGACAGCGGCTGCGGGAAGAGTTTTCATTCCTGTTCACTCTTCTTTCCCGGATTGCCATCCCGTTCATCTTTCCCTCCGCGCCGTCCCGGCGTGAAGCCGCCCAGAGACTGCAAACGAAGTGCAAGCCCAGCAAATTGCGATAGCGAAAGAACCTCCCCGCGAATACCGCCGTTTATATGCTCCGCCTGCAATATCGCGTCGAGAAGCGCCGCGTCCATTCGCGTGAAGGGAGAGTCGCGCAAACTGTTCCGCAGAGTCTTGCGCCGCGAACTGAAGACCGCGCGCACGAGGGCAAAGAAACAGGGCTGCGCCTCGGCCGGAAGCGGCGGCGGGCGGAGACGGAAGCGCACAACAGACGAGTAGACCGAGGGCGCGGGATGAAAATTGCCCGGGGAGACGTGAAACAGGAGGGCGGGCACGGAATGGAAAGCCGCAAAGAGGCTTAAGCTCCCGTAGGCGCGGGTTCCGGGTTTCGCGAGGATGCGCTCCGCGACCTGCCGCTGCACCATAACGATGATCTCGTCCAGCGGGGAAAGAGCGAAGAGGCGCTCAAGGGCGGGCGAGGTAATATTGTAAGGAAGATTCGCGATAGCGCGGATACGCGAGCCGTCGAAGCTCGGAATATCAGCCTGCAAAAAATCGCCGCGAATGAGATGAAAGGCCTCTTCACCGGCAAAGACCTCTTCGAGCCAGTCCGCAAGCCCGGGATCCATCTCGCAGGCTGTGACCCGCGCGCCGCGCGCGAGCAAAAAATGCGTCAGGAAGCCCAGCCCCGGGCCGATCTCAAGCAGCTCTTCCCCGGCGCGAATCTCCGCGCTCTCGGTTATGCGCGTGAGTATCTGGCGGCTGACCAGAAAATTCTGCCCCATCCCGTGCCTCGGACGCAGCCCCCGTGCGCGCAAGAAGGCCTGCAAGCTGCGCGGCGAGAGCAAGCTCTCTATTTTTTCGGCGTCGTATGCCAAGAATCCGCAGCCCCCCGGCGATAAGCAGTATGCCTAGATAATAGCCCAAAACCACCGCGAGGGAATAGCGCGGCACGTCTATCGCCGCTATCGGGAGCGCGCTGATCCAGGAAACAGAATCGAAGAGGAAACCCACTACCGCCTGAAAGAAAAGCACAGCGTATTCCCCGCCCGGGAGACGCGCAAGCAGGGGCAGCGCGCAGCCCAGACCCTGAATACACAGGATGAGCGGGACAAGCAGGCAATTCACAAGCGGCGCGAGGATCGATATCCGCCCAAAACAGGCCGCCAGTATCGGCGCGACCGCAATCTGCGCCGCGAGCGAAACCGCGAGGGAATTACCCGCAAATTTCGGAAGCCGGAGAAAGCGCATCCATTCCGACAAGGGAGCGGCAAACAGAAGGATGCCCGCCGTAGCGGCAAAGGACAGGAGGAAGCCCGCGCTCCGTATCAATGCGGGCGAGAAGAAAAGCAGAATACTTGCAACCATAATCAATATGTCCATCGCGGAGGTGCGCGCGCGAAAATACGAGAGCGCCGCGAATACGTACACGCTGAATACCGCGCGCAAAACCGATGGCGTCCAGTTGCAGAGTCCCGCGTACACAAACAGGAGCAGGCAAACCAGCGGGAGCGCGATACGGCGGCCAACGCCCAGGAGCGAGAAGAGCCCGTAGATTGCCGCGCAAACCACGCCGACGTGCATTCCCGAGACCGCCATCATGTGGATGATTCCGGCGTCGGCAAATTCCTGCCGCTCCTCGCGCGTGAGTCCGCCGCGCTCACCGAAAACAAGCGCCCCCATCAGCGCCTTCGCGCGCTCGCCAAGTGGATTGAAATAATCCATGAGCGCGGTACGCAGGCTCGCGAGCCGCCGCGTCATTTCGGGTGCCGGGGCGAGCACACGCAGGGAGCGGACCTCCCAGATAACCGCGCGCACCTGGGCGTCCTCAAGATAATCCCAGAAACTGTTCCCCGCGCTTTTTGAGCCTCGCTCTGCGCGCTCCGCGTCCGTGGCTCGCGCGGGACGACCTGTGCCCGAATGGGTATCCCATCCAGGTCGCAGTCTTCCCTCTCCCTGCGGGAGTTCCTGAAGCTCGCCCGTGACGGCGACGCGCTCATCAACTGCGGGAAGCGCATTGGTTTGCGTATTGCGCAGCCCCGCGCTTTTTGAGCCCTCCGTGGCTCGCGCGGGATGACCTGTGCCCGAATGGGTATCCCATCCAGGTCGCAGGTACGCGATTATCTCGCCGCGCAGCTTCCGGTGCCGCCCATCCACAAGCAGAGCGCCGTCCAGTTGCAGATGCAGGCGGGTCCGTTTATTGTTCTGCGCGATCCGCGTCACGCGCCCGTAACATTCCTGCGCAAGCCAGCACGCCTGCTTCGGATCCTGCTGCGGGGATGGCTGCGCAAGCAGCCGGACGATTGTTATCGCGATCAGGGCGAGCGTATAGACGCGGCAAAACAGAATTATCTTCCCGCGCACTACCGCGCCATCCGTGGCGCTGCGCGATGCACTGCGCAAAACCCGCAGCATCCAGCTGCGTGCGCTGTGTGCAGACTCGCCTTGCGCGCTGCGCGTCCTGTCTGCAACAGTACATCCTTGTACCAGGCATTTTTCCGGCAAATTTTTCCGAATACACGCTGCGCCGGCGAGGGGCGCGGCGAACAGAAATATATATCCGGCTGAAATTCCGGCGCGCGTGAACACGACGGAAGTAATGACGGCGGCAAAGACCGCCCATAAACGTATGCTTGCTTTCATAAAATAGAAAAGCCGAGCGCACGTTTCGGGTTCGCTTTTTTTGCAAAATGGTGTACTATGGATTGCCATGCAAAATCCTGTCGAAGAGATTCTTCACAAGCGACATTCGCTCCGGCGCTACGCGAAGCGGCAGCCGGAACGCGGGGTGATCGATGCGTGTCTCGAGGCGGCGCGCATCGCGCCGTCGGCGCAAAATTCGCAGCTCTGGCGCTTTCATGTCATTGACGACCCTGCCCTGCGGGATGAAATCGCGCTGGCCGCGACCGGAGGCGTGTACCTCCCGAGCAAATTCATCCGCGAAGCGCCGGTTATTATAGCGGCGCTCGCAAAAACCGATATTAGGATCAACAGGATTGGCACGTTTCTGCAGGGGGTTCAGTTTTATCTTTTTGACCTGGGCGTCGCGTGCCAGCAGCTTGTGCTGCGCGCCGAGGAATTGGGGCTCGGATCGTGCTATATTGGATGGTTTGACGTGGATGCGGTGCGCAGGCTGCTCACCGTGCCGAAAAACGAGCATCTTGTGTGCTTGCTCGCGCTCGGGTACCCGCCGGAGGGGTATACTCTCCCGGGTACGCACAAGCGAAAGGAACTGCATACAATCGCGCGGTATAACCGGGAATAGGTGCCGCGCTAATCCAGGAGGATAATGATCATGAAAAAAGGAATCGCATTACTGATTATGTGCGTGTTGTTTGCGGCGAGCGGACTCTACGCGCAGGCGGATCACCAAACCGGCGGTACGCAGCAGGACAAGCCCATGACCAAGCAGCGGCTTGCCGCTGAAATCGCCAACGCGCATCATCTCGCTAACCTGTATGCCTATCGCTACGCACGCATCGGCGGCAAGGAAAAGGAACGCAAGGCGTATGAGTATTGGCTGAACCGCCGGCAGGAACTTCTGAAACAGTACAAGGACGCAAGAGACTGAGCTATTCGGGCAAAGGCGTCCCGCCTTTATGCCGCAGATTGCGCTTATTGCAGAAGAAGTCTGCCCGCGCGCACTGATGCGCCATTACCCACAGGGCACTTCGCCGTTCCCGAAGCAGGAGTACATACTTCGGGAATGCGCGATGCACTGCGCAAAACCCGCAGCATCCAGCTGCGTGCGCTGTGTGCAGACATCCTGTCTGCAACAGTACGTCCTTGTACTAGCTGCGCGCGCACACCGGGGTCGTACTGATATTCGTTCACTTTGATCCGCCCGTTGACAAGAAGCGCATAGAGACCATTTGCCGCGCCCGCGTGATCGGCGGCTGCGCAGGCGGCGGTTCCGAAATCTGCGTCAAATACCGCGATGTCCGCCTTATAGCCGAGGGCAAGCCGTCCGCGATCACCCAGCCCAAGCCGAGCCGCAGGCAGTCCCGTCATTTTATATACCGCCTCTTCCGGTGAAAGAATTTTCTGCTCAAGCGCATAGCGGCGCATGGCATACGGAAAGCAGGAGTGCAGGCGCGGGTGTGCAGCCGCCGGGGATGCTCCGAACAGGGCGTCGCTCGCAATCACGCCGTGCCTGTTGCGCAAGATCGCGATAACCGCCTCTTCGTCCATAAAATCATCGATGATCCGCACATCGCCGCGCGAAGCCGCCAGAATATCCATCGCGGCATTCGCCGGATCCGTACCGCGCGCGCGCGCGATCTCCGCTATGGTTTTGCCGCATATTTCCTGTTCCGCATTGCGCGCGTACACTATACGGATATTCTCCCAGCCCAATTCGAAAGGAAGATTATCGAAAGCGCTCCGGGCACCGTGGAATGTTTGGGAATATTTTGGAGAATGATCCGGGATAGGGCGTCCGATATTTTCCTGATTCTCAGCGCTTTTTCGACGGGAGCGCAAGTTTCTCAGATCTGTAACGCGCGCATTCCCCGAAGGCATTGTCCAGAGCGCCGCGAGATATTCGCGTACATCGCGCCGGTTCAGTCTGTCCAAAACAGCCTCCGCCCCGCCTTCGCTGACGAGCCAGGGAGGGATGATGGAAAAAAGCGTTGTGCTTCCGTAGCCATACGGATAGGCGTCGAAAGCGATATCATGCGCGTCGATAAACTCCAGAACATCGTCAAGCTGTCTGCGGTTCGCGCGCCCGATGACCTTCAGATGCGATATGGTCAGACGCGCCCCGCTCTCCTCCGCCAGGGCATGGATCTCGCGCACCGCTGCGGCGAGCGCATTGCTCTCGCTGCGGAGATGTACCGCAAGCGGGCGATCATGGCGGGCGGCGCATTTTGCCGCCGCAAGCAGCTCCTCGCGGCGGGAGAAGATCGCGGGAATATAGATCAGCCCGAAAGAGAGCCCGGCGATCCCGGCGGCAAAGGATTCCTCAAGCGCGCGCATGAATGGCGAATCCGGGCCGGAGTCGATATCCTGATCGGCGTCCCCCGCAAGACCATAGCGCACCGTACCCGCGCCGACAAATGGAACAACATTTGTCTCGAGACCGCGCGCGCCCAAATCCGCAAGCCAGGAGGCCGCGTCCGCCCACCCCCATGTATACCCCGCGCCGCCGATAACGGAACGCTTTCTCCAGCCCTCCCGGCGTTCGGGGGGCAGCGGAAATACGGAAAGGCCGCATTGCCCGGGAACCTCGGTCGTCACGCCCTGCATAATCTTGGGCCGCAGGCCCTCATCCTCAAGAAGCGCGAGATCGCTATGGGTGTGGCTGTCGATGATGCCGGGCATGACATACCGTCCGCGCGCGTCGATAATGACGGGCGCGCAGGCTCGCTTGCGCGGCGGAACGAGCGAAATGATCGTATCCCCGGCGATGAGTATATCGGCGCGCCGCGCCGGAGCGCCCGTACCGTCCAGCACAATCCCGCCCTGGACTAAAATATCCCCGCGCATGATGCGCTCCTTGCTCAGCCTTTATTCATCCGCATTTGTATCTGTACCGATTCGCGGCCCGGCTTGCCTGCCCTCGCCCGCCATCGCCTCCAGTCCCCTGAACAAAACCCGGAGGCCGAATAAAAATTGCTCGTCAAAATGACGCCCGTGCAGGGTGAGCAGTTCACCGAAGCCGAATACGCTTTCGGAAAGCCGCGCCTCGTCGGGCGTTCTGTTTTTTGTGCGCGTCTCGTCCGCCACAAAGGCGAGAACATAGTTGTTATAGAGGCTCGTTGCGGTCAGAAAATTTTTCTTGCCAATACCCAGAAGCATAAAATGCCCTGTAGCGGACTTGCTGATCGCCGTCCACAGGGGCGTAACCGGAAAGGACTCTCCGAAAATCACGGCGGAGTCCCGCACCGTGAGCAGCATCGCGCGGTAGGATATGGCCATGGCGATCAGGTATTCTTCCGGCGGCAGGGAGGCGTCCGGCATGGCAAAGTCTTTGCACATATATTCCGCGATTTCGTTGTAGAGTTCCGCCTTGCCGCTGATATGGCTGTAGAGCGACGCAGCCTTGATCCCGAGTTCGCGCGCTATCGTGCGCATACTCAAACCGCCAATGCCCTCGCGGTTCAGGATGCGGATGGAGGCTTGAACGATGTTTTCTTTCGTGATCCCCATGCCGACTCCAAAAAATTTTCCAAAAAATTTTTTGTAAAATTCCTTGAAACTAACACCGTTAGGGATATATTCATGGATGACTAACAGTGTTAGCCTCACCGCCATACGGGCACGCGGTCAGTCAAAAAATACTGTTCAAAAGGAGTGTACCATGAAAAAAATGCTGGCGGCGTTGGTTTTGCTTGCGGTATGTACCGGCACGGGTTTTGCACAGGAGGCGCGCAAGAGCTATTACGCTCTCGAGTTGAGCGCTTCGGAGTACTTTTTCATCAACATCGGGGTGAAGTTGGGCAGCGAAAAGGTGTATGGAAATATCATCGCTTCGTATGACCCCAGGGAGGGCTATTCGCCGCAAAACTTTGGTATAGGCGCCGGAATTGGCACCATCCGTCCCATTACAGCGTTCCTGTTTTTCAATCCCGAGTTTAACGCTTTTTTGATGAACACGGGGCCAAACAATCAATCCTTAATGTGCGTTATCACTTCATTGGGCTGCAACCTCGGTAAAAATCTGAGCCTCACGGCAGGTCCCGAACTCGCATGGTCATGGAATTACGGAAGCGATCCGCTGCGAAAACCGGCGTATTCACTGGCGATATGGAACATTGACAACGGCAGCGATCTTGTCCTGGGCGCGCGCGCCAGTCTCCGGTACCGATTTTAAGCGAAAAACCGCGTACTGCTCTCCGCGCTGCGGGGAGTATTACGCGCGCGCGTCATTCTCCTGAAAAGGTAAATCTTCCTGCAAAATATCTTCATCCGGCGCGGCATTCGCAAGACCGGAGAGACTGACGCCGATAAGGCGCAGGGCGCGTTTGCCCGCCTGGGTTCGCCCAAGAAGCGCGGCGGCCTTTTCCTGAAATACGCGGGCAACGTTCACCGCGGCGGGCAGACTCTCGGAGCGCGTTTCGGTGCTGAAGTCCCCGTAGCGCACCTTGACGGTAATGGTCGCGGCGCGCAGAGCATCCTTCGCGAGAGACGCGGCGAGTTCGTCCACAAAATCACTCAAAACAGAATGCAGATACGGGAGATCGTCATTGTCACGCCGGAAGGTGGTTTCTCTCCCATAGGATTTTCGCCCGCGATCACTCTCGACCGGACGAGGATCGCAGCCCAGAGCCAGATCGCGCAGCACCATGCCCTGCTTGCCCAACCGGCGCGCCAAAACGGCGGGGTCAAAATCCGCGAGATCCTGTCCCGTTATGATACCGAGGGCGTGGAGCCGCTTTGCGGTGGCTTTGCCAACGCCGAAAAAGCGTTCCACGGGCAGCGCCGCGAGAAAGGCCTTCGCCTCCGACGCGCGAATCACGGCAAGACCATCGGGTTTATGCAGATCGGATGCTATCTTCGCGAGAAATTTGCAATACGAGATACCGGCGGAAGCGGTCAGCGCGGTCTCCTGCCGGATGTCCCTGCGGATATTTTCGGCGATCCGGATTGCGGGCGAGAGCGCATCCTCCCCCGTGTTTTCGGCGAAGCGAGCGGATAGAGGCGTACAATGCGCCTCGGAGAGATCAAGAAAAGCCTCGTCGAGCGAGAGCGGCTCCATGCAATCGGTGTAGCGCGAAAAGATGCGCCGTATCTGCCGCGAAACAATGGTATAGGCGTGAAAGCGCGGGCGCACAAAAACGGCCTGCGGGCAGAGCCTGTAGGCCTGGCCGGACGGCATGGCGGAACGCACCCCAAAGACCCGCGCCTCGTAGGAGCAGGTGCTCACCACGCCTCGGGAGTCCGGCGCGCCGCCAACGATGACCGGTTTGCCGCGCAGGGCGGGATTGTCGCGCTGCTCGACTGCGGCATAAAAGGCGTCCATATCGATATGGATAATCCGCACCGTATCTTCGCCTCCCGCCATTCTCCGGCGAATGCCGCGCTCCCGGAGGAACATTATTCTTCAATATTCAAACATCTATCCAGCGAAGGTGCCGGAGACGCCGCAAAGCCCGCGCTCACGTTCGCGCAGCTTTGGGAGCACACGGTATGCCGGGCGCAGACGCGCCGCGAAGCGGCGCGGAACCTGAATATTGTTATTTGAGTTCCGCCGCTTTGCGCAGCTCATTCGCCTCCCGCTGCAAGCCGATGAGCGCATGGATGCGGCTTTCGGGTTCCGCAGCTCCGTATTTCCGCCGCAAGTCTTCAATCGCATTGATCGCGATATCCAAATGCCGGATCGCGTCGGGGTACCTGCCCACGGCAAGATCTTCGCGCCCCGCTTCGATCATGCGATCAATATCCTGCGCCGGTTCCCCGCGAAAGGCAAAAAAAAGAATGGCCGCAAGGATGATAAAAAACAGGAGCGCCGGGATGCTTTTGCGCGCGTTGACAATTCGCTTTTTTTCCGGCGGCTCTTGCGCGGGCTGGGCTGCGTTTGCCGCAGCTCCCTGCTTTTGCGCGCGCCTGCCGGTTGAGCCTGCTTTTTTGGATACGGCCATCGAATGCCCCCCTTTTTTTTAATTATCGCCGCCGACTGCTTCCGCTGCGCCCAGAATGGAGGTAGCCTCATCCAATAAACCTTCCGCATCGCCATTGCTCTTTGCTTCAACCAGCACCTCGATCAGGCGTTCCAAAAGCGCCTGCCTGCGCGCTTCCTGCAGGGCAAGCCGTTCCCGCTCCCGGCGCGCGATCTGCGCCGGCATCGGATAGTCTTCGCTCGAGAGCGCCTGTATGGCCTTGCGCAGTACTGCGGCCTGCGGATTATCGGGCTTCGCGCGGAGGTAACGCTGCCAGGCGTAAATGGTATTACTCTTGTCGGAAAGCTGGTAATAAGTGCGCCCAAGCTCAAGCCAGGCGTCGGGGATGCCCTCCTCGCCCAGGACGGCATTCCGGAAGGAGACCAGCGCCTCATCGTAACGCTTACTATAATACAATGCCTGACCCATGTTAAAATGGAAAATATTTGGCCGATCCGTGATATCCAGCCCAATGCGGTAATACGCGATTGCTTTCTCAAACTCGCGCTTATTTGAGTAAATATTGCCGATAAATAAGTAACAATCGGGGTTTTCGGGTTCCTGCTTCAGAGCCTCGAGCAGAGTAACGAGCGCAATCTCAAATCGCCCCGCGCCGTAATGCTCCCGTCCCCTTTCAAAGAGATCCGGGGCTGCTGCCGTGAGGGCGGACGTCAATACCAGGAATACCAAAATGGATAATTTTCGCATTTTCCGGCCTCCTGCATATATGACAGCTTTTCCTGCTTATAGTAATCGGTATACCGCGCCCTTTGCAATCCGCTTAAATACGATTTTTCGATTCACCCTAAGCGAAATTGACAAAGATGCCGTATAGTATATAGTATAGTACAGATGCAATCGATCAGAAGATCGATATACTGCGGGTTCGGATTGAAGAGAAGAAAGGGAAACCATGGGCGTATACCTGATAGCGACAGGGATTATTTTCGCCCTTTTAATATTCTTTTTGATCAAATTTATTCTGGCACCAAGAAAAGCGGACGCCCTGACAAAGCTGATGGAGACCGGGCAGTTCAAAAAAGCGGCGTCTGAGGCGCAGGCTCTGATCAAAAAGAATGAGCGCAACCATCTGGCGCATTATATCCTTGCGCTCTGCTACTACAATACCAAACAATTCAACCCTGCGCTTTATGAACTCCGCCTCCTTACCCGCCTGAACAAGTTTGATGATTCCGTGAAGGAAGAGGACGTGCGCAATAAGCTCGCCGAGATATACTTAAGCCTTGGGCAGCTCGAGGAGGCGCAAAAGGAGTTCCTCCTTATAATCCGCCTGAATCCCGCGAATTATGAAATTATGTTCAAAATAGCCAAGATCTTTTTTGAACGCAATTTTCTGGAACAGGCGTATTCCTATTTTATGAAGGTGATCGGGGTCAACCCCAAACATGCCGAGGCCAATTTTTATGTCGGGCAGATACTCTATCAGGGCAAAAAGGGAAATGAAGCCCTTAACTATCTCAATAATGCCCTGAAACTTGATCCCCAGCTGCACAAAGCCAATTACTTCCTGGGCGTTATCAACAAAACCAACAGCAGTTACCACCAGGCCATCATCTGCCTCGATGACGCCCAAAAGGATCCGGAATTCCGCCAGCGCGCGCGCCTGATGAAGGGGCAGTGCTTGTTTGAGATGGGCGATTTCCCGAATGCCTTGATAGACCTGGAGCGTGCCGCAAAGGATATAACCGAAGAAGATTCCATCGCCCTGGCCGTCCGCTATTCGCTCGCCGCTGTTTACGAACGTATGCGCGATCTTCCGGCTGCCATCACGCAATGGGAAATCATCGCGAAAGTCAAACCCGGATATGGCGACGTACTGGAAAAACTCGCAACGTACCAGGAACTGCGAACGGATGACAAGCTCAAGGATTTTATGACCGCATCCAATACAGGGTTTGAGGATATGTGCCGCATTACTATCAAGGCCATGGGTTTTGATATAGTCAAATTTACCGCCGATGGCGGCAACCACGCGATCATTCTCGCAAGCGAGCCTGAAAGCAAATGGCGCAACACCAAGGTGTCCAACAAGCTCATTCATATCTTCCGCGATACCGATACCATCTCCGAGCAGATCGTGCGCAATATCCAGGAAGATATGAAAAAAGTGAATGCCAATAAGGCGATCTGCATTTCTACAAACAAATTTTCTCAGGGCGCGCGTGATTTCGCCGCCGCGCGTCCGATCGACCTTGTGGACAAGGCCGGTCTGGCGGATATTTTGAAAAAGGCGTAAGCCTGGCGAGGCAAGCGATATCCCGCACACATATCTTTATAGAGGCAAATTCTTTTATTTTATCTTTGTTCACGACAGAGAAACAAAAACCATTCCGCGCGCAAAGCCGCTTGCCCTTATATCGCGCGGGGGGCTATCTTTTACGCACGTATTTAAGGGCGATTAGCTCAGCTGGTTCAGAGCACCTGCCTTACAAGCAGGGGGTCACAGGTTCAAATCCTGTATCGCCCAAACTGCAGAGCGATGTGGCTGCATATAATGTTCTCCTGCAAATTCCAATGCCCTGCGCTCAGACCAGTACAGAGCGCCCGGCAACGCAAAACCGACATGGCCGCCCTCCCGGGGCGTTTCCAGATAAAGGTACCGGCTGTTCCGCGCCGCCTCCGTTGGGAAACATTTTGGAGAAAGGAAGGGATCGTTTAAGGCATTCACCAATAATGTTGGGCGAGTGATTTTTTCCAGAACGTGTGCGCACGATCCCTTGTTGTAATAGTCTTCCGCCGATAAAAAACCATGAATGGGCGCTGTGTATTTCCGGTCAAAGTCGCGCAGTGTTTTTACCTGCGCGAGGCCATCAACGCTGTATATCTCAGGCAGAATTTTGTTTTTTTGCCGTATCTTGTTTTGCAGGCTCGACAGAAAAACCCGCCTGTACACTTTATTGAATCCCGTATCAAGCCGGCGCGAACAGTCGGCAAGGTCGCAGGGCACAGAAAACGCAATCCCGCCCAGTATCTCTTCGGGGAGATCCCCTGCGAAAGTGCCCAGATAATTCAGGGTTATATTGCCGCCCATGCTGAACCCCAGGAGAAGTATGCGCGTATATTGTAGTTTGCGCGCGTACGCAATCACCGTACCTATATCGTCCAGGTCGGCGCAATGATACAGGCGGGGCTGCCTGTTTATCCCGGTGCCGCAGGAACGAAAATTCCATGCCAGAATATTCCATCCTTCCAGGCGGAAAGCCCTTGCCATGCCCCATATATATTCGCGTTTTGAATTGCCCTCCATACCATGACTGAGGATGACAAGCCTCCCGTTATGCGGGAGGCTTTGGGTTATGTCCAAATCGAGAAAATCGCCGTCCGGGGTGGGAATACGCTGAATTTCATATTCCGGCTGCGGCACACGGCGAAACATACGGGGATACATACTCTGCATATGCTTCCCATGTAACCACCACGGAGGAGTGTATGTGGAATTTTCAATTATGGGCATGACTATCGGCTCTGCGATTTTGCCATAATGCCGGATAGAGCGCCCTGTATCCGTTCCAGGCACTCCGCCGGATCGGTTATGCCCAGTACCGCGCGCTCCATCGGGCAAAGCCCATCGCCGCTTCTGTTGGTGATATTCTCCACAAGACTGCCGTACTCTGCGATAATGCCATGCGCCGCGAGATAATCGCGGGCGGCAACACTCATGATTTTTCCGTAGGCTCTGCGCGCGCCCCCAAGAATCAGGATAACCGCCGCGGCTTTTCCGATGATGGCGTCCAGCACAAAGGCGTCGCGCAATTTTTCCGGCTCATGGGTATAGAGCGCAAGGAGCGGCGACACCCCGCGCCCGCTCGCGGCATATATGATTTTGTCCTCGCGGACGACGACGCAGCTTTCCGTGCCGGTTTCAACAAGGCGTAGAGCCTCTTCCATAACGGAAGAATTATTCTTCAAGGTTATTCCTGTTTTCAACGCGGAAAATTATCAGCGGGATCAGCGCCCATTGCAAAACCCATCCGGGCAACCCGGTACGAATGCTCGCCAAAATATAGCCCGTTGTGATCGTTTCGCTGTCAAAAACGAATACCGCCGCCAAAATAGAAAGCGCAAGCGCGGCCTTTCCCAGCAGCTGCGCGAGGATCACCTTGCCGATTGCCGGTAATCGCAAATTACATAGCATACCGGCGGCAAGCCCGATGACAGCAAGCTCTATGGAAATAAAGGACACCATAGCGGGTAACGGCATACCGGACAACGCAAAACTCACGACAGGCGCGAGCAGCCCCGAGAGCGCGCCGGCGATAGCCCCCGCAAAAAAACCAGCCAGAATAATCGGCAGATACATCGGCAGGAACACCTGCCCGGGCGCGCTGCCCGTTCCTGAAATAATCCCGAGGGCGTGGAATACCTGCGGCAGAATGACCGCCGCCGCAACAGCCGTACCGATTGTCAATGACTGCGTTTTGATACCCGCGCGATTGAGAACACCTGTTCCTGTAGTCATATTAAATCCCTCCTTTATTGGATAATCAGTTTTTGATATTGACGAGGGTATATTTTCTGCTGCCGAGGCCGATCTTTTCGGCGTGCGCAAGCGTAAGCAAACCGTTTCTGGACTCGATGCGCTGGATAACAGACTGCCCGTCCTTTGCCGCGTACACCAGATCGATGCAGGCCTGATCGAGCGCAACCGGATCGAGGGAAGCAAGAATGCCGATGTCGTGCATATCGGGTTCCGCCGGATTGCCGTTGCAGTCGCAGTCCACCGAGAGGCGGTTCATGACATTAACATAGGCCATGCGCTTGCCGTTATCAAGACGGTCGAAAACGGATTTGCATGCCTCGGCCATGGATTCAAGAAAGGCGTTTTGCTCGCCGCCCCAGGGGGAGGTTTTGGATTTGCCGCCGGAGTGAATCCAGGCCTTTCCCTCGCCGGAGGCCATGCCGATGGAGACATTCTTGATCGCGCCGCCAAATCCAGCCATCTGATGTCCCTTGAAGTGCGAGAGGATGAGGTACGAGCCGTACTCGGGAAAGCTCGCGCCAACGTAATTTTCCCGCAGGTGTTTGCCGCCCCGCACAGGAAGGGTATACGAGCCGTTCGCGTCCTGAATATCGACCTTCGCGACAGCCGTGAAACCATGATCCTTCGCAACCTGCAGATGCTTTTCGGTCTCGCCCCGCCCTCTTGATCCGGCCGTGTTACATTCCACAAATGTTCCGTTGATCTTTTTGACCAGATCGCCGATGAGTTCGGTTCGGAGATAATTGCTGTTCGGGGGTTCGCCGGTTGAGATCTTGACCGCGAGCGCTCCGGCGGGCTTCCATTTCAGGGTTGTATACATATTGATCAGCGCCGCGCTGTTGATGTCGCTCGTAAAATACACTACGGAAGAGCCGTCGGCCGATACCGGTTCGGCGGCGTTGCCGGCAAATATTCCCGGGAGCAGCACAATGGCTAGCACGATCAGCGCGGCGGCACCCGCGCATAGTAAAATTTTACGTTTTGACTGCATATTGTTCCTCCTTAAATTACCGCACCGAATACTGGAAGGTCATGGTTGGTCCGGCGGCGCTGATGTTATCTATGTACACGCGGGAAGGGGCAGTGCCTGCGGCAGGCCAGCCGCCGGAAGAGGTTCCGGTATAATAAAAAGTTGAGGGGGCTGTACTCGGATTAAAATTCCTGCCTTTGAAGAAATCCGCATCGACTCCCACGGTGCCACCCGTCCAGAGATCTCTCTTGTTATCCGCCTCCACAATATTGACTCCGTGTATCCTGTTTGCGCCGTCATTGACTTTATTACTTGCCATCATGGCATTGATAACTCCGGTGTGGATATGCGTAATCAGGAGTCCGCTGCCCGGTAAATACTGTGTCCATGTTCCGTTTGCTTTCACCTTGTTTTCAACAAGGTAATATTGCTGTCCGGCCGGATCCCCCAGCGGAATCTTAATCGCCAAGTGCGACGTTTCGATATTGCCAAGGGAAACTGCCTGGACGGAGGAAGCGCTGCTCGCGGCTGCACTGCTCGCTCTGCTGGAAGCGGCGGCGCTGCTCGCTCCTCCTGAAAGGTTTTCCCACTTAAACTCATCCACGCACAGGTTAATGTTGCGGCTGCCTGCTGCGGAGCCGGTGCCGCCAACACGGATCTGGAGCGCTCCTGTACCGACGTGATTCGTCGCCGTGTAGGAGAGCGTAATTTTTGTCCAGGATGCGAAATTGGCGGAGCCGCTTGCGAAAGCCTGATCCGAACTCGCGGTTATATTGGTATCAGAAAGGCTCGTTATATTGAACGCTTTATTCGTACCCGATGCGCTCCCGTCGGTGGTTAAGAAGAAGCGCAAAGAACCCGCAGTCAGGTTGCCCTTAATCCAGAAGGTTACGGCATTATCGCCGACGCTCGGACTTATAAAGGAACCGGATGGGGATTGATATACCAAACCATTCCCGTTCGCATTATAAACCAGACGCATACTCGTACCCGCATAGCCATCTCCGTCGAAAGTATGTGTTCCTGACATGGCTCCCGATCCGGGAACGGCACCGCCCGCCGCTCCGGTAAAACTCGCCCCGGTAAACAAATAAGGATAAGCGTCGCTCGCCGCTGAGCTGCCGGGAGCCGAAGATACAACGCTGCTCGTGCCGGAGGCTGAAGATACCGCGTTGCTCGCGGCTGCACTGCTCGCTTTGCTGGAAGAAGATACCGCGCTGCTTGCGGCTGCACTGCTCGCTCTGCTGGAAACGGCGGAACTGCTTGCAGCGGCGCTGGCCGCCGAGGTACCCCCTCCTGAGAGGTTTTCCCACTTAAACTCATCCATATACAAATCAATTTTTCGGCTGCCCGCCACCCCGGAACCAACAGCGCCAACACGGATCTGCAATGCTCCTGTACCGGCGTGATTCGTCGCCTCGTAGGAGAGCGTAACTTTTGTCCAGGATGTAAAATCAGCGGAACCGCTTGTGTAATTTGAATTTGTAATAGCGCTCAGAGTGGTTGGAACGGCGCTCGTTATATTGAATGTTTTGTTTACGCTTCCTGGAGTGCCGTTCTCGGTTAAAAAGATGCGTATATTCCCGGCAGACAGAGTTCCGGCAATCCAGAAGGTCACGGCATTATCACCGGTGCGCGGACTTATAAAGGAGCCGGATGGGGATTGATACACCAGGCCATTTCCGCTCGCATTATAAACCAGACGCATACAGGTACCTGCGTATCCATCTTCGTCGAAAGTATGTGTTCCTAGCATATTTCCCGAACCGGGAACGACGCCGCCCGCCGCTCCGGTAAAACTCGCTCCGGTAAACAAATAGGGGTAGGCGTCGCCGGTCAGACCGCCGGGAGCTGAAGATACCACGCTGCTGACTGCGGCGCTGCTGACTGCGGGCGGAGAACTCATCGCCTCGCTGCTCCCGGCTGCGGGCGGAGAACTCATCGCTTCGCTGCTCCCGGCTACGGATGAAGAACCCGCCGCTTCGCTGCTCCCGGCTACGGATGAAGAACCCGCCGCTTCGCTGCTCCCGATTGCGGGCAGAGAACTCACCGCCTCGCTGCTCCCGGCTACGGATGAAGAACCCGCCGCTTCGCTGCTCCCAGCTGCGGATTGAGAACTCATCGCTGCATCGCTCCCTGTTGCGGACAGAGAACTCATCGCTTCGCTGCTCCCGGCCGCAGGCGGAGAACTCGCCGCCTCACCGCTCCCGGTTGCGGACAGAGAACTCATCGCTGCACCGCTTCCGGCTACAGACTGAGAACTGCCTGCGGCGGCAGATATTGTACCGTCCGGATCCGGCGGGCTGCCGCTGCAATTGATCCCTCCGGCCATCACCCCGAACAGAAACACGAAGGCAAACATAAGAGCAGCGGTGCGGCTGCGGCGCGAGAACCAGAAGAGTCCGCCCGAAGCCAGAATGCCCGCGAAGAACGCAATACGCGCAATCGGCGTAGGCTGATCGGAATGATCGGAAAGCGCCAGCATCGATGACCTTAAGGTATCCATCATGGCAAGGGTTCCGTCCGGAAGCTGGACAGTCAGCCAGCCAAGCAAGTTCTTTTCCCATGCGAGGAACGGGAGAGGACGCGTACCATCGCCGTTTGGACCTGCCCACGAACCGGAGGCCATAACGGTAAACATTCCCGCCCCGTATGTTGCATCCGATGTATCGTACAGATCCGGTAAACCAAGAATATGGGCGTATTCGTGGCAAAAAACGCCTATCCCGCTGTCTCCGGGTCCGAAGGTGAACTCTGGCTGAATGCAGTACACATTCACAGTTTTGCCATTGACGCTTACTGCGCCGGCGCCGCCGCTGGTGAGATTCCATGCGTGCGACCATATATCATCATCATCGCCTGAAACCTCTTCCCCTGCCCCCGAATGTATAACCATAACGACGTCCACTTCTCCGTCGTTGTTATTATCGTAGTCAGCGAAATTCACCCCGCCGGTCTGAGCGGCGAGTACAGCTTCGCGGACCAACTGCGCGGGACGGCGATCGCTATCTGAAGGGTAGTTTTGCCCGTAATACGCTTTGGCATTCGCCGCATGGTACGGTCCATGGACGCGAATATCAAGCTCCAAAAGACCATGGGACATATCGTTATAATATCTTTTCATGGAAAAGGCACCGGACGAAGTGCCGTTTAAGAGGCTGGAATAATAGGTTGTGGTGGATACGTTGGCAAATGGGCTGTCCACATAATCTATCAGAAGCACAAGAACCTTGTAATTACCCGTAACAGGACCCTTTGGCGGCGTGACGCGCTGTATACTGCGGCTGGCCTGCGCTTTCATACGCGCGCTGATTCGCTCCAGCCCTGCGGTATCGCCCCGCTGCCGGAGAGAATCTATAATACTCGGATGCGGCGGCATGGCCGCAAGATCACGAGACGCGCATACCGCGCCGATTACGGTCAAAATGAGCAGATATATCCATACGTTTTTCATTTTTGCCGCCATATCCCGCCCCCAAGTAAGCATTCGCTTTAGGATAAGTTTAGCATAGATCTGCGGCGCGCATGAATAAAAATTACAAGAGAAATATTCCTATTGCACCGAATACCGGAAGGTCATGGTTGATCCGGCTGCGCTGATGTTGGATATATACACTTTGGACAAGGTGGTGCTGTTGGTTGACCAGCTATTGGAAGAAGTTCCATTATAGTAAAAAGTCGCGGGCGTTGTGCCGGGCTCAAAACTTCTGTTTTTGAAGTAATCAGCGGAACCTCCGGCGCTGGTGCTTAACCAAAGATGCCGACCGTCATCTGCCTCCACAATATTGACCCCATGAATCCTGTTTGCGCCGTCATTGACTGTATTGCCTGTTATTCCGGCGCTGATAACCCCATCATGGATATGCGTTATCAGGAGTCCCGCAGAATTATAATAACCGGGGAGAAACTCGGTCCAGGTTCCGTTTACGCGCACCTTGTTTTCAACAATGTAGTACTGCCGGTCGGCAGGATCACCAAGGGGTATCTTGACCGCCTTGCGCGTCGTCTCAACATTGCCAAGGGAAACCAGGATGCCGGGGAGAGAGGAGCTGCTCGCTCTGCTGGAAGAAGCAGCGCTGGACGCTCTGCTGGATACAGAGGATGCGGCGGTGCCGGATGCAGAGGATGCGGCGGTGCCGGATACAGAGGATGCGGCGGCGCTGGATACAGAGGATGCGGCGGTGCCGGATGCAGAGGATGCGGCAGCGCCGGAAGCAGAGGATGCGGCAGCGCCGGAAGCAGAGGATGCGGCACCGCTGGATACAGAGGATGCGGCACCGCTGGATACAGAGGATGCGGCACCGCTGGATACAGAGGATGCGGCACCGCTGGATACAGAGGATGCGGCAGCGCTGGATACAGAGGATGCGGCAGCGCTCGAGTCCGGCGAAGAAACAGAGCCGCCGGACGCCGCGTCGGCGGAACTTAGCGTACCGCCGGAAGCCGAAGAGGCTGCGCTACCCGGGCTGAAGGGCGTACCGCTGCAACTCGCGCCCCCGATCATCATTCCCAGCAGAAACACAAGAGCAAGCGTCAAAACAGTGCCGCGCATTCGCGGCGCGAACCACATACATCCGCCCGAAAGCAGGAGACCCGCAAAGAGCGCAATGCGCGCGATGGGTTCGGCGGAAATATCGGAAAGCGCTCCCTGAGCCACTACCGTGGTTTTGAAAGCATCCAGAAATGCAAGCTCGGCTGGTGATGAGTAGGCAAGCCAGCCAAGCCTGTTCTTTTCCCAAGCAAGAAGCGGAACGGGACAAGTGCCATCCCATGCCGGCGGGTTTGTGCCCGGCTTATTCCCTGCCCATGCGCCATTTGCCATAAGCGTAAAATTACCCGCGCCGAGCGTAGCATAGGTTGTATCGTATAGATCCGGTAAGCCGAGGATATGCCCGTATTCGTGGCAAAAAACCCCTATCCCGCTGTCTCCGGGAGTTTTGGTAAACTCCGGCTGAAGGCAGAATATATTGACCCGTTTGCCGCTTGCGGTCGTATACCTTCCGGCGCCGTCGCCGTAGTAGCTTCCGGAATAGAGATCCCACGCCTTCGACCATATAGCGTCCGTGTCAGTGGTTATGGATTCTTCCCCGGGACCGGCATGGATGATCATAACGGTATCCACGTCATTGTCGCCGTCCATATCATAGGGGGAAAAATCAATCCCGTCGGCGTCTGCGGCGATGACGGCCTCGCGAACCAGCGTTGCGGGGAAACTGTCGCTGCCTTGCGTACTGGTTTTATTTGCGCCGTAATACGCCCTGTTATTCGCCGCGCGGTACGGCCCGCAAACATCCATCGTAAGCTGCAGAACCCCGCCGGACATATCGCTGTAATATCTTTTCATGGAGAAGGCGTCAGACGAGGTGCCGTTTAAGAGGTTTGCATAAAATTCCGGAGTGGAAACATCATTAAACTTGTAATCATAAAAATCTATCAGAATAAACAAAACCTTATAATTGCCCTGAACAGGTTTCGTTGGAGTCGTGATGCGCTGCATACTTCGTCTGGCTTCCGCTTCCATGCGGGCGCTGAGCCTCGTAAGCCCGGCTGTATCGCCCCGCTCGCGGAGAGAGTTTATAACATCGGGGTGCGGCGGCATGGCCGCCAGAGCAACAGGGATACATACCGCACTGATTGCGAGAGAGATGAGCAAATATATCCATACTCTTTTCGCTGCCATATCCCGCCTCCCGATACGTATTCAGGTTAAATCCAGCCCTCGCACACCCTGCCGGTTATTGCTGCACCTTATACTCAAAAGTCATAACCGCCCCGGCGGCGCTGATGTTGGATATATACACTTTGGACAAAGTGGTGCCGTTGGTTGACCAATTATTGGAAGAAGTTCCATTATAGTAAAAAGTCGCGGGCGTTGTGCCTGGAGTAAAACTCCTGCTTCTGAAGAGATCTGACGCCGTACCATAGTCGGCATTTGTCCAAAGGCGTCTGTTATTATCCGCCTCAACAACATTAACACCGTGAATCCTGTTCCTGCCGTCATTGACTGTATTGAAATCTATTTTGGCGTTAATAACTCCGTCATGGATATGCGTAATCAAAAGCCCATTCCCCGGAAAATACTGCGTCCAGGTTCCGCTCTTCACCGCCTTATTTTCAAGAAGGTAGTATTGCCGCCCGGCCGGATCCCCCAAAGGAATCTTCACCGCCTCGCGCGTTGTTTCAATATCCCCAAGCGTGACAAATCCGGGGACGACGGGACTGCCGGAAACAGAGGATGCGGAAAAAACAGAAACGCCAGAATCAGAGGATGCGGAAGAAACAGAAACGCCGGAGTCAGAGGAAATGCCGGAGTCAGAGGATAAAGTGCCGCCCGGGTTATGCGGTGCCGAACCGCCGCAGTTCGCACCCCAAACCATCGCTCCAAGCAGGAACGCAAACACAAGTATGAGAACGGCGGTATGCCGCGTTCGCGGCGCGAACCAGGCCAGCCCGCCTGCGGCGAGAAGCCCCGCAAAGAGCGCAACCGGCGAGGCTTGCCTGTCCACAGGAATAGCAGAAAGCGCCACTACCGAGGTTTTGAAAGCGGGGAGAGCGGCAAGCGCGGCGGTTGGAGTTGTGTACGCAAGCCAGCCCAGCATATTCTTTTCCCATGCGAGAAACGGGGTGGGATGCGAACCATCGTCATCCGGTCCGCACCACGCGCCCGAGGCCATGATCGTGAAATCGCCCGCGCCGGCCGTGGCGTCCGTTGTATCATACATATCCGGCAAGCCCAGGATATGTGCGTATTCATGGCAAAAAACGCCAATCGCGCTGTCTCCGGCGCTGAAGGTATACTCCGGTTGAATACAGTAGACGTCCACGGTCTTTGAGCCTATAGCCACAGGTCCGTCGCCATCGTCGTGGCCCTGCCCAGAAGAGAGTTCCCAGGCGTGCGACCAAATATCATTTGGCCTGTCTGAAACTTCTTCCCCGATACCGTCATGTATAACCATGACGGTATCCACATACCCATCATCGTCGTTGTCGTAGGGGTCAAAATCCACCCCGGCAGCCTGCGCTTTGAGTACGGCTTCGCGAACCAGAGTCGCGGGTCGGAGATCATTGCCTTCACTGTCATTCGCGCCATAATGTACCGCAGTCCCCGACGCCTTGTACGGTCCAACAACGTCAATCGAAATGTTAAAGATTCCGCCGGACATATCGGCGTAATATTTTTTCATGGAAAGAGCGCCGGGCGCAGCGCCGTTCAAAAGACGGGAATAAAAAGTCGGCGTTGAAACGGGTCTGAAGACGCGATCACTGTATTCCACCAGAATCACGAGTACCCTGTACTCCCCCTGGATTGGGGAAGCTCTGCGATGCTGTATCCTGCGCCTGGCTTCCGCTTGCGCGCGCGCGCCGAGCCGCGCAAGACCCGCATTATCGCCCCGCTCGCGGAGAGTATTGATGATGCTCGGATGCGGCGGCATGGCCGGAAGATACGCAGGAGCGCATACCACGCTGACTGCAAACAAAATGAGTGAATATATCCACGTAATCTTCTTTGCCATATCCCTCTCCCGAAAAGCATCCGCTTGTAATAACAAGTTTAACACAAAACCCAAAAAAAAGAGACCCGAAATGCAGGTCTCTTTTTTTGGGTTTCACAGCAAAGCCTATTCCTCAAGACGCACAATGCGCCCCTCAATCTTCGGACTGACGCTGCCCACCTGCCGGAGCACAGCGATAATGCACTCAGCCATGGTTTGCCCTGTGTTTTTTGGATTCAGATCCTGTTTGAATTCGGGATAATTATCTCCGCCGTCGGCGAGAAAATCGCTGGTCGCTACGGCATAATAGCGGTTGAAGTCGATCTCACGGCCATTAAAAAGAAACTCTTCAAGAACCCTTCCCCTGATTTTATAACTCACGCCTTTGGAAACCTGCAAAAATCTCCCTTCCCCGGGGAGACACGCCGCGCTTTTCTCAAGAATACGGTAGATTGCCCGGCCGGGAATGCGCACAACAGAAACACTATTCGGATAGGGCAGGGTATTGATTACGTCGGCGACGCGGATATCGCCCTCACTTATGCTGGCGCGGATGACGCCGGAGTTGATGAGACAAAGTTCCGCGCCGCTGGAGAGACACATGAAATCGGTTATCATATTGGCAAGATTGGTTTCCGTTCTGCGGACCACTTCGCGCGTACCCTCAAGGTGTACGTCGGTCTTTGCGATAACAACGCCCATTTTAGTGGCCATGTCTTCGGCGTATTCCTCAACCACCCGCGCGCTTTCAGCATCCGCAGGCGACGAGCCAATCACCGGAATGATCGTTGGAGTGATGGAGATAACGGTTTTCTTTTTTTTATCGTACCGGATGACCACCTTTCCGACATTTTCACCCCGGAACCCGGCCTGCACAATAATGGTATCAAATGTCTGGAACCCCTTAATCAGATTGGTATGTGAGAGTCCACCCACAATCAGATCAATGCCCTCGACCGTACGCGCCAGTTTTTTATCCTCCTCGAAACCCTGATGGGTAAGCGCGATGATTATATCGGCACCCTGGGAGCGCAGAGTTTGCACCATGGTTTTGGCGACATCCTCCACGGGTGCGAAATTAAGATAGCCTATATTTTTTTCCGATTGTAAGATTGCCGTGATGAGTTTGGTCAAACCGAAAAAACCAATCTTTACACCATTAACCTCCCGTATGGCATAATCGCGGCCAGAAAATGGTTTCGCTTCCTTATCGAGGACATTGGCGGCCAAAAACTGATATTTCCTGTCTTTGGTCAGCTCTATCAGATTTTCCAGGCTGTAATCCAGATCGTGTACGCCCAGCACGGTGTAGTCCACAAATTTGTCAAAGAGCGAATAGATGATCTCGCCCTTGAAAAACGTGGAGAAGGTTGTTCCCTGAACAGCGTCTCCCGCAGACAATACAAAAGTGGAATCCGGAGCTGCGCTTTTTTCCCTGAGCACCGTCCCTATAAGGCGCGCAATACCGCCTACCTCATTGGTATGGTTATCCACAACACTTACGGCAGGCTGGAGAAAATCATGGAAATCCGCAAAGTGCAGAATGGTGATCACGCTTTCGGAACCGCAGGAACAAAGAATGAGCATCCATATCCCGAAAACAGGCGCAAGCAGACGGACTCGCATAATCGACATAATCGCCTCCAAATGATTCCGGATTCTGAATAGCAGTATGAGACAAAATTGCAATAAATGGAAGCGTTTTGTGAATACATTGTCGGAGCGGTAAAATGGCGTTATTGTTTTTCTATCCGGCAATCACGATGCCATCAGAGAGGCAAACATGAACGAAAAACGGCCAAATATCATCCGCAGACTCTACGACTGGGTACTCCACTGGGCAGATACACCCTATGGTACCCCGGCGCTGGCCGTCAATGCCTTCTCCGAGTCTTCCTTTTTCCCCGTTCCGCCGGACGTGCTGCTGATCGCGCTTGACCTCGGAAAACCAAAGCGCGCCTGGCGCTATGCCTTCGTATGTTCGGTTTTTTCCGTGCTTGGAGGTGTGCTTGGCTATTATATCGGCTACGGTCTCTGGGAGAGCGTAGGCAAATCTATCGTCGATTTTTACAACGCAAACGAGATCTTCAACAAACTCGCGGCAACCTTCGCCGCCTATAACTTCTGGGCTGTACTCATCGCGGCGCTCACCCCCATCCCCTATAAAATCTTTACCATTTCGGCGGGAGTGGCAGCCTCTACCCTCTTCAGCCATTCGCAAAGCGCCTGGGCGGTCGAGGACGCGCTTACCCGGATCTTCGGCGTCGCCCGGATACAGGAACTCGGGGGTATGCCCGACTTTACCGGTTTTTTTCTGACTTTTCTCATCGCCTCTGTTCTCGGGCGCTCGATACGCTTCTTTGCGGTATCCGCCCTGATTTATTTTTTTGGAGAGACCATCAAAACATTCATCGACCGCTACTTCAACTGGCTTTCGATTGCCTTTGTGGTGCTGCTCCTGGGCGGCTTTTATATTATTTCGAAGATTGGCTGATGGATACCGGTTCTTCAGGTTTCTTGTTCCGGCCAGGTGAGACCGCCGCCGGGCGCAAGCACGGAAAGCCGATCCGCCAGTTCCGGGATCGCCTTTTGAATTGAGGCAACCGCCTGCCGGGCTTCCCGCTCAAGGCAAAATATCTTGACCTGCGGTCCGGCGTCCATGGTTTCAAAAAGCAGGAGTCCCTGACCGCGAAGCTCTTCAAGCTGCTCCAGAAGCGCGAGCGTTAAGGGCTTCCAATATATGATAACGGGATCAGCGGCCAGAATACTTCCAAACATACGATAGGTACTCGCGCGAATGAGGGGGCCAAGCTGCGCGAGATCGCGCCTCTCCAGCGCTGCGAGCGCGCGGGTGAAAAGCGCGCGGCTGTCCCGCAGCCATGCCGGGTAATATGGGCTCGTCGCGCGCGTATGTTCCATTGCGTCGCGCGACGAGCGCGGCTTTGCCTCATCGCTGATCCGCGCCACAATCACGCGCAGCTCCGGCCAGAAATCGGGAGCGTACAGAGGCAGAGCCGCCTCGGCGTTCGCCTTCAGGATCACAAAGCCCGGATAGACCGCGCGCGCAGCCGAAGCCGAACCCACGCGCGCCAACGCGGAAAGCGTCCGCAAATCCGGCGTTGGTTTTTCAAGAAGCAGACTGGAGAGCCGCGCGCAGCCCGCAGCCAATGCCGCGAAACCTGACGATGAACTCGCGAGTCCGGCGGCGCTCGGGAAATTATTCCTGCATATACATTCGTAAAAGTGTTTTACGTCCAGGCAGGCGCGGATATTCTCAAAAAAAGCGGCGTAGCGCCTGCCGTCCATCTCGCGCCCATCGAGGATTACGCAGTCGCGATTCTCCGCCGACGTTACGCGCGCCTCGCTGTACAACCCCTCCAGACTGACGGCGATGCTGCTCGTCGCCGGACGATTAGGCGGCTCGCTCCCATTCGCTTTTCCCCAGTATTTAATGAGGGCGAGGCTTGGGGCTGCGCGGACTGTGACAGAGGAGGAATTCATTCGGCATATCCATTTTTGCGGCGGTCATCCATAAAGCTACGCATGGATCATAATAGCGGCGCGCAGAAACGAAAGACGTCCCGTACCCCACAGGGCATAAACACTTTTCCGACATCCTGTCGAGCGCGGAGTGTTTACGTCGTGTAAACGCCCCGGCTCTCGCGAGCCGAGGCGTTCGCGTGACTCTTTGAAATGCGCCTTATGTGGGCGGCGTACTGGAACTGTTATACGCGATCCTGTACGTACCGCTGCTGCTTGTGTTGTACGGCCACACGCGGCTGTTTTGTATGCGTATGCCTGCTGTTGATTCAGGGAACGGCGTCCGGAGTTTGCGTAGATCTGCGCTGCTGTATCCAACGGGAGCGCGAGCTTTCCCGGGTTTACGGCGTTCGCCGCGTATGCAGCCGCATATGCCCGGCCTGGATACCCTCCCCCACCAATGCCAGCAGCGCCGCGAGGTTTTGCGCGAGTCCCAGAGCGGCGGCTATCGCGGCCAGGCGGGGCGCGGATGGACTCCCCAGGAGCGAAAGAGAAAACAGAGCGCCCGGATGCAGCCCGGCCATGCTGCTTGCCGATGCCAGAGGCAGGGGCAGAATGATCTCCCCGGTAAGACGCCCCCGATCCAATCCGTAGCGCGTGAGCGGAAGATAGCGCCCGCTTCGCGAGGCCCAGGCATGAGCCGCCGCTTCAACGGCGCGGGTGTCATTGCCGGTCGCAAGCGCGAGCGCGGTGATACCGTTCATCACCCCTTTATTCGCGGTGATCGCGCGCGCGCGATCATGATGCGCAACCTCGGACAGGAGCATAAGCCTGCGCGCGATCTCTTCGCCCTTCTGTCCCGCGCGGCGCAGGAGCTTCACCGGCAGGGAGAAACGCGCCTCGGCAAGCCGCAGGGCGCACTCGTTCGTGAGGATGGCGGCGAGCGCCCGCCCCCCCGTGCGATCCTCGAGCAGCTTGCGCGCGGCCTCGGCGAAGGTGTTGGCCATATTTGCGCCCATGGCGTCGCAGACCCGAAGACGCAGATCTGCGCGCACCACTCCGGGAATTCCGGAAAGCGCGCTTATGCTGCTGCCCGCAAACCCGCCGCCGCGCGCGATAAGCGAAGGCAATACCTGTCCGGCAAGAGCGCCAAGCTGCGCGTCCAGAGCCTCGCGCTCCGCTTGATCAAGCCCGTTTTGACAGAATGTTTCGGGAACCTGCTCCAAAAAAACCTGCGCCGCGAGTTCCGCCTCCTTCGCCTCGGTCGTAAACCCGCCGCCCAGGCGGATCAGCCCCGCCGCAAACGAGGCCGCCGCCACCACCGAGGGTTCTTCGGTTACCATGGGGACAGAGAGCGCGGCGGCGTCGATCAGAAAATTTTCAGCGACACCAAAGGGCAGGGCAAAAAAGGATATTGAATTTTCAATCATCTTTTCGCTGAGATCGGAGAGCAGCGCGGGATCCTCGGCGCGCGCAAGCGAGTCCGCCAGATCCGGATGTTCCGAACAGAGGAGACGGCGGCGCTCTTCGCGCCCAAGATGCGCCAGCCGCTCTTTCCTGCCGTCTTCACCCATGCGCATACCCTTCCTCGGCGGCAAGCAAGCCCTGAAGCAGGGCGGTAAAATCGGCGTCGTAATATAAATCGGCGCGGCGAAGAGACGGAATGGTACGCGAACCCGTCAGAAACATGGCCATGATGAGTTCATGGTGGATGCGATCCAATACTCCGGTAATCCCCTCTTCCCCGCGCTCTGCGCAGGCGCGCGCGAGCGGAAGCGCCATCCCGCCAAGCCCCGCGCCGAGGGCAAGGGACTTCGCGAGATCCAGCCCATTCCTGAGTCCGCCCGAGGCGATAACCGGCATGGCTTCCCGCCGATCTCCCGGAGAACGCTGGACGCGGAGCGCGGCCAGAATGAGCGCCGTGGGCAGACCCCAGGACGCAAAGGGATTGGCGATCTGATCCGGAGAGCCTTCTTCGCGACAAGCGAGTTCCACCTGCAAAAAATCCGTGCCGCCTGCGCCGGCAAGGTCAACCCAGGCTGCCCCGCGCGCCAGGAGATCCCGCGCGCGGCGCGGACGAATACCATGACCGGTTTCCTTTATAATTATGGGCAGCCTGTTCAGTTCTATCAGCGCCGAGATCGCGTCCATGACGCCGCGAAAATCAACGTCCCCACCGGTCTGCGCGATCTCCTGCCCGGGATTGAGATGTACCACGAGCGCGTCCGCGTCCAGACTCTGCGCAGCCTCCAGAATGCGCAGGGGCGCGAATTCCGCAAGCTGCGCCGCGCCGATATTCGCGAGCAGAGGAACGTCCGGCGCAAGGGAGCGCACAGCAAAATCCTTATATGCCTTCGGTTCATGAAAGAGGATGCGCATGGATCCCAGACCAAAAGCGACACGCGCGCGCTGCGCCGCCCCGGCAAGCGAGATATTTAACGGGGAACCGTCCAGAGTGCCGCCGGTTATACAGGAAATGAGAAATGGGAACGAGAGCTTCTTGCCGAGAAATTCAACGCCGGTGTCGATCCCGTCGGCATTGATCTCCGGAAGGCACTCATGCACAAAGTGGATAGCGCCGAACCCCGCGCCGCGTACATCCTCGATCCGGAAATTTTTTTCGCGCAGGCAGACCTCAAGGTGCCTTTTTTTGCGAACGGTGATCGTATTCCGCTTACTAGCTCTTGATCCCATACTCGCGATACCCGTCCTCACGAATATTCCTGAGATAGAAGGCACCCTCGCGCGGAAGCCTTTCGTCAGATGGATGCGCGTTTTTATCGAGGGGAATGCCCGGACTCTCCCGCCGCATCCACTCCTCATACATTTCCAGACTCGCGTTCGCGAAACTGGATTCGTGGTTGCGGGTTTTCCATCTGGAAATGACGTTGTATGCGCCTTCGGCCACGACGCCCGAAAAAACGGCCATTGTATTTCCCGAACCATAGGAGGCAAGGAGAATTCGCTTGCCGCCGATATCCTTGCCAAAACGCGTATGCGCGCCCTTAAGCGCGCGGAACAGCGCGAGATAGAGCGATCCGGTATAGAGATTCCCGGCCACAGCGGCGGCGCTCACGGAATCCTCGTACCCTTTTTCCTGAATAAAGGCGACGCTCTTTGCGCTGTCGCAGGCAAGCTGCCGCGAAACAAGCCATCGCAGGGAATCAACAGGGAGCCTGTAATAGGGCGCGTGCAAAACGAAAATATCCGTTCCCTCCAGAACTTCCTTTGGGCTTGCGCTCCGGCGCGCCGCATGATCAAGAAAAGCCTCTTCGAACGCCTCGCGGTAGCAGCGTATGGAGTACGCCCCCTTCACGTATGCCGCTTCACTCCCGAGCGGCCTGAAGAAATCATCGACGTCGCGCGACGCAAATCCGCAGGTTGTCAGATCAAGCCCGACAAGCCGCGCCTCCGGCTGCACTAAAAGCGCGACAGCACCCGCTCCTTGCGTTAATTCGGCGGTGGAACCGCGCGGATAGCGCGCAACGTCCGAGCAGATCACGAGGCCGTTTTCATGCGCGCGCCCCGCAAGAGCCAGCTGGGCGGCGACGGAAAAGAGCGCGACGCTTCCGCCGGCGCAGGCGTGCTGGGTTTGCGCCGACAAAAGATTCCCGGCGAGTTCGTGTCCGATCCGATCAAGCATCCCCTGCACCCAGGCCGAGAGCGGCTTGGAGTGATCGAGTCCGGTTTCCGTCCCGACCATGAGATAGCGCAGGCTTTGCGCCATCCCCGGGTTCGCGTCAAAGAGCGCGCGCGCCGCCTCGGCGGCCATGGTCGCGCTGTCTTCCCAGGATTCGGGAAAACGCATACTCTTTTGTCCGGTCGACTCCTGCGCGCGCAGATACTTCTCTCCGCCGGCCGCGTCCTCGGCTACCCGAGCCGCGACAATGGAAGCAATGTCTATTGAAAATCGCGGAAGATAAACCGCGATATCGCTGATTCCCGGCAGGGCGGCTTCGCTCACTCTATGCCTCGCTTTCGCTGTGTTTTGATCCCAGCGGATCGCCGACCCCATGGGGTTTTCTGCTGTAATACGCGCGCGCGTGGCGAACGATGAGCGCGTGATATTCATTAAAGAGCGCCGCATCGCGCGGAAGCGCGTTCATAAACATATTTTGGATCTCCGCATAGCTTTCCCTGCCCGTCAGTATTCCAAGCGCGGCAAAAAACCGGCGCGTATAGGTATCCACCACAAAGACAGGCTGATGATAGGCGTACAATAAAATGGAGTCCGCCGTCTCCTGCCCAATCCCCTTTTGCGCCAGAAGCTCTTCCCGACTCGGGATCCGTCCGCGAAGCGCCATAAAAAATTCCGCAAGCCCGCGAAGATACCGCGCCTTTTGCTTCCAGTACCGCGCGGGGCGTATCGCCTGTTCCAGTTCCTCTGCGGGAAGCGCAAGCAACGCGGAGGCGCTTATGCAGGATCGCCGTTTCAGTTCCCCAATCGCCATGCTTGCGCCATTCCAGGAACTGTTTTGCGTGAGTACGGCACCCAAGTACACCTCAAATATACCTGCCTTTGCCCGAGGCGGGGAATAATCACCCGGGTGATACCCCTTCCCGAGAGGCCACCAGCCCTGCGGTCCATAGAGCGCGAAAAGGTCTGTATAGATCGAGAGCAATGCGTCCATACCCGACAGAAAATATACGGCTGACATCCTGCGGAAAGAGTAAGAATTTGACTCCCGGGCGTGATAACCTGTATTTTAATCTACACCTACTCTCTATCCCCGCGAATGAGACGGGGATGTAGACTCTACCCCACAGGGAGGAATAATGCAAAAGTACGAGTTAATGTGTGTTTTTGACCCCAAATTAACAGGGGACAGCGGCACGACGGCCATGGTCGAAGCCATACTGAAAGAAAATGGCGCTGTCGACGTCAACCGCGAGGATCTGGGCGTAAAAAGGCTTGCGTATGTGATACGCAAGCGCAATGAGGGCAAATATGTGTTGTACCGCTTCTCCATCGACACGCAAGCCATAGCGGTTCTGCGCAAGGAGTTCGGTATCAAGGAGGGTCTCCTGCGCCACCTTATCATACGCCAGGAGGCGTAGACGATATGGCATTCACGATCAACCATATTGTTCTCGTGGGCGGCAATTTAACCCGCGACGCCGATCTGCGCTACGCCTCCAATGGAAACGCGCGCCTCACCTTTTCTGTGGCCATGAACCGCAGCTATAAGGATCCGGGCGGACAGTTGAAAGAGATTACCGAATATTTCAACATTGTCTACTGGGGCAAACTCGCGGAAGCGGTCGCCCCGCGGCTCAAAAAGGGGCAAAAGGTGGCCATTGAGGGCCGGCTCTCGCAGAGACGCTATACCACGCAGGAGGGGCAACAGCGCGATGTGGTTGAGATTTCCGCCTCTTCGGTTATCCTGATTGGAAACCGCGCCGAGTCGGCACGCGATGCGGGATACGATTCCCGGCCGCCCGCGAGTCCTGCGGGGGGGCAAAATCGATCCTCCTGGCAGGGCGATCAGGGCGGATACACCGACGATGACGCGCAGTATCTCGATGAATCACCCATGGAAGAAAATGACGTTCCATTTTAACAAATCGAAGGAGAGTTGAGTTTATGGACAATAAAGAAATGACAAACCCGGCGGAAACCGCCGCGCCTGCGCGGGAAGGGCAAGACACACATACTCCGCGCGCGGAATCATCCGGCCGCGAAAGAAGCTATGGCCGCGACAGAGGCTATAACCGTGATCGGAATTCATCCGACAGGGACGGCGGCGACAGGGGAGAACACGGCAAGGGCAACGGCAAGAAAAAATTCTTCCGCAAAAAGCTCTGCCATTTTTGCTCCAAAAAAATAAAGGAAATCGACTACAAAAATACGGATATGCTCCGGCGCTCCATCACGGAGCACGGGAAGATCCTGCCCCGCCGTATCACCGGCACCTGCGCAAAGCATCAACGGCTTCTCGCGACCGCGATCAACCGCGCACGGGCTGTGGCGCTTCTCCCCTTTACTGATCGGTAAAACACAAAAGAACAAAGGAGCGAATACTATTATGGAAGTGATCCTGAAGGCAGATATAAGCGGACTTGGGGAAGAGGGGGATATCAAGGAAGTCGCCAACGGCGACGGGCGCAATTTCCTTCTCCCGAAAGGCTTCGCGATTCTGAAGACAAGCGCCAATCTCAAATG